>NZ_CP009129.1:319650-639300 GCF_000785555.1 Planococcus sp. PAMC 21323 | reverse complement strand
GATAAGATTATTAACGAAAAGAATTACGATAAAATTGTAAATCCATTATGACTTTTCTATTGTCCAATTGGACTTGGGAGAGTCTTTTTTTTTCTTTCTTTCAATAAAATTTACATTAACTAACTTTCTTTTTATTGACTCTTACAATATAAGCCAGTAAGTGATAACATTTATTGTATTTGCAATTAATTACGCTGAGAGGAAGTAATACATATGACTAACAAAAATATATTAGCCCCGTTATTGTTCAGTGCAATAATTTTGGCCTTTTTATCTGCCTGTGGAGCTGAAAATCCAAGCTCGACAGTTGATGATTTTTTATCGGCAATACAAAACAATAACTTCGAAAAAGCAGGAGAGTTTGTTCAAGGTGGAACCGATAGCCTAAGCACCGTTCAAGAAGACATTAGCGAAAAAGAAGAAGAACTTGCAATAAAGATGATTAAAAGCATTTCTAAGAAATATGAATTTAAGAAACCCGAAGAAGTTTCTGTTGATGAAGACAAAGCTGTAGTAAAAGCTGAAATCACGTCACTTGATATGGGGCTTGTAATGACGAGTACTATGGCTGAAATTATGCCACTAGCATTTGCGAATGCATTTGAAGAAGAAACTCCTGAAACTGAGAAAGCACTTGAAGAAATGGCTGAAAAAATTATGCTAAAGTATATTACAGCTGAAGACGCTGACCTTGTCACTAGAACAGTTGAGTTCAACTTAGAAAAAGATGAAGATGGCCTATTTAAAATAGTTAACGACGAAAATTTAGAAGAAGCACTTTTCGCTAACATCTCACAATTAGAAGATTTGTTTGGTGAAGAAGATACCGAGGTTACAAACGAGGAAACGTCAGTAGAACAACCGGAACAAACTTTTGAAGTCGTTTCAATTATCGCCGAGAATAAAACGTATGATGCAAATCCAATAAATATAACATTGGAAGAATTGTCGTTTAAAAAGGCAATAAATGTATCAGAAGATCAACAATTCGATATTAACAATATGTATACAGACGAACCAATAGATGATGAGTTTTATTATTTTTACATTAAGTTTACCGCAGAAAATACGATCGAACAAGATGTTGCTTTTACTGGCATAAATGAAGTTGTTTTATTCGCAGAAGGTAAACAAGAGAAGTTTGACATCGCCTATGATTGGAAAGATTTTATAGATTACGATGAAGCTCAAGATAGTGATTACTATGGTCCTGTTAGCAAAGATGGTGAGGTTGGCGTTGTAATTAAAACCGATCCTTCTAAAGTAGAGAAAATCCGAGTTGTATTAAGTGAGTCTAGAGATATTAATAGTTATGAAACACTCTCAGATGAACAAATTATTGAATTCGATGTTACAAAGTAAGTAAAAAAACCATTAATTTGTCAATTGTTCATAAAACTAGAGCAATGATCAATGATATAATTGTAGGTAGCTACAATAAAAGCTTTCTCGTATTGTCACGACCCGAAAATATAAGTTGGAGGTTTTACTATGGAGAAAAAATGGAGTCTTCGTTTAATACAGTTTTCAGCCGTTTTTGGATTGTTTGGTACGTTTCTAGGTTCTAAAATGGCTGGCGAAATGGATTATGGGTTACGCCCAGTGCACGCACATATTTTGCTTGTAGGCTGGCTTTCGGTGTTTGCCTGGGGCATATTCTACCGTGTTTATACAATCCGCTTCAAAAAGCTAGTCGCTATACATAGTATACTTGCGATGGTAGGTGCTCTTACTTTAACTAGTGGCATGTGGATATATAACTTAAATCCATTCAATTGGAATGAAACTTTTGTAACAGTCTTTTTCATCGTAGGCGGCAGCATACTATTGCTGGCGTTCCTGATGTTCTTGATTATTACGTTCTTAACTGAAAAAGAATAACAAGCAAAAACCCACTGAAGAATAGCTTTTTCTTTAGTGGGTTTTCTTCTTGAAAATCAACCGAAAATCGCTTGTTCATTTTCCGGATTTATAGGTAGTGATGAATGTTCATGAATAATTTTCCATGAGTCTTGTTTTTTTTTCATAACAAACGTGAAACGATTTTTCATACTTCTTACCTCTTTCCCCGTCATATCTACGGCAGTGTAGCTAACCGCACTGTGCGCAAACGCTAGATCTCCGCTTTCTTCTACAAAATCATCATAAAATTCGACTTTCAGCAGCATTTCTTCTTCTAATCCACTAAACCATTCAACTACGACTTTTTTCCATGCAGCTATTCCGTTATATTCCCATTTTCCCCAGCAATCAAAGATATGAATCTCTTCTGCATAGCTCAAAAGAAATTTATCTACATCTTTTTCATAAACAGCTTTCTGGTAATTTGTAAGCACATCTTGAGCAGACCTGAACATAAGACTCCTCCTCTTGTTTAATTCTCTTCCATACATCGATTTACTCATTACAAATTAGTACCCAATTTAATCCAGCTAAAAACGTGAAAGAATATAAAAAATGGAATCCCCAAAGGAATTCCATTTGTATTTAACCTTCTACTACCACATGACTAGTACTAGATTGCTTCTTTTTATAAATGATCGTGGCCGCTATAAGAACTAATAAGAAGAATTGCGCACTTAAAGTTTCCACTGATGGGTAAAACCCAATAACGTTAATGACCGGTAAATCCGCAATAATATGCGTTGGCAACACATTGGTTAATTGCAAAGTGTGAATACTTGCCCCGATGATTTTAAACGCTAGCAAATAGATAAATACCGTTGCGACACCAAAGAAGTAATGCATAGGCAGTTTTTTGCTCACTTTAGCAAAAAAGAAGGCCGCTACGACGAGAATTAGTAAAGCTAAAGCGATTCCTAAACTAAAATCGGCTGTCGACATTTTTGGTGCAATTCCCATATAGAAAACAACAGTTTCTGCGCCTTCTCTAAATACTGTTAAGAAGCTAAGTAACGCCATTGCCCATACACTTTGATTGGATAACGCCTGGTTCATTTGTTTTGAAATGTATTGATTCCATGCGGTGACGGTTGATTTACTATGTAGCCATACACCGACTCCAAGCATCATGGCTGCAGCTAGAAGACCTACGTAACCTTCCAACACTTCACGACTCGCATCAATCGTTCCCGATTGAAACCATGTCGACATTAAAATCGCAGCGATGATGCTAACGCCAATTCCTGCTGCTGCGCCTCCGTAAATATAATGCTGCATATGTTGTTGCCCAGCTTTTTTCAAAAATGCAACTAATGCTGAAATAATCAGCAAGGCTTCCAATCCTTCACGCAGTAAAATCAACGCAGAGTCCCAAAAGCTATATTCAGTATCTTGTTGAATAAAATTAATTTGTTGTTTGAATGATTCTAGTTTTTCGCTAACAGCATCTGCTTTGACATTTTCACGTGTTAACTCACTTACAAGAAGCGGTAACTCTGCTTCAATTTCGCTGTACAAGCTCGCATTTTTTGTTCGCACATCTCCCTCAACTGATGGCCAAATGGTGATGAACTTTTTCAACGTGTCCCCGGCTTGTGTGTATTTTTCTTTTTGAATTGCATTTTCGCTGTCATCCAACAAACCTACTAAGGTCGCAAGCGAGTAGTCGTTTGTTGTTTTAGCTTCTTTTATATTTCCTGAACCAAAGTCTTGAATGGTTTGTTCGACTGCTGTAGTTTGTTCACTAAATGCGGTAACGTCAAAATCGTCATTTGCTAAAGCGATTCGCATAAACGACATTTGCGTTTCGATTTGACCATACGCTGCGATACTTTGTGCTTGGACAACGCGCTCGTTTTTCCCCCAACCTGCAAGGAAAATAGAATAGGCTTCTTGAATTTCCTGTTGATCGCCAGTCTCAACTGCCTCTTTCAAATCAGCAACAAAAGGTTCCATCGCTTGCAAAAATTCTTTACGCCCTGCTTCTTCATCCACAGGGTTCTCGGCTTTTTCATAAGCAGTCAGTGCTTTTGATAATACGGTTAAAGCAGCTAAACGCTCATTACTAGACGGTGCGTCAGAAGCATTTTTTAGAGCTTCTGTAACTGCTTCTGATTCTGTCCCTTCCGTAACATTGAGTTGTTGCCATTCTGTTTGAAACTCTTCAATCGCATCTACGGCATTAGAGTCATTACCATTTTGTGTGCTCATAATAGCATCTGTAATTGATACATAGAAAGAGCCAAAAGATTGTTCAGTAGAAGCGAAGGTATGAGCAGGTACTACTAATAAGCTGAGCACAAGAAGTAAAATTTTAATATGTGTTAAAAAGTTTCTCACCTATATAGCTCCCTTTTTGAACCCCTGGGAAGCAAGCAAAAACGCCGCTACCTCGGTGGGTAATGTATTCGTTTAGCTTATCAACACGGCCCATTGCATTTTGGATATTGATAAATTGCTGTGGATCTTTTTGGAACGAAATAAATAATAAACCGGCATCATATGAACCTGTTTCATCGACCAAGCCGCTTGAATAAGAAAATCCTCTTCTCATAATCTGATCTTTTACTTTTCGTGCTAAGGCAATATGTGAATCAACTGGAATGTGAGGATTACCCGTCGCATCTCTCGACTCCAAATCTACCTCATCAAATTCATTTTTCTTGCCGATTGGTGCGCCGCTGTCACGATGTCTACCAAAAGTTGCTTCTTGTCCTTGTAGTGAAGTGCGATCCCATGTTTCTAAGTGCATTTGAATTTTACGGACAACTAAATACGTTCCATTGGTCATCCAGCTTTTCGACTCATCTGGTTGCACCCAAACAACTTCTTTCATGTCTGAAGCACTTTTTGTGTCTGGATTAACTGTTCCGTCTTTAAAAGCAAATAAATTTCGAGGTGTTTCTTTTTTATCTTTTACTTTAGGCGTCGATGTAAATCCTGTTTGTGTCCACTTTAATGACACTTTCCCTGATGCTGCACGTACTAAATTGCGCACCGCATGAAAAGCAACTTGTGGATCATCTGCACAAGCTTGTATGCATATATCTCCACCAGAATATTTCTCATCGATCTGATCTTGTGGAAAATGCGGTAACTCGTTTAGTTCTGAAGGCTTTTTACCGCTTAATCCAAGTTTTTTATTGCTAAACAGTGAAGGTCCGACTCCAAATGTCACCGTTAAGTTTGAAGCATCTAATCCTGATGATTCACCAGTATCTTTCGGTGGCATAAATACTCCTTGAGAAACTTCTTCAAGTTGCTCACCGTTCATCAAACGTACAGTTAAAGGCGTCCACGTTTTAAACAAGTCTTGCAGCTCACTTTGTGATTCAACGAGCACATTTAAAGAAGCAAAGTAAACGTGAGAAGTTGTCGCTGTCGTGATACCTGGTTGATGCTTTCCGTAAAACATCACTTTGTTTTCGGCTTTATGATCGTCGTCAAGAATATCAAATCCAAATGCTTTTGCGACTCCGCCCATACCCGAAGCAAGAACAGCAACTCCAGCTGCTCCAGCGCCCGTAATTTTTAGCATGGACCGTCTAGATATTTTCTTTTCTAGCCATTTCTCATCTGTTGAGGTCATTTTATTCACTCCATTATGATTCCCATTTGACTAAGCGGTTCGCCTAACTGATTTACTGCAGTCGCCAATTTTTTCGTATCTTCTGCAGTTAATTCTTCATAGGATACAAAGCCATTTTCACCTACTCTGTAGTTATCTAGCAAAGTGTATAAGGCATCGAATTTAGTTTCAAGAATTTCTGTTAATGTTTCGTCTTTAGCTGTGATTTCTGGTTCTAGAATACGGAAGATTTTTTCTGCTCCTTCAACGTTTGCTTGGAAGTCGTATAAATCAGTATGAGAAAAAATTTCCTCTTCACCGGTGATTTTTGAAGTAGAAACTTCATTTAACAAGTCAACTGCACCTGTCATCATCAAGTCGGGTGTAACGTCTACCGTTTCAACACGCGCTCTTAATTCTTTTGTATCTATCAATAATTGGTCCGCTATTTCTTCATAACCTTGTGTTGTATTTTCAACCCAAAGACCGTACTCAATTTTATGATAACCCGACCACTCTTCTTCTCCTTGCCCTGCTTCTTTTACGTCTGCTAGACGTGCATCGATACGCGGGTCTAAGTCACCAAAGCTTTCCGCAATTGGTTCTGAACGTTCGAAATACATACGTGCAAGAGGGTAAATAGCTTTCGCTTCTTCAACATCGCCACTCTTTACAGCTTCTGTGAACTTCTCAGTTTCTAATACAAATTCATTCATTTGCTCGATTGCAAATTCTTTATAGGCATCTACTTCAGTTTGCAAATCTATCGTTTCAGCAGCTTCTTCAGGTTGTGTACTTGCTTCTTTTTCTGCACAACCCGCTAATGCGGCGCTTAGTAATATGGAAGATAGTAAAAATGGAGCTTTTTTCATGGATATCCCTCTTTCATCATTTGTTTCTAATTAATAATGATAATCGTTATCAATTGAAAGTCAAGGGCTGTCTTTTAAAAATACGAGAAACTTGTAACCTCTCTTTCGTTAAAATCTATTTGCTAAAATTCTTTTATCCGTGCACAATTAAGTAAGATTATTCTGAGTATTTATTATCGAAGAAGGAGGCTAATCAAATGACGAAGAAAAAAGCTTTATCTACAGAGCAATATGGAGAATTGTTAACTAGTTTGAAAGAGCGCTTCGAACAAAATATGGAACGCCATGACTCACTTGAGTGGGAACCTATTCAGCAAAAGCTAGAAGCTCATCCGTACAAATTATGGTCACTTTTTGAAATGGAACGGACAGGTGGCGAACCAGACGTCGTGAATTTCGATCAAGAGAACGATGAATATATTTTTTATGATTGTTCAGCAGAAAGCCCAAGTGGTCGGAGAAGCATTTGTTACGACCAGAAAGCACTCGACGCACGAAAGAAAAACAAACCCGATAATAATGCGATGACTATGGCTGCTGAAATGGGGATCGAAATTCTAACAGAAGAGCAGTATCGCGCATTGCAAAAGCTTGGCACTTTCGATTCGAAAACATCGAGTTGGGTGTTAACACCAGCAGAAGTACGAGATCGTGGTGGTGCTTTGTTCTGCGATTTCCGCTATGGTCAAGTTTTCTTATACCATAATGGGGCAGACTCGTATTACGGAGCTAGAGGATTTAGAGGAATGGCGCGAATTTAATTGCATAAAAAAAGCTTCCAACCAGTGAAATTTCACCGGTTGGAAGCTTTTTTCATTGCCTTATTAAGAAACCCGCTTGTAAATATAAGCATCCTTTTCTATTCGGTCTAAGCTTACTTTGTCACCAATTTTCACATCTTCTTCAATCCGCGTAGTAACTTTGGCATCAGCTTCATCTAAATCGACTAGCACCACATTATAGGGTGCGATGTCCGCAAATTCCGCTGGAGCTATATGAATTTTCGTAAAGCTGTAGACAGTACCTGAATCAGACACTTCTCTTTCTTCAAATTCGTTTTTCCCACATTCTGAACAAAAATACTTTTTCGTAATAGATTCTTTGTCACAGCAAGAGTAAATTTTCATTCTTACACCCTTTCTAGTATGTGGACAGTTGAGTACGAACCTGTGCCACCTAAATTTTGTGCCAAAGCGAGTCGAGGCGTTTTCTCTAGTTGATTGGCTGCATTTCCTCGCAATTGACGGACCAATTGATAAATTTGTGCGATTCCCGTTGCGCCAATTGGATGACCACGAGATAATAACCCACCACTTGTGTTTACAGGCTTATCCCCCGTTACTTGTGTGCGCCCTTCTTCTATCGCTTTCCACCCTTCTAATGGATTAAAAAATCCAAGTTCTTCTGTAGCGATGATTTCAGTCATCGAGAAGCAGTCATGAATTTCTACTACATCAATATCCTCTGGCCCTACACCTGCTTTTTCGTAAGCAAGACGCCCTGATTCGCCAATCGCTGGTAGTGATAATAAGTTAGAAGCGTCTTGCATTTTAGTAGGTCCCGACACTTGCGACGATGCTTTCACATATATCGGAGATTTTTTACGTGAAATGACAATAGCAGATGCACCATCGGTCATTGGTGAACAATCGAACAAACCGAGTGGATCTGTAATCATACGTGCATTCATTATTTCTTCCAGTGTTGTCGGCTTAGCGAATTGAGCGAGCGGATTATTTACCGCATTTTGACGATTTTTTAATGCCACGCGTGCCAAATGCTCTTTGGTTGCACCCGTCTCATGGAAATATCGGTTTGCTAAAACGCCGAAGAAACCTGGGAATGTTAGTCCTGCATGTTTTTCATTGGTCGTCGTATCCATTGCAGCATTGATTGCTTGCGTAACATCTGGCGTAGTAGCATGCTTCATCTTTTCAACACCGGCTACTAATACCGTTTCGTATTCTCCACTCATGATACCTAATAACCCTTGACGAAAAGCGATTCCTCCTGAAGCGCATGCACCTTCGACTTTTGTTGAAGGAATATAGCCAAGACCTAATTCATTTGCAACAATAGCTCCTAAAATTTCTTGATTGGCAATACTGCCCCCCATAAAGTTACCAACAAATACAGCATCTATTTTTGGACGGCCAGCATCGATCAAAGCTTCAGCGCTTGCCTCTAATAGTAATTCTTTCAATGAAGACGTTAATGTACCAAACTTCGTCATGCCAATACCATGTACATAAACATTCGTCATTGGATCACCTCCGTATGTTTTGTTTTCATTTCACGTTTCAAAATTTTCCCATAAGAACTTTTCGGCAATTCTTCAACAATAAATAGTTCTTTAGGCTTTTTGAAGCTTGCTAAATTTTCTTTACATAAATCGATTAAACTCTCAACCGTTACTTCTTCTCGTCCATTTGGGACAACAAACGCAACGACGTTTTCTCCCCATTTATCGTCAGGAACTCCAATGACACAGGTTTCTTTTACCCCCGTATGTAAATTCAAGACTTCTTCTACTTCGCGCGGATAAATATTGACTCCACCTGAAATGATGACATCTTTTTTACGATCAACAATATACACGTATCCTGATTCATCGCGTCTTCCGAGATCTCCTGTATGCAACCATCCGTCTCTTAACGTCTCGCTTGTTGCCTTCTCATTATTCCAATAACCGCGCATAACAAGTGAACCTTTGGCAATAATTTCACCAACTTCGCCATGCGGTACTTCGTTGTTTTCATCGTCTACAATTTTCACGTCGACAAAGACGCCAATCCGACCACATGAATCTAGACGTTTATGAATTTCATTTCGTGGCATCATCGTAATGCACATAGGCGCTTCTACTTGTCCATATGTCTCTACAAAAATATTCCCAGCTTTATCTAAAGCTTCTTGAAGTTTACTTGCAGCTATTGGCGATCCTGCCATATTAATCGATTTTACTGTAGCTAATTTTGAAGCATCAAAATTAGGATGTTGGATCATTAAATTGACCATGGTAGGTACTAAAAACAAGACTGAGATTTTGTCCTCGACAAGTCCATCTAAAAATTCTTCTGGCTCAAATTTGTTATAAACCACTTGAGTCAAACCGTAGAGCCAAGCTACATGACTTAAAAAGTTTGCGCCGTGAGTTAGCGGTGCAACATGGCCTATTACGTCTTTATAATCGACTTCGCAAACTTGAGCTAACGATAATGCCCCTGCAATAATATTGCGATGTGATAACATCACCCCTTTTGGATTACCTGTCGTACCTGATGTATACATAATCGCAAACAAGTCATCTTCTGCCACTTGTTCAGTAAACGACTGACCTTCATACTGAGCAATGGTTTCTTCAAAATCTACACCCATATATAAAAGTGGAATGCTCGTTTCGATTGTATCCAACAGTTCTTTTTCACCGATTAACAAGCTAAGATCAGAATCATGAATCATGTACTTTAGTTCTTTTGGATGCAACCGGTAATTTAACGGGACTTTAATAAGTCCAGCCAGTGAAACAGCAATGTCTAATTCGATATGTTCGATGCGATTAGACATTAAAATACCGATTCGGTCTCCTTTTTTATATCCAGATGCATGAAAATATGCAGCCAATGCATTTGCACGAGCTAAAAACTCTTTATACGTTAATGAACGATGATCATCTTTTACTGCTATTTTTTCCGGGTATGCATGTGCCGACTTTACCGCTAACTGGCCTATTGTTTCCATTTATAAGACACTCCTTTTTGAAAATTGAAATACAGGCAAGCCCCAGTGAGGATCTACTCCGCGTTGCATACCTACTCCATTAATTGGAAAGATTACATACTCTACCGTAACTGCTACCGGATTTTCCCCATTCAAGAAATGTCCGCCATTAATTTGTCGATCGCAGTCAATCATCATTCCATGAAAATGAACATCAAGTTCCCCATCTTCTCCATAGCCTACAAATCCAGATCCAGATAATAGTTCAACTGGAGATGTGGATTGAATTTTCTCAGAGTAGCGAACAGAACCTTCTTCATCTCCACGCTCCATTTGGACAAACGTTGCATATTGTAGTGATCCAAAACATTGAAAATGAGCAGATTCCACATCGTAATACCGACAGACCTCTTTGATTCCTTCAAACAAATCGACATCTTTCATGAATCTACCTGCAATTCGATGAGATGCCTCATCAAAGACAGCTTGGATTCGAAGATTATCCAATGCTAATCCCTCCATCAACTTTAAGTACTTGTGAAGTTGTATAGCTCGCCTCTTTTGTAGCAAAATACATGACTGCGTTCGCAATATCACGCGACTCTCCCATGCGATCGATTACTTGTTGACTCGTATCATATGGCACTCCTGCGGTAATACCCGTTAACGTTGCTCCTGGCGCTACAGAATTACACGTAATTCCGTATTTGCCAACTTCTTTTGCTACCCATTTTGTTAAAGCGATCACTCCGCCTTTGGATGCTGAATAGGCTGGACCTGAACGGCCATTTTTCTCACCGCCTGAAACAACGCCACCGTTAAGCCCTGATACTGAACTAATGTTGATTATGCGTCCATATCCTCCTTCTTTCATATGAGGATAAACAACTGCTTGTGTAAACAGGAATGTCGCTTTTAAATTTGTATCCATATCCCGATTCCACATTTCAATCGTCATATCTTCTAAATCTAAACGACTACAGGTACCTGCATTATTAACTAACACGTGAATTTCATGGTATTTCTCGATAGTTCGATTGATCACTGCTTTAACAAAATCAGCATCTCTAATATCTCCTAGACATTCCAAATACTCCGCTCCATCTAGTAAGGCAATTGTTTTCTCGCAGGAATTTAAATCTACTAAAACAACACGAGCCCCTTCTTTTGCCATTTCGATCGCTACTGCTTGTCCAATCCCACTTGCTGCACCTGTTATAATAGCTACCTCATTTTGCATTTTCATTTATCGTTATCCCCCTATTTTACATTTAGTAAGTCTGGTAAGAATGTTGAAATTTGCGGTATATATGTAACGAGCATCAATACAATAACCGCAGCAATGATGAATGGTAAAACTCCTCGCGATATCTCGACAATGCTCGTCTGCGAAATTCCAGCAGCAACATAAAGATTCAACCCTACAGGAGGTGTAAATAAACCAATTGCTAAGTTAACTGTCATAATGACACCAAAAACGGTCGGATCAACTTCTAAAAAGATAATAATTGGCAATAAAATCGGAACAAAAATATAATAAGCAGAAATGGCATCGATAAAAGCACCTGCTATTAACAAAACTACGTTGATTAGCAATAAGATAAGTATCGGATTGCTAGTTAAACCTAAAATACCTTCTGATATATCTCGGGCAATTTGCTCAGTCGTAATGATGTAAGCAAAGACAGATGCTGCACTTACAATAATCATGACGACCGCTGTCTGTACAGCTGCTTCAATAAAGATTCGATACATCTTTTTAAATGTATCTTGTCGATTAATAAACATACCAACGAGCAAGCCGTAAACAACTGCAACTACCGCTGCTTCTGTCGGTGTGAAGAAGCCTCCATAAATACCACCTAAAATAATAACCGGAATCATCAGTCCAGGTAGTGCACCAATAAAAGCATCCCAGCGCTCTTTCCCTGTTGCTTTTCGAATTTCTACGCCTTCTGGCAAAATAAACTCTCCACGTTTTTCTTGCCGGGACCGTACGATCAATGCTGCGACGACGAAGGCAGCTCCCATTAAAATGCCTGGAACAACACCTGCCATAAATAACCGATTAATTGTTACAGGGATTTGATCTCCAGCTACAACTGCAAAGACAATAAATGCAATACTCGGTGGAATAACGATTCCTATCGCACCAGAACTTGCAACTAGTGCTCCAGCAGTTTCCTTTTTATAACCATTTTTGATCATCGAGGGAATCAAGATTCCTCCGATTGCTGCTACCGTTGCTGGACCAGACCCTGAAATTGCTGCAAAAAAGACAGCGACAATAACCGTGACTAGAACAATACCGCTTTTTCGGTGCCCTACTAAAGTTTGGGCAAAATCAATAAGTCGCTTAGAAATTCCGACGTGTTCCATAATGACGCCCGCTAAAATAAAAAACGGAATCGCAAGCAATGTAAATTTGGCGACGCTTGTATACATAATGTCTGTGACCATCTCTAAGCCGAAAATACCGCTTGAGGAGACGAGCACAATAATCGAAGAAACACCCAGAGATATTGCAATTGGCACTCGCAAAAATACAAGTAAGAAGAATAGCCCAAATAATACTAAAGCAATCACAATGTCTCATCTCCTTTACTGTGCGAATGCATCTCTAATTTCATCTCTTCTATAAATACTTGAATCGTCCTTACCACACAAAGGAAAGCACCAATTGGGAGTGCAGAAGATAGAATCCATTGAGGCCAACCTAAAGAAGGAGTTTTTTGACCTATATCCATTTGGAACGATACCATTTGAAGGCCATACCAAAGCAAGACACCAAATAAGATCAAACTCATTGATGAAGAAAAGACAATAAAAACTTTTCTAAACAATGGGTTCATATGATCAAAAATCAGCGTAAATCCAAGATGTCCAAAACGACGAACACCTACAGCAGTTCCAACAAAAGTGAGTAAGACAAACAAGTTAATCGTAATTTCTTCCGTAAACGAAAGAGATATACTTGCTATGTTTCGTGAAACAATATTTGAGAATGCAATTATGGTCATGGTTAAAAAGGTGAGGAATAAAATGCCTTCTTCAACATAATTTAAGATTTTCAATAGAGTAGCCTCCCCGTACCTTAGCTTTATAACGAGTAGCAGGGCCTCTTTATTTGAAGTAAAAGAAGCCCTGCACTGTCATAAATTCATAGAATCCCTGTCTTACTCACCTTGGAATGCTTTTAGTAAATCTGCACCCCAGATATCTGTGTATTTATCATAGATTGGACTTGCTGCTTCTTTAAATTGAGCAATTTCATCTTCTGTTGGTGTGTAAATTTGCATGCCAGCAGCTTCAAGTTCTGCAATTTGCGTTTCTTCTTTTTCACGAGCAATCTTAACTTGATATTCAGCAGCTTCTTTACCTAAACGATCAAACAATTCTTGGTCTTCTTCACTCATTGAATCGTAGAGTTTTTTATTCATCCCAAGTACCAGTGGGTCATATGAATAGTTCCAAAGCGTCATGTAGTCCTGAACTTCTTGTAATTTAGAAGACGAGATAACATCGATCGGATTTTCTTGTCCATCGATTGTTCCTTGTTGAAGCGCTGTAAATACTTCAGAGAAAGTCATCGTTTGTGGATCTGTTCCCAATTCTCGGTATAGATCTGTATACATTGTGATACCAGGAATACGAATTTTTAACCCTTTTAAATCTTCTGGGTTTTTGATTTCCTTTTTACTGTTTGTTAGTTGGCGGAAACCATTTTGACCGTAGCCAAGTGCTTGAACACCTTTTTCTGCAAGAATTTCTTTAAACATCTCTCCGCCTTCTCCAGCAAATACAGGATCTACTTCATCTACTCCTGTAAATAAGAATGGCGCACTCGCTACACCGAAACGTTCATCTAAGATTGAGTAAATAATCGTCGAGTTAAATGTTAAATCAATCGAGCCTTTTGCCAAACTTTCTACTGCTTTACCAGAATCACCACCTGATAACTGCTCATTCCCAAACAGCTCAAGATTAATGCGTCCATCTGATTCTTCAGCAAGATCTTCTTTAAGCTTTTCGGCAGCCTCGTACCAAGTTGAAGACTCCGAAACTGTTACTGACATTTTCAGATCATATTCTTCCTTGTCAGATTCTCCACCGCTTTCTGCTTCGTTTGAACCACACGCCCCTAATACTAATGCCGTTGATAAACCAATAACTGCCATGCTCATTTTTTTCTTCAACATTCTCTTCACCCCTAGTTTTGGTTTTTGTGAATTGCATCATATAAAAAATCAACAATGTGTACTGCTTGCATCTCTTTTTCTAACCCTTCGCGCTGAATACCTACTTGCATTTGCATCAAGCAGCCCGGATTAGACGTTACAACCTTCGCGGGTTGCAGCTCTTTCACTCCTTTCATTTTTAAGTCGAGTATTTTTTTCGCCATTTCAGGCTGCAGTATATTGTAAATACCTGCAGAGCCACAACAGCTTTCTGCATCAATCAATTCTTTATATTCAAAACCTGGCGCATCTTGTAATAGAGACCTAGGTTCTAAAAACACTTTGTTGACGTTACGTAAATGGCAAGAGTCCTGATAAGTAACAATCGCTTGGCTCTCAACTTGAATTTCTTTTAATCGATTGTTTAAGCCCAGTTTTACTAACAGTGAAGAAATATCGATCATTTTCTCCGAAAAACGCTTTGATTTTTCAGCGTATGCCGAATCCACTTGTAAGTGTTTCTCATATTCACTCAAGAAAGCACCACAACCACCTGCATTATTGACGATAAAATCATAGCTGTCTGAATCAAATGCATCGATATTCGTTCTCGCGTTACGCAATCCTTTTTCTAGTTCTCCGCTATGGCCATGCAAAGCACCACAACATTGCTGTTCTTTTGGAATTACGACATTAGCTCCAAGTGATTCTAATAACTCGACGGTCTTTCGGTTAGTTTCTTGAAAAAGTGTATCCATTAAACATCCAGCAAAGAATGCAACGGTGGTCGTTTTCGGTTTTAAAGCAGCTGTTCTTTTTTTCTTCGTTTCAATAGTTGGCAATACGCCTTCCATTTCTTTCATAAAAGGTGGGAAAAGATTTAAAAACCCAATTTTTCTTGTCGCTTTTTGCAATCCGCTTTTTTGATAAAACTGAACAAGTTTTACTGCTCCGGCCATTTTCTTTTGGTCTGCAAACACACCATCAAAAGTAGATTTTCGAACTGCTTTTTCTGCTATTGTTTGAGGTTTTACTTGTTCTATCGCAACACGCGTTTCTTCAATCAACACACCGTACTGTACTCCTGCAGGACAGGCTGGCTCACAGGCTCGACAGCCAAGACACATATCAAATGACTCTTTAACTGAACTGTCCCAAACCACATCCCCATCACGCATCCCCTTCATTAATGCAATGCGACCACGTGGAGAATGGATTTCATCTTTGTTCGTCACTAAATATGTCGGACAAGCTGGTAAACAAAAACCACAACGCATACAATCCATCAAATACTCTTCATCCACATTTTCTTTAAACGATTGTTGCATCCGTTGCTGCAATTCAGTTACCACCATGAATCACCAGCCTCTTCTTTGTTTCTTTCGCAAAAATTTTGCCGGGGTTCATAATGTTTTTAGGATCAATCGATTGCTTGATGTTACGCATCAAAGCCATACCTGATGCGCCAAGTTTCCATTCCAGATAAGGTGATTTCATTTCTCCTACACCATGTTCACCTGTTATGGTTCCACCCAAATCGATAGCTACTTGAAATATTTCATCTAAAGCTTTTTCAACTCGTTCCATTTCTTCTTTGTCTCGTACATCCGTCAAACAAGTAGGATGTAAATTACCATCCCCTGCATGACCGAATGTACTGATTTGAACATCGTATTTCAGCGCAATTTCTTGTATCGCTTTGACCATTTTTGCAATTTCAGAACGTGGAACCGTTGCATCCTCCAAAATAGTCGTTGGACGTTTTCTAGATAAAGCAGATAATGCAGCTCTTCTTCCTGTTTTTAAGACCTCTGACTCTTCTTCTGAGGCAGCTAGAATAGCTGACGTTGCTCCATTTTCTTTTGCTATAGCAATCATTTTTTTCATATCTTCCTCAACTTGCTGTTCGCTGCCATCTTGCTCCATCAGCAACATAGCTTCTGCTTCGCGAGGCAGCCCAATTTTCATAAAGTCTTCTACTGCACCGATAGTTCCCTTGTCCATAAACTCAAGTGTTACTGGAATAATTCGATTTGAAATAATTGATGAGACCGTTTTTGCGGCCTCTTCTAACGAATTGAAATAAGCAATTCCGGTTTTCTTAGCAACAGGTAGCGGGATCAACTTCAACGTGATTTCCGTAATAACTCCAAGCGTTCCTTCAGAGCCAACTAAAAGCGATAATAGATCATATCCCGCAACGTCTTTCGCCAACTTCCCGCCAATTTTCATCACATCTCCATTAGGCGTAACAACAGTAAGCGCTTTCACATAATCTTTAGTAACACCATATTTAAGTCCTCGTAATCCCCCCGAATTCTCACTGACATTACCGCCTATCGTTGAGATTTTCATTGAGCTTGGATCTGGAGGGTAAAATAAGCCATTTTTTTCTACATATATACTTACATCTTGTGTAATAGCTCCAGGCTGAGTGGTTATCGTTAAGTTTTCCTGATCTAACTCTAAAATTTCGCTCATGTTGTTAAATAATAGAACTACTCCACCTCGAGACGGAACAGTACCTGCCGCCAAATTGGTTCCTGATCCTCTCGGAACAATGGGGATTTGTTCTTTTGCACAGAATTTGACAATTTCTGCAACTTCCTCTGTATTTCTAGGCGATAGCACTAAATCAGGCATCGCTTGAAAATTTGCTGTTGCATCATAGGAGTAAGCAAGCAAGTGAGCTTGCGAATGTTTTACATTTTCTTCTCCAACTATTGATATGAAAGAGTTTTTTATATCCAACTCCACTTTTCTCACCACTTTCATGTAAACTCTTTTGATAATTATAATATTCAAACTGTTCTAACTTCTATGTTCTTTGTCACAAATTCAATCGAAAGTTCATTCTTTTTTTTGTACAAAAGACCAAATGACCCTCTGAAATTCAGAGAGTCATTTCTTTCGGTAAAGGCGAACCGCCGTATATACGATTACTAAATCATTTACATCATGTAAATCTACATTTAATATATTTTGGATTTTGTTTATCCGATAGATCAAGGTATTTTTATGTATATGTAAGCTATCTGCTAAATCTTGAAGTGAACTTTTCCGCTTTAACCAAGCCTCTAAAGTTAACATCAACTCTTCTTCTTTTATTAAAGGCTCAATTGTACGTTTTAAAAACTCTTTCTGTACTTCTTCTCGAATCGAATAATATAGCAATTCCAATTTCAGATCTTCTTCAAATACTATTTTCCCTTGTCTTGCGGAAACTGCTAGCGCGGTTTCTGCTTGGCTAAATGATTCTTTTAACTGATGGAAGTTATTAAAACTTCCTATACCAATCGGTAACTTTTGTCGTATCTTCTTTTGGATTTTCAATGATAAACTCTTTAATCCTTCCATCATTTGCTCTTTTTTAATATCTGGCATTAACAATACTAACTTTTCCATTCCCCATCTGATAATCTTCAGTTCGGGATGAATGGTTTGAATTCTCAACAAAGCTTCTACATCGGCAATTTCAAGTTGTTGGTATGTTTGTATTACAGCGATACGCCGGTAAAGAGAACTATCAATATTGATCATACGTGCTCTGTCTTCAATGATTTCTATAGGAGATTCCGTTGTTACCAAATCAAAGAAAAAGAATTCAATTTCACGGATGTCTCGCTCTTTTTCCTCTCTTGAGATAGAATCCGTAATAAACAGCTCGACAACTTTCCTCACTAACTTCGCATATTGTTCTACTTCTGCCGGTTTCCCGGTAATCCCTAGAACGCCAATGGGTGCTCCTGAAACAATGATTGGCATGACTATACCAGGACGCACGCCACGTAACTTGTTACACAGCTCTTCCGTTAAATGGAGTTCCTGTTGATTTCTCATTGAAATCGCGGCACCTTCATGAAATGAGTTTAACCGATTAGAATCGGTGCTCGCGATGATAAAACCATTTTTATCTGTAACTATCACATTTTTATCCATTAAAGACGTGAGTTCTTCTACTATTTTAGAACTTAATGATTCTAAATCAAACAAATTCACCACCCCTATCCACTATGCATCAAATATTTCATGAGTTTTTTGTATATTCTATTTTAGCTTAACAGATTTTTTAAATTTTCTTTTTTTATAAATAAGACTGAATAATTAAACATTAATGAGTATAATAAATGCTATTAGCATAATTCGATTGAAAGGAAGAATAGACGCATGTCTCTTATAGCATTCATTTCTAGGAAATTACCTTTTCTAATTTTATTGGTTTCAGTTGCTACTTATTTCTCTCCTGTTCATTGGCAAGTATCATCATGGGTACCTAGTTTACTGCTAGGAGCTGTTATCTTCTTTGCTGGATTGTCGATGAATATAGAAGCATTTAAAGAAATTCGAAAAAAGAAGAAAGAATTACTGGTGATTACGGGGCTAAAATGGACACTCACTGTATCCGTATCAATCGCATTGGCTCATCTCTTTTTTTCTTCTAAACCTGAAATTGCTGCTGGTCTTATTTTAGCTGGAACTGTTCCAAGTGCTACGGCTGCTACTGTATATACGTTTTTAGCAGGCGGTAACGCTTCGCTCGTTGTTGTTGCATCTCTACTTGATGTTGCAATTAGTCCTATCGTTACACCGTTAGCAATGGTCGGTGTATCGAGCGAACAGATCTCCCTATCCTTTTTCGATCTTCTCATATCGTTTATGCTAATTGTCGTATTGCCGATGGGACTGGGTTTATTTCTTCAAAAAGTAATTCCTAGTTTGAAGTCTTACACCGGTTCTGTCACAAAGCTTGGGACCTCGATAGCGTTACTAGTTATTGTTCATACCATTATCGGCAGTGGTAAAGAAGCAATCGCTTCCGAATTAGCAACTATTCCCCTAATCGCAATGGCGACATTTATACAAGTTACCTTACCAATGGCTGCTGCTTACTTTATTGCGCGAGGACTAAAGATGGAAGAACAAGACGCACGTGCTGCTCTATTCCAAGTAGGGCTCTGCAATACGGCTCTTGCTGCGATTCTTGCTTATAAATTTATCGGAGAACTTGGCGTAATAGCGCCAATTTTTAATATGGTCTTTAATTTATCAATCGGCGCAATGATTGCAAATCGGTTCAGTAAATTGGACGGTATTGCGGAAGAGACAAAATAGAAAAAACAGTTGAATAGTTTTATTCAAAAAAAAGCATCCTCATTGACGGTAAAATCCGTCTTAAGGATGCTCTTTAGTTATTGCTTATTCAGTTTCCTCTAAAGACGTGCTTTGATAGCTATAGTCCGATGGATCAATAGGCGTAAACCCGATTGGTGTATAGAACCTCAACAAATCACCATTGACCAGTTGATCGGACAACTCAAGCTCGAAATTTGATTGTTGCTGAAGCTGCTCTGCTTTCGCTAGTTGCTCGTCTTCAATCAGTAAACCAGTTTCAGGGTTATAGAATTTCTCACCGATTGAGAAAATTTCAGGACTGACGTAATCGCCATTTCTGAACGTTACCAATTCTTCATGGTCTTCAGATAATAAATCTGCACCAAACTGAACATAATTTTCCGTTTCTACTCCTAACATGTGAAGCACTGTTGGCAGAAGATCAATTTGGCCACCATACGTGTGATCAATGCCGCCTTCCATGCCAGGCACGTGGATAAACAAAGGCACACGTTGAAGATTAGCATTTTCAACTGGTGTAATTTCTTTTGAAAGAATTTGTTCCATCGCTTGGTTATGGTTATCAGAAATACCATAATGATCTCCGTATAGGATGACCATCGTGTTATCAGTTAAACCAGACTCTTCTAGTTGCGTAAAGAATTGCTCGATCGCTTCGTCTGCATAGCGAGCTGTTTGGAAATAATCATCTACGCTTGAATCTCCCGTTGTCGCTTTTCCAATCGTTGTTAACTCTTCATCCATGTGGTATGGAAAATGATGCGAAACCGTCAGTAACTTCGTATAGAAAGGTTCTGGCAATGATTCTATCATTTCACCTGACTGTTCAAAGAACGGTTTGTCCATAACGCCATATTCCGCCATGTCTTCTTCTGTCAAATTGGTATACGATTCAATATCGAAAAAGTAATCATAACCAAAAGATTTGTATACTTCATTTCGGTTCCAAAACGTTCCGTTGTTGCCATGAAAAACCGCTGATGTGTAGCCTTTATCTTTTAAGATAGCCGGTGCAGCCTGATACGTATTACGTCCTTTTGTAATAAATGCTGAACCTTTCGGCAAACCGAACAACGAATTTTCAAGCATAAACTCCGCGTCTGAAGTTTTACCTTGAGCCGTTTGGTGGAAGAAATTATCGAAATACAACGTGTTTTGATCGCCAATTAACGAATTCAAAAACGGTGTAACTTCTTCTCCATCTAACTCATAATTTAACAAGAATTCTTGGAACGATTCCAAATGTAAGTAAACAACATTCATGCCTTCAGCTGCACCAAAATAGTCCTCATTTGGTTTCGCATAATTGGATTTCGTGTAGTTTAACACTTCTGTATTATCGTCGCTATCAGCTAAAACTCGTTGAGTAGAGGCTTTCAGAGTTTCGACAGTATCATAGAGCGCGTAGTTGTACATACCTAAATATTTTACAATGTAGTTTCTATCGAATCCTCTCGTTAACAATTGAGGACGATCTTTTTCCGCTAACGCTAAGTTAAAGAATGAAATAGCGAGCGCAATTGTAATAACAGGTAGAATCACTTTAGTTTTAAAATTTCCAGATTCTTTTTTAAGTTTATTCGAGAATACAAGAACACCTAAAATAATTACGTCGGCAAAAAACAACACATCTGTTGGTTGGATTAAAGTCAGCACACTGCCGCCTAAATCACCGAAGTTTTGTGTTTGAAATAAAGTTGGCAAGGTGATAAAGTCACTAAAAAATCGGTAATATACAACATTCGCATATAACATAACAGACATTAATGTGTATATTAACAATAGTGACCAGTACTTCCGTGCCCCTTTAAAAAAGAACGATAAGCTTAGTAGTAATAAAGCAGAACCAAGCGGATTGATAAACAGCAGTAATTCTTGGAGTGTACTGTCAACATCCAATTTAAATTGTGTTTTTTGTGATACATAGGTTTTTATCCACAGCATAGCAACAGCTAAAGCAAACAGTGGTAAGAACTTATTCATTGTTTTTTTATTGTCAGTGTTATTCATTTTATATTGCACCTTCTCATTAGTAATCTTCATCAGGACGTTGGGACATTAAAGTGAAATTCTGAACCCAATAGCGAACGTAAATTTATTGTAAAAATTATGACAAGCTCTATTTTACTCTAATATACTAGAAAATGACAGTTTGGTGTTTTTTCAGAATATTCATCTTCTGTTAGTGAAGTTAAACCTTTTTCTATTGGTATTGATATTAAACAAAGAAAAGTTCATTTCTGATTAAAAACAAAAAAACCCTCTTGCTCGAAAGCAAGAGGATTTCATGGAAGGAGTTTTAAAACAGGATTGTGGTCATCGACCGTCACTTGCTTTTAGTTGGTTATCGGTAACAGGTAAAATCGTAATGGGGTATAGGTTATTGGTTTGCCTTAGCCATTAGAGTTGAATGCACCGAAGTACAAGAGGTTTCCTTCCATGCCTTGGAGTGGAGTCTCACCACTCCAAGGTTTAGAAATACTTCTCGCTATCAAAATCCAATACGATCGAATAATTTTTGGTGTTGATGGCATTTGACAGTCGGTTTGCTAACCGTTCTTGCTCTACTGCTTTGATGCGGTATTCTTCCGGTTCGAACATCGCCTTTCGAATAACCGGAACGCCCTCGCCGTAACCAAATTGAAGCTCTTCTTTTGCAGATGATCCAAATTGTTTGAACTTGCGTGCTTTGGCGCGTAATTGAGTAGCCAATTCGATGGCTTCAACTATTGCTAGTTCTTCTCCATTAAAGCTCACTTTGTTTTTATAATTGGCTTGATACATCAATTTATCAAGTAAACGGAAATCTTTGCGAATATCATCGATTTCCTCTTCAACTTGCGAAAGCGACCGCGCTTGTTTTGGCTTCTTGCCGCCTTTTTCAATTTCCACAAAGGCTACGCGGTCCATTTCCTCTTCCAATTCATGAATGCGTTTTGCTAATACAGATTTCAACTTTACAGCTTCGGCTAATGAAAGATTCGACATAATCCGGTCCCCTTTAATTCGTAATCATTCTTATACTGACTAGCCTAGCAGACCACCTATTTTTTTACAATCTTCACGTATATGAATAAAAGTAGACACAACTATTTCGCTGTGCCTACCTTTACTGCATTTTTCTCTTCCATCGCTTTACGCCACTTTACAAGTTCGCGCGCTTCGATTTGTTTTTCTATTATTTCATCCCAGCTATTCGTCATCGTATTCCAAACACGTGCAAAAAAGATGTCTTGTTTTTCGTCATATAATTGAAATTCAACACAAGAAATGTATTTTGTCTTTTGTTCTATGCAGCTCGTTATGCCCGTAATAATGGTTTGAAAGCTTTCTTCTCCAACCTGAACACCTTCTTTGAACAACAACTGTTCGATTCGGTCTTTGTTCAAGCTCCCCTTAATAGGATAACGGTAAAGTGCAAGCCTTTCGTCTGCTACTAGTAAAGAGTCTTCTGGCGTCAAACGATACTCATCATGAATCGCGCTATACGAAATGACCGTTTGACCGCCTTCCATTTCTTCATCAAAAATTCCTTTTTCCAAATAGTCATGTCCTTTTGGCGTCAACTTATACCCTGTCTTTTCCAATCCAATCAATCCTATGCGCTGCATTTTATAGATCAAGTCGCTAATAAACAACTCTTCCACAAATAGCATTTCCGATAAATTGGCGGCTCGTCGAATATCGGCTTCTTGAAAAGCCAGTAGTAGCATCTTCATCAAAATATCCATCTTTAATCGTTTAACTCGATCAAAACCAACATCATACAAAACAATCGGCAGCTTCCAATATTGCTCATTGACGATGGAGACATCCGGATTGCTCGTTATCGTCGTCCGTAATTCCGTTCCTAAATTGTCCACATCGTCACCCCTTACTGTTTGCTAATGCTTTCAAGCCGTTTTTCTGCTTCACAACTTCTAGTACATGTTTGTACATTTTGCGCGTTTCCGCCTGTTTCGCTCTTTTGGTAAACATTTCTGAACTGCCGACGAGCACTAATAACTCTTTTGCACGCGATAACGCGACGTTTAAGCGGCGGTAGTCTTTCGCAAAACCGATATCACCGTGCTTGTTTTGATTGTTACGAACCATACTCAGAATGATAATGTCACGTTCGCTTCCTTGGAAACGGTCAACCGTTCCTGTCCGAACCGTCAAATGCGGCAAGCGCAGTTCTTGGTCGAGCATGCGTTGCAGTCGTTTCACTTGTTCGCCGTAAAAACTAATAACGCCAATACTTTTCACTTCGTCTGGAGCAATTCGACCAGCCTGTTTTGCTCTGGCGGCTGCGTCATTCAATTCGATTAATAACGCACGAATTTCCTGAAGCTCAGAAGCGTTATACAAACTCTTCCCACCGCTCATGCGTTCTTCAAAAAAGACAGGTTCATTCGGCAAATCAAGCCACATCAAATGATTATCTCGTTTGACAATCGGTGATTCTAATAAATGATCTCGCTCGCTATCAGAGTCCTCGATACCACATTGCAATTGATCGTTTTCCAACCGGTAAAACGGTGAAATGGTTTCCATAATGTCTTCATGCATGCGGTATTGAATAGCAAGCATGGTTTTATTGGCAGCTGGTAAGTTTTTATACAGTCGTTCAAATAGCGATTCTTCTAATAGCTTTTCTAGCTCTTTCTTTTCTTCAAAGCCATTGTCTTCAGCAATCATTTCTTGCAGCGTTTCTTCTAATGTGTCGTTGCCGAGAAGCGGCGGCAATTGATGATGATCTCCTACTAAAATGACTTTTTGTCCTTTTAACATTGGCAACAATAATTCCGGTGGCGTCGCTTTTGACACTTCGTCAATTATGACCACATCAAACTCTGGGTAATTATCGATAAAATCTTTACGTGCTGAAGCCACACAGGTCGTTCCAATCACATTGGCGTGTTTAATATATAATTTGCGGATTTCATCTAAATCATGCTCGTTCGCAGTGGCCAATAAATCCAACCATTTTTTTTGTACCGATTGCAATAAAGGCAAATTCTTCATTTCTTGTTTGAGCGATTCTTTGGTAAATGACAAACTGGCGAGTTGTTTTGTTGTCTCTTCTAGTCGCTGTTCAGGATTTGAAGTCACAACTTCCGATAAAACACCGAGTTGCTGTTCACAATCCGCTATTACCAGTTCGACTTGTTCAATTTCAGCTTCTACTGTAGCTAATTGTGTATTTGTAGATTCTAACAACCTACGTTTTTGTTCGTGTTCAACTTGTTGTGAGGCTATACGCTGCTTGGTTTGGTCAACCAACGCTTTGTCTTTTTGAAGCTTGTTGAGTTGCGCTTTAGACTCGTGAATTGCCCCGTTAATGTCAGCGGGTAGATCTTCAGCGTTTGGCAATTGGCGGTAACGCAGCTCGAGTGGTGCCATATCTTCTTGCTGTTTTTCTTGTTTTTCTAACCACTTCTCGTCCCATACACGGTACTGTTCTTGCTGTTTAATTAGTTCCGCGCACAAGGTTTTCTTCAAATCGCTAAAAGCTCGTTTTGACTCTGCAATATACACATCAACCGCTTTAAACTTCGCACCTCTTCTCCACAAATCGCTTTGTCTTCTATATAAGCCGATAAGCCCTTTTTGCAAAACAGTCGGGTTGCTGCGTTGTGCGCCTTTTAAGATCGCTCTCAACTTTTCTAAATACTCATCAATTTCTGCAGAGCTATACGCTTCTGTTTTTAATAAGGCTTGTTCTTTTAAACTAGCCACTGAAATATCGACTGAGGCTAATAGTTTTTCTATATATGAAATTGCCGTAGAGACGAGTTCGTTGTATTCGTTTAGCTTCGTCCAGTCTGCCATGTTTTCACGATTGGCTTCTAGTCGGTTGATCAAATACGTAATTGACGCCGTTTCTTCGACACGTTCTTCTTTTAATAGGGCCAGCAAACTATCGATTTTCTTAATACTGTCCATATTAGCAACGGCTAATTTTTTTTGTTCTATAATTTCCGCCATTTGATCGCGTTTTTCTTTGATGGCTTCTAGTTCTTGCCTTTTCACTTCTAAATCTTGCTCTATTCGTTCTCTTCCAAGCGCGCGTTCGAGTTGTTGAATCGTGCCTTTAATGTTCTGTTCTTGTACGAGCCACTCGGTGTCTTCTTTATCTTCAACAAATGCTGTGTCTTGTTGAAGCAAATTCTCTAGTTTTTGAATTGCTTTTTCGATCCCTTGTTTGTCTTGTAACGCTTTATCTTGCACACGCTCGAATGCAGATTTTTTTATTTCTTCTTGTTCGAGTTGCTGTTTAATCTTATGTTGTTTTTCTACAGCTCGCTTTTTCTCTTCTACTGCAACTACTAAACTTTCATAGACGGGCTGAAGTTTTTCTGTAGCTTGTTCATTTTGTGCTAGTTCTTTTTTCAATTCTGGTTCGCGTTTTTTGCGCATTTCATACTGTGCCGATACTTCTTTTAAGGTATGGTCTTTCCAATATTGGCCAACATTTTCTTCGATAAACTTTTTGCCTTCTTCTTCAATGCTTTCGGTACGGCCCACTCGTAAAATCCGGATGTCTTTATTGGCCAATAAACGTCCAAGTGCATTATCAACGGCCAAATTTGACTGCGATGCGACAAGTGTTCGCAATCCTTTTTTAGCATTCTGCAAACAGATTTCTGAAATAACCGTAGTCTTTCCTGTTCCTGGTGGCCCTTGTATTACATACAAGTCCTCTGCTGCCATTGCACCTGACACCGCTTTTTGCTGAAACTCGTTTAAACGGTTATGAAACGATAGTTTTTCGAAAGGCTTTAGCGGTTTAACAGGGGGCTTTTCTTCAAATAAAAGACGATCCAAATTCGGATTTACCGCAAGTCCTTTTTCCAAATTGGCAAAACCTTGACGAAGTCGTCTTATTTGGCTTAATGCTGCAAAATTACTAAAGACCACTTCTTTTTTATCAAGTGACAAGTCGTTTTCTCTCAGCTGTTTGACCATGTAATTTTGAAGTTCGATTTCTACCGTTCTGTTCGCCGCTTTAATCACGGTACCGACGTCTCCGGAAACTCCAGTTAATCGCACCGTTAAGTTTTTTAACGATTTCCACTCGGTTTCTTTTAGCTGGCAACCTTTTAATGTGATGCGACTGAAATCATGACTAAACGACAAACTCGAATAAGCGGTTTTGATGTCTGGAATATCCATCCCGCGTTCTTGAATTTTCAAATAGCCTTCCCAACTACCAATCCGTTTTTTAACGTATTCCGAACTTTCCTTAGCTGGTGTCATTCGGTTAATCAGGTTGATCAATGGGATAGATGCTGCCTCACGCGATCGATCAAATAGCATATATTCCTCACGCTGCCAGTTCGTGCCAAGCGCTTGATAGGATTTTCGCTGTGTTACATTGGTGATCAACAAATTGTGATTCGTAAAAACACCGTGTAAAACAAACGATGCTTCTGCTTCTTTTCCCGTTAACCGGACATTTTCCGATCGGTCCAAAATTAACGCAACCGAAAGCTCACCATCCGCATTAGAAGGATAGCGTTCGATAAACACCTTAAACGCTTTGTCCGCAACAAAAAATGAGCGTTCGCTGATGCCGAACACGCCCATTTTTTCCATTGCCGTCTTGGTTAGTCGTACCGATGTTTTATATGTCGCTGAATGTTGTTTACTCATGTAATCACCTGTTCTTTGGAGCTAAAAAATTTCAAACCGACGCGTTTTGCCTGATTTGTTTTCATCTAATCATATCATCTATTGTCCGATATGCGCTTTTAAAATTGTGAAATTTATAGGAAAGGCTTTTAGATGTAGACGCTGAATTTTCAAGATAATAAAAAAGCCGTTTGTACGGATTAAAAATCCATGAAAACGACTTTTGTGTTATTCGTTGGTTTGACGAACAACAATCTTAACTTATCGTTCGATGTCACACGTATTCGGCGAAACTTTTCGCAGAACTTCGCCATTACTTTCAAACGTCATTACATTCATGACCGCAAATGATCCTGAAGGTAAGTTCTTGAATGTGACTGAATCGAATTTTTCTTGTGTTTCAGTGTCGAACCATCCACCATGCTCAATGCCATGTGGAGTTACTTTAGAATAAGCAGAAGGCATGTCGAACTTGTACCAGACGTGAAAGCGTACACCGTCCCAGTGGTAAAGTACAGGTGTCCACGTAACCACATCCAGTTCTGTATTCGACATCGATGTTACGTTTTTTGGCGGATATGCTTTAACTACATGCTGACCTAAGTCCTCGTTATATTCACATGCAATATTATGCATCGAATAATCAGAGTAGTAGCTTGTGGTATAAGCCTCTGAAGCTTGTGCCAAAACAGGTAACATTGAAACACTTCCGATGACAATGGAAGACAACAGCAGAAAAAGGATTTTTCTGATGTACTTCATTAGTTCGCACCTTCCTGAACATATTTTCCTCAGTAGGCAAATAGACAGGTTGGTTTAAAAAATCATCGATCATAGCAGTCCTCCTTCCTTGGGCTTGGCTGGCAATGAACAGACAAACAGAATTCGCTGGATGCAGTATCTGGATGTTGGAACTGGTGTCTTGTTTGCCGCCAGAGGAATGTGTATGTGTATGAAACACTGAAAGGCACTGGTTATTTTCTGAAAAAAATCATTTTTATTCTAAGTTTATTAGTATGTATCCAATAATTGATGGCTATATTATATTCCCTTTAACACGGAATGTCAAATTATTATCAATAATAATGTTTTTTTATCTTAATATAGACTTATTTTGTGCGAAAGCGAAAAAATATAAATATTCGTTTCATTTTTTTAAAAATGCTCTTTAAAAATTCTTCATGTATACTATGCATCATACATGTTGGGAGGAACTTGAAAATGACTAAAGAAACTAAAACTTTATCAGGACTTAATTTGAACTTTTGGAAACAAGATCAACATACAATTCACCTTTCAATTAAAAATCCTCATGTTGGAAAAGATTCATGGTTGACAAGTATTGAAAATACTGAAAAACACGACGGTAAACAAATGGCGAGAACCCATGATAATTTGTTTAGAGATTTAAAAGCAATTCTTGAAGCAAATAACAAATGGTAACAAAAAAGGAGCACTCTTTTAGAGTGTCCTTTTTTTGTTACTTTCTTCAAAGTGGTGTGGGATTTCTATTAGAAATTCTCAGAATATGGATAGGTTAAACCGCTTTTTGTTCTAGCTAGCTCTTCTCCATAAATGTCTTAACAGCGATTTGTGTTTTCACCTTCAATTGCTCATAAGCATCCGACATCGCTTGTTCCACCGAAACCTCTGCTCCAACAATCGAATATATCTCACTGAAATAAGGCTCTAATAAATCTTTACTTTCTGAATCGACCATTCCAGAAATCAAAATTACGGGTTTACCCGCTCGCTTTGCCACTTCAGCAATACCGAAAGGCGTTTTACCAGATAATGTCTGACTGTCACTTTTGCCTTCTCCCGTGATGATCAAGTCAGCTGTTTCTAAATAAGACTCGAAGCCAATCGCGTTTAATACCACATCAATACCACGTCGCATGTCTCCTAAGAAAAAGGCTTGTAACGCACCACCCGCCCCACCTGCTGCACCGGCACCTTGTTTATTATGCAGAGCTAGACCTGTTAATTGCTCGATTTTATCAGCAAAGTTTCGTAAATTAACATCCAGCTGTTGGACCATCTCAGGCGTTGCTCCTTTTTGCGGCCCAAATATGGCCGAAGCTCCTTGGTAGCCGACAAAGGGATTTTCCACGTCACTGGCGATTAAGAAGGTACTTTCTTCAATGCGGCGGTCAAAACCGGAACCATCTATTTCTACAAGCTCTCCGAGTGAGCCGCCACCTCGCGCTAAGTGTCGTCCAGCGCTGTCTAAAAACTTCATTCCAAGAGCTTCTAACATTCCAGTTCCGCCGTCATTCGTAGCACTTCCTCCAAGCCCAACGATAAATTTCCGGAACCCCGCGTCTAATGCGTGACCAATCAATTGACCGGTACCAAATGAAGAAGTTATTAAGGGATCTCTTTCATCTTCAGTTAAAAGCATCAGACCGGATGCTTCAGCGATTTCGATCACACAAGTTTGACCATCGCCTAAAACACCGTAACAAGCAGATACGTTACGTCCGAGCGGATCTTCAACTTGATGTTCCACTAATTTACCGCTAGTCGCTCTAACCATCGCCAGCATAGTTCCTTCACCGCCATCTGCTGCTGGTAATGGAACAACATCTATTTGGTAGTCAAGTTCCCGTATCACTTCAGCCATTGCTTCGGCCGCTTCTAGCGCAGATAAACTGCCTTTAAACGAATCAGGTGCTATTATGATTTTCAATTTAGAACCCTCCCGCCAGATTCGTGTATTTAGGATCCTAGTATATAAGAAAACCTCATGCTACTCAGTTTCCAATTCGCAACGCACTTTCTTTATTCTGCAACACACTCAAAATACTCAAAGCCGCAAGAAGACTGGTTTTGGGGTTACTCAGCATCGGGTTGTTTTCGACTTTAAGTTCCATCCGTCCAAAATCCCCTTCAGCTTCAATGACGTGAGAGTTTTGCGTAACGGCTGGGTCAACGATGACACGTACATTTGTTTTTTCAACACCGATTCCTGCGATTGCGAGCACTAACGCCACGTTGACGTTCTTAGGAAACTTTTCAACTGCTTGATATGCAGATCCTTCAAATACTATTTGTTCTTCTTCTGATTCTATCCCGAGCGATGCGGGTGATTTTCGTGTCGTGATCTGAACTCGTGTCAAACCACCAGCCGCTTTAGCTGATTGCAAGACGTCCAATCCGCCAATTGCACCTGAAGGCAAGAATACGGTCGTACCTAAAGACGCTGCTAACTCTTTAACTCTATCTAAAAATGCAGTTTCTTTAAACACGCCGATGCTACTAACGACGAGGTCTTTTTTATGGGCGACCACGTCCTCTACATAAAGACTAGCCGCTTCGATTGTTGATGCTTCTACAACAATATCGAGCGGCGTGTTCAAAAACTCCTCAATATTTGTATAAAAATCAATATGATACTGCTCACTTAAGCGCGGACCCACTCTTTTGTTGCGCCCAAAAACCGCCGTGATTTTGCCGTCGACTAACTGATTGACGTTTATTTGTTCCAATAAATACGCAGCAATATTCCCTGTTCCAATGATTCCGATATTCATACTAATCCTCCTCACGTAACTAGTTCCTCTAGACGCTGTTTTCTAAATTGTAAGCTATTCGATGTTACTAATACAGTTGTTCGATTAAGAACTAAAATAGCTCTAATTCATTACCAGTAGAAGAAAGATCTAAGCAACTACTTCATTTATTAAAAAAGCCGTCCAACATACGGACGGCTAATTATTATTTATTCTATTTTAATATTTTTGCCAGGATTCAATAGATTAGCAGGGTCTAGAGCGACTTTAATTTTTTCCATGACGTCAAAAGCACCGCCGTGTTCTTGGCGTTGATATTTTTGCTTTCCAATTCCTACGCCGTGCTCCCCCGTGCATGTGCCGCCTCTTTCAAGTGCGTACAACACAATGCGTTCATTGAATTTCTGTGATCTTTCTACTTCTTCTAGATTGTTCATATCAATCATGATGAGCGCATGGTAATTGCCATCTCCGACATGTCCAAGTACTCCACCAGGCAAACCGAGCTCTAACAGGTTTTCACGGGCATGTTCGACCGCTCCAGCCAGTTCTGAAATGGGCAAGCATACATCTGTTACCATCATTTTCTTGCCTGGGTGGGCATGGATATACGCATAAGCTAACGAGTGGCGTGCTTCCCACAAACGATTCCGTGCTGCCGTATCCGTTTCAAAATCCACTTCTTTGCAGCCATGTCCTTGAACGATTTCTTGTGTGAATTCAACATCTTGCTTTAATCCGGCTTCATTGCCATGAAACTCTAAAAATAGCGTTGGCTTTTCGAGATACGCTGTATCGTTGTATTTATTTACTTGTCTCATGGATTCCTCATCCAATAGTTCAACACGCGCAATTGGAATGCCCGCTTGCAAAATAGAAACAACCGCTTCTACCGCATCTTTTACGGTTTCAAACGATGCACGTGCCGCCGTGATAAATTCAGGAATCCCGTAAACACGCAGCGTCATTTCAGTAAAGCAACCGAGCGTTCCTTCAGAACCGACAAACAAGCCGTTTAAATGCAGACCCGATGAAGATTTTGCAGCCTTGCTGCCGGTATGAATGACCGCGCCATCTGCTAATACCACTTCTAAATCACGAACTTGATCACGCATAACCCCATATCTCACCGTAGTCGTCCCGCTCGCGTTTGTCGCAACCATTCCACCAAGTGTCGCATCGGCTCCAGGATCTACTGTGAAAAATAAGCCATACTTTTTTAACTCTTTATTGAGTTGCGTACGAGTCACTCCAGGTTGTACTGTCACTAAAAAGTCTTCTTCATAAACCTCTATTATTTTATTCATCAATGAAAAATCAACTGTCATGCCACCGCTTTGTGGAATGACGTGGCCTTCTAAACTGGAACCTAGACCAAATGGAATCACAGGAATTTTGTGTTGTGCAGATACCTTCATAATTGCTGAAACTTGTTCTGTTGTTTCAGGAAAAACCACAATATCCGGTAATTTCATTTGATGATAAGATTCATCTTGGCCATGTAATTCTTTAATTGTTGTATTAACGCTAATTTGCTCAGCGGTTAAATGCTCTTTTAAACTATCTAAAATCTTCTCTTGATTTGCAATGGCCATATTTTTTCGCTCCCTTTTTGCGTTTCATTGTAAAATTGGTCCAACCAATTAACCCAATTATACATAATAATCAGAAAATCACAATGAATTTATCAGACATTAGCGCTTTGTTTCTGTATGATAAAGTAAAGCGTAAAACCTGAACGCAAGGAGAGAATTTGTTTTGAATCATAAGAAAAAGACATACGAATTAATTGTAGAACAGATTACCCTCTTCTGCCTTGAAGAAAATTTACAGCCCGGCGACCGACTCCCCTCTGAGCGAGCTCTTGCAAGTATGTTTGGAGTCAGTCGAAATTCCATTAGAGAAGCGCTAAAGAAACTGGAAAGTAACGACTTGATCGAAACTCGGCAAGGCGGTGGAAGTTTTCTTTCAACACCCAAACGAGAGTTACTTGGCAACGAACTACGGACAAAAATTGATAAAACAAAAGCTGTTTTGATCAATGAAATGCTTGAAGTAAGGCGTGCCTTCGAAGTAGAAGCCGCTTCTCTTGCCGCACAACGCGCCACTCCTGAAAACTTAAAAATGATCAGAAAATCCTTAACGTTAATGGCACAAGCTAAAAATAATCCCGAGTTAGGTGTTCAAGCAGATGTTGATTTTCACTTACAAATAGCACATGCTACAAACAATCACTTATTAATCGATTTGATGGAGACATTGGCAACACGTATGGAAGAAAATATCCGTGAAACACGTAACCATCGCTTTATTGATACGAACCGTCACCAAGAAACGCTCTTTGAACATGAAGAAATCTATAACGCTATTGCATCAAACAATAGCGAATTAGCAAAGCAGCTTATGGACCGGCACATATCGCGTATTCAAACTGAATTAGGAAACTCTATCTAAAAAGACCATCTTCGAAATCTAGTGATTTCATGAAGATGGTCTTTGTTTATATTCATATGTTAAAACTAAAAATAGCTAATCCAGTCAAACAATCCAGCAAGTCCGTACATAACTATGGATACGATGACTACTCCAGCAATAAAATACCCGAAGAGTTTCAATAAATCGAACATCGCACCCATTAAATCATCCATGAAGCTCATCAAATTGCTCCTTTCTGGTTCTACTTACCAGCACTATCTCTTTTCACAATCTTATCACTAACTTGCTGCCCGCTCAATGTCACCATTGGCATACCGCCACCTGGATTGACGGTGCCGCCGACAAAGTACAAGTTGTCATATAGCTCGCTTTGCTTTTTATGTTTAAATCCACCGTTTTTCTTTTTATCGGAAACCGTTCCATAAATCGCTCCGCGGTCTGAACCGTAAACACGTTCGATATCATGCGGAGTCCAAACATCACGTGTGACGATATTGTCACGCAGGTCATGCATGCCCATGCGTTCAAGTTTATCGAGAACGATTTCTTCAAACTTCGCATAATCTTCAGGTGTAAACGGATTATCCTGGATATAAGGAATATGTGGCAAAATCTTAATGTTCTCGTGTCCTTCTGGCGCTTGTGTTGGATCGGTTTTATTGACGTTCACCAGGTAAATCGTTGGATCGTCTGGCAGTTCGTGTTTTTCAAACACTTTCTCCATTTGTTCATGCAAGTTTTCTGAGAAGAAAAAGTTGTGATGATTTAAGAATGGATAAGTTTTTTTAACACCGAGATGCAATACAAGCCCTGAACTTGCGGGTTCGTATTTTTTCTTTAAATCTGCGACAAAGGTTTCGTCTGCTGCCACCATTTTTTTATAAAACGGAATTACTTCCATATTTGATACATAATAATCGGCTTTTTCAAATGACCCGTCTTCAAGTTCAACACCGACAATCTTACCTTCTTCACTTGTCAACGCACGAATGACCCCCATACCTGTATGGAGTTTAACACCAATTTCTTCTGCAAGTTTCACTAGCCCTTCTGCTAGTTTATGTGTACCACCTTTTACGTACCAGCAGCCTTGAGCATGTTGCATATAAATCATCATATTCAACACGGCAGGCGCACTGTACGGAGAAGACCCTACGTACTTCACATAGTATGAAAGCATATCGCGTAAATGCGGATTGCTGATGCGTTTAGATATCGCGCTATACATAGTGGACGTCAGATCAAATCCGGTTAAAGTTGCGAGGATGCCGTTCTGCGCAACTGCTTCTTGTGGTGATTCAAAACCTTCTTTTAAATAGCTGTGTTCGGTCGTCTTGTAAATCTTTCTTGCGTATTTCAGTAATGCATAATACTCATTCATGTCTTTTCGGGAAAGCGCAGGATTGGTCTTTTCCATCAAATCAAGGTCATGATACAAATCCAATACCGTACCATCCGGGAAAAATGACCGCCATTCCCGCTCTAGACGTATGATTTGGACGTAGTCTTCCATGCGCTTGCCACTCTCTTGAAACAATTTATCGAAAATATGAGGCATTGTTAAAATAGATGGGCCGAGATCAAATCCAAACCCATCTTGCTCTAAGCGATTTACTTTGCCACCAATATGATCATTTTTTTCATACAACGAAACCTCGTAACCTTTTTGCGCAAGAGAAATCGCTGCGGACAAGCCGCCAAGTCCTCCGCCAATTACGATTATGGATTTTTGTGAATTACTCATTTATGTACCGCCTTTCTCCCTCATAGTATTAGTTGCTGAAAAGTCTGAAACTTAATTTAAAACATACTACTAAGACAGAGAAATCGAATGCTATATCCCGTTATGTATAGTTTCTTCAAATCTTGTCATTGTCCTCTTTATTCCCTATCTGTTCTTACTAAAAACTTCATTTTATTAACAATGAAGTTCATCCTTTTTAGTTTTCAAGGGGTCGCTCCTGCATGTATCCCCCCAATTTGTTAAGATAGCTATGAGTCAACAAGTACGTATAGACCAAGAAAGGAAGAATGTTAGATGTTATTGAAAAACGCAAAACTTTACGGACAAGAAGGAAAATGGGATATTGCGATTCAAGCAGCGCAAATCCACTCGATCCAAGCCGCATCAAACGATCCCCACACAAGCGATGACCATGTAATCGATTTGAATGGTAAATTGGTATTACCTCCTTATGTAGAGCCGCATATTCACTTGGATTATGTATTGACGGCAGGCACACCGAGATGGAGTAAATCTGGTTCCGTTTTTGAAGGAATTGAAATTTGGGGAGAACGCAAACAACTTATTCATGAAACAAAAGATGATCTGAAAAAGCGTGCGTTAAAAGCCATCGAAATGCAAATCAAGCACGGCATTCAATATACACGAACGCATGTGGACATAGGCGATCCTGAACTAAAAGGATTACGAGCAATGTTGGAACTAAAAGAAGAAATTAAGCCGTGGATGGACCTGCAAATTGTGGCGTTTCCACAAGAAGGACTGTACACCAATCCCGATAGTGAAGCGTTATTGATCAAAGCACTCGAAATGGGAGCTGACGTAATTGGTGGAATCCCTCATTACGAGCTAACACGTGAAGACGGCGTTCGTTCAGTTGTGAAAGCTTTAGAACTGGCAGTGAAATACGATAAATTAGTCGATATTCATTGCGATGAAATTGACGACGACCAATCGCGTTATTTAGAAGTTCTAGCAGGAGAGGCCATGAAACTCGGTATCGGACATCGGGTAACGGCAAGTCACACGACTGCTATGGCCTCTTATAGCAACGCTTATACGTATAAATTATTCCAAACGCTAAAAAAAGCCAACATCAACTTTGTTTCATTGCCAAAAGCGAACCTTCACTTGCAAGGCCGCTTTGATGGGCATCCCGCTCGTCGTGGTGTGACTCGCGTTAAAGAATTACTAGCTGAAAACATTAACGTTTGTTTCGGCCTCGACTCCATTATGGATCCATGGTATCCGCTTGGCGACGGCAATTTAATGACTGTTGTGGATACAGGTCTTCACGCGTGTCACATGACCGATTACGCACATATCATTAAAGCACTCGACTTGATCACAGTAAACGGCGCTAAAACTCTCGCAATCGAAGAAGAGTACGGCGTTAAAGAAGGCAACAACGCCAATTTAATCGTCATCGATTCTGATTCTGAATACGAAGCCGTTCGGACACAAGCAGACGTTCTTTACTCGATTCGAAACGGAGAAATCATTGTTGAAACAAAACCAGCCCAAACAACCATGAACATTCCGCTCTTTTCGTAAGCCCTATTACAGTTAATAGCATACAAAAAACCGTGATTCCTTAAAAAGAATCGCGGTTTTTTATTGAATGAGTTTTAATCTCTCATTTCCTACATGAAAATTCCCCTCTCAAAAAATAATTAATTTCGCATGAACTTTTTCCGCTCTGCTATGTCTAATATATAACTAGAGAAAATGAGGTGTTAACTGTGGACGAAACCAAGATCGCTCAAAAAGCAATACGTGGTGAGGAAGAAGCTTTTATCCTACTAATGCATATACATAAAGAATCCTTGTTGCGTACTGCTTTGGCGTTCCTCAAAAATGAACATGATGCGCTAGAAGCTTTACAAGAAACCACTTATCGAGCCTTCAAAAAAATCCATACATTAAAAGAACCTAACTATGCAAAAACTTGGCTAATCCGCATTATGATTAACTATTGCCAAGATCAACTAAAAAAAGACAAACGATTTTTACATAACGGAAACGCTATCGACTCCGCTTTTTCGGATGATTTAACACAAATCGAATTACAAGAAGCGATGAATGCGTTATCCCCCGGTGACCAACAATTAATTTACATGAAGTATTTTCAAGATATTAAAATTAAAGACATTGCAGTTATTGAAAAGATTCCTGAAGGTACGGTGAAATCACGCTTACATAAAACCTTGCGCACCCTCCGCAAATATTTTGAAGATAAAGGAGAGATTGATCATGTATGAAAAAGAGGAAAAGAAATTGAACGATTTCAAAAACCACTTGGAACAACTTTCTCTCCCTATCGATAAAGCTGATCAAGCAATTTCACAAGGACTTGAACGAGCCAAACGAGAAAAAATGCACACCCGCGCTAAACGGAAACGAACACTTTGGAGTCTAGCTGCAGCTGCATTGTTAATTCTTACATTGGTCACGACCATTCGTGTGTCTCCTACTTTTGCAAATGCTGTGGCATCCCTTCCAGGAATGGAGAAGTTCGTGGAGTTAATTCAAGACGATAAAGGGCTTACGGCTATATTTGAAAATGACTATTACCAATCTATTGGAGAATCACAAACAATCGGGCATACTACATTGACAATTGATGGCGTCATTTTAGATGAATCGGGAATGAATATTTTCTATACAATAGAATCACCTGTAGAAATGAATGATATCGTCATTGAAAATCCCGTTTTACTCAATCAACAAAAGCTCGATTCAACAAGCATTTCGTATAGTTTTCCGGCATCTGAAGAACAATCGCCAAAAATCTATACAGATATTATTAAATACGCGTTCGACGAACCAACAAAATTTGAAGATTTATCCTTTACACTTGAATTAGAAACTCTTTTAAACAACAAACCGTTTGATTTTTCCATACCATTCACAATTCCGGAAAATACGAAGCCAAGCATCACTTATGAAATGGGGAAAGAAGTTGAAGTGGATGGCCAAAAATTTTCCATTGATCAAGTCACGATTCACCCCCTTCGTGTTAGTGTGAAAATCTCATTTGATCCAACGAACACGAAGAAAATTCTACAATTTGAAGACATGCGACTTGAAGATGAAGACGGAGAAATCTGGAGTTCAGCCACAAATGGAATTTCAGCTTCTAATCTTACTGAAGACGGAGAAGTCATATATTATTTGCAAAGTAATTATTTCGAAAAACCGAAACAATTGTATTTGCGAATAGATAAAATCCAAGCAGTTGATCAAGAAGATTCTTATTTCATGATCGATACTGATCAGAACTTACTGCTCCACAGTCCAAAAGACAATCGATTAACGTTAACCAAATCAAACCGGTCTGGATTTGAGTTGACCTTAAAAATGGAAGAAGGAGAAGAACTTCCTTATGGAATTGACCAGCAAATTACAGATGCCAATGGCGACCCCATTGATACCCGCTATTCCGGAATATCGGGTGCCTATGAAGGAAGAAAAATGATTGATATTGGCATTGAAGACAACGGGTATACAAATCCTTTGAAAGTGAATTTGTTCGCTTATCCGAATTACCTCGACGAGACTGTAAAGGTTAAAATCCCAACAAAATAGCAGCATGCACATGACAGGGCCTACCGCAGGTCCTGTCTTTTGTTCTTTATAATTAAGACTATTGTTCTCTAGTTAATAAACCCGTTCTTTTCTATTAAATGGTTTCATTGCTCGAGCGGAAGGGAAAAGTTGAATACAGCAATTTATATGGGGAGGGATTGGATGAAAGTATTCGTATTTGGTGGCGGCGGAGATGTCGGTGAGTATTTGTTACGGAAGCTTGCTGCAGAAAACCATGAAGCGATCACGATTGCAGAAACCGAGAACCGAGCAGAAGAACTGAAAATGATTGGTGCTGCCGATGTATGCGTCACGAAGGATTATGATTTTGTCGAAGCGATTTCAGGATGTGATGCGATTATTTATATAGCTGGCGCAAATCCGACTGCCGGTGAAAATAGAAACGTCCTTGTTGATAAAAAAGCGGTTGCCCGTGCCATGAAAGAAGCACGTAAACAAGGCATTGAACGGGTTATTTACTTAAGCCCCGCTCGTGTAGACGAGTCTGCGGAATCCCAAGAAACAGGCGGCAAGAAAATTCCCGAAGAACTTATTAAGCTGGATGGCTTTACTTATACAGTCGTCTATTCGAGCCGTGGCGTTCACAAACCAGGTAAAGGACTGATAGACATTATTACTTCTCCAAGCAAAAAGGTCATGGAAATTCCTTATGAAGACATCGCTGCTGTCTTAGTCCAATCCCTTACCAACAAAGCTACATACAATAAAACACTCAAAATAGTAGCTGGAAACATGCCAATTGAACATGCGTTGAAAAACGGATAAAAAAACTTAAAAAAGGTGGATTTTATGGGAAAAATAACGAAATACTTACCATCAGCATTAGTGGGGACTACAATTGCTGCTCCACTTGCTTATATTGCATATATCTATCAAAAAGATAATCATCAAAAACAACATGCGGTTCTCCGTAATTTCCCGCTACTCGGACGGGTTCGCTATATGGCTGAACACGTGGGTCCAGAGCTACGCCAATATTTATTTTCTGGTGACAATGAAGGGCTGCCCTTCTCTCGCATACAGTACCAAGATATCGTCAAAGCCGGAAAATACAATGAGCGGTTAATCGGATTTGGCTCTAGTCGCAATTTTGCAGAAGACGGTTTCTATATTCGCAACTCCCTCTTCCCCAAATTACGGACCGAGTTAAGAGTCGACAATAGTCAAAAAGTGACGACGTATCAATATGTCATTGACAATGAAGGCTTGATGTCACGGAAAGAGCATAGAGAAGAAGTTCTTAGTGACCCTTACTACTTACGAGATGAAGATGCAGTTGTGCTCGGTGAAGGCTATTGTAGACAACCATTTCGCATAAAAGGACAAGTGGGCATGTCCGCAATGAGCTACGGCGCATTAGGTGAACATGCCATTACCGCATTATCAAAGGGACTCGGCATTGCAGGTGGCACTTGGATGAATACGGGAGAAGGCGGAATTTCGGATCATCACTTGGCTGGTGACACAGATTTGATCATGCAAATTGGTCCAGGTCTTTTTGGTGTGCGGACACCTGGTGGTGAATTTTCTTGGGAAGCATTTAAAGAAAAAGCAGACATGGAAAAAGTAAAAGCTTTTGAAGTGAAACTCGCACAAGGTGCAAAAACACGTGGTGGACATTTAGAAGGTCAGAAAGTAACTGAAGAAATTGCACGTATACGGTTGATTGAACCAGGTAAAACTGTAAACAGTCCAAACCGTTTCACAGAATATGATTCGTTTGATAAGCTATTTGATTTTATTGAAGACATGCGTGAAGTTGGTGGTAAACCGGTTGGCATGAAAATTGTGGTCGGCGACGTTGAAGGACTCGAGGAAATGGTACAAATTATGAAAGACAGCGGTAAAGGGCCTGACTTTATCACCATCGACGGCGGTGAAGGTGGAACTGGCGCGACCTATCAAGAACTTGCTGATTCAGTTGGCTTGCCGATCTTAACTGCTTTACCCATTGTCGACGAATTGCTTCGTCAATACGGTGTACGTGACCGTGTGAAACTGATTGCTTCTGGAAAACTCATCACCCCCGATAAAATAGCGATTGCGCTATCAATGGGTGCTGACTTAGTCAATATCGCACGAGGCTTTATGATTAGTGTCGGTTGCATCATGGCCGGAGTTTGTCATACAAATACCTGTCCTGTTGGTGTCGCGACAACTGATCCTGATTTACAAGACGGGTTAGTCGTTGGCGAGAAAATGTACCGCGTTGCCAATTACGTTATGTCGTTGCGTGCCGGATTGTTTAACGTGGCGGCGGCAGCAGGAGTCGAATCGCCAACTATGCTTGAGCGCAAACATTTAACTCATAAAGACATTCAAGGACGCATTTCGTCTGTTGGCAGTATGCTTCATAAAATCGAACAAGAAGAACGCGAAGAAAAAGACGTAGAAGATTTGCCAGCTAAACACTAACTCTATTAAAAAGCAGGAAGATAATCCTTTTAAGGAGTCTTCCTGCTTTTTCATGACACAATTAATATCTTCTGATAAAAAAGTGGATTGTTTAAAGTAAACGTTTTCTTTTTGATCATGAAAATGTTTCTCTCTACACGCCTATGGGTAATAGTAAAATGTTTGCTACCTTATTGATACTACATTCAACGAATATTATTAATGCTATACTAAATACATAAGTTAAAGTGACCAAATAGTTTTCATGGTAAAGGAGATAAACTAATGACTGAGGCATTACAAAGTTCAGAAAAAATTAAAGCGTACTTTTTGCAAAATCAAATAGCATTTGAAGAAAAATTAGTTGAAGAAGCAGTTACTGTGAAGGACAAGATTAATGAAATATTGACTGTCGGCAACATCGACCTTGTAACCAATGCTCATAAAGTTGTCGGGCATATTATTGACGGACAAGAAGAAGAACTAAAATTATTTGCCAAACAAGAAGGAATTGCCTGGGCAACACACTCGATTGAGCTATCATTTAAATTAGAATGGATTCAAGCCATTCGCCGTACCCTTTGGACTTTCCTTCAGAAATACGATGAAGCTACACCTAACGAAGTCGCATTCGATTTTTTCACTATGGAAAAAGATATCAATACACGCGTCGATACTTTTTTAAACACATTTTTTATTAGCTATTCGACGTATAAAGATTCCTTGATTTTGGCACATCGACAACTTGTCGAAAACTTGTCCGTACCCATTATCCCGATTGGTACTTCGGTCTCTATTTTGCCATTAATCGGTTCGATCGATTCTTTCCGAGCAGAAATTATCGAAGAAAAAGTGTTAACTGAAGTTAGTGTATCTCGCATTCAAACACTGATTCTAGATTTGTCTGGAATTGTCGACATGGAGCCTGAAGTCATTCACCACATCATGAAAATTATTGATGGCTCTTCAATGATGGGTTGTCAATCCATCATTACTGGATTACGCGCAGAGGTCGTTCGGAAAATGGTATCCCTCGGATTGTTATTTGATCCAAAAACAAAAACACTTGGCACCTTGCAGCAAGCGCTAAAAGAGTATTTGGTTGTGTAATAATGATACAGAAAAAACCGCGATTTGGAGTTAGTTATCCAGACCGCGGTTTTTATGTTTTATAAAAGTTTTTTCTTGATTTCCTCAAATTCTTCAGTTGTAATTTCTCCTTTCGCTAACCTATTTTTAGCTATTTCCATCGCGTCTGCACTCGAATCTTTTCGGGTATTAGGTGTATTATTGTTCGTGTTATTGCTGTTTTTCATAAAAAAGTAAATGGCAAAGCCGATGATTATGACTAATAAGATTAACACCCAAAGCCCTCCTCCCATGCCCATACCCCAGTTCATTCCCCAACCTGGTCCCATCATTACTTTCAACCTCCCTTACTTCATTAAGTTAAATGTATACCTTTAACGTGCAGAATGTGTGAAGTTTGACTCGGATACTACATAAAAAAACCGCGATTTGAATTGATTCAAATCGCGGTTCCTGATAAATATTCGCTTAAATATTGGGTACTAATTGGTCAATATACTTTGCTAACTCTTCAGCAGGCAAGGGTTTACTATAATAATACCCTTGGATGTTAAAGCAATTTTTAGCGATTAAAAAGTCTAATTGTTCCACCGTTTCTACACCTTCAGCAATAACATTCAAGTTAAGGTTTTGAGCCAGCGTGATGATTGTACTTGTAATCGCGGCGTTGTCTTTATCTGTTAAAATATCAAGCATGAACGATCTGTCTATTTTCAACGTATCAATCGGGAAGTTTTTCAAATAACCTAAAGATGAATACCCTGTCCCAAAGTCATCTAACGCTATTTTAATACCCAACGCTTTTATTTCTCTCATCTTCTCCAAAGTTACATGCGTATTTTTGAAAATCTGATTTTCAGTCAGTTCAATATGCAAAAATTCTGGAGCTATGTCTGTCTCCACTAATATGCTTTCAATCATCGGGATCAAGTCGTCTTCTTCAAACTGTCTACCTGATAAATTCACGGAGACGGTCATTTGTGTGTGGCCTTGTGCATGCCATGTTTTCAATTGTTTACATGCGTTCAAAAGCACCCATCTTCCAATTGGTACGATTAACCCTGTTTCTTCTGCAACCGGAATAAATTCAATTGGTGATACCATCCCTCGCGTAGGATGGTTCCATCGAAGCAATGCTTCTGCTCCAAGAATGCGGTTGGTTTTGCAGTTTATTTGTGGTTGGAAATGAAGACTCAGTTCTTCATTTTCTAACGCTTTATTCAAGGCGTTTTCCAAATAAATGCTCTCCATGCTCCAATCACTCATATCATTATTAAAGAAATGATGATATGTGCCGGATTTTTCTTTTGATTTGTACATCGCGGCATCTGCGTTTTTAATCAACACTTCTGCTGTATTGCCGTGTTCTGGGAACACACTGATGCCAATACTCGTTTTAACATATACTTCATTTCCTTTTAGAGAAAATGGTTCAGTAAATGACTCTACTAGTTTATTCACAAGGTTTAACACTTCTTGATTGTTGTCATAGTCTGGTAAGACGATGGTAAATTCATCGCCTCCTTGTCTCGACACAAATGCTTTTTTCGGTACACTCCGTCGTAAGCGATTTGCTACATTCTTTAATAACATATCTCCGTAACTATGGCCGAAACTATCATTTATTATTTTAAAACGATCCAGGTCCAAGTATAATACCGCCACTTTTTGTCCAGAACCTATGGCTTTTTCTGTTTGCTGCTTTAAGTAATCTTCTAGTAAAATACGATTTGGCAAATCAGTCAAATGATCATAATATGCTAAATGACTAACTTCTTTTTCTAATTGCTTTCTCTTTGTAATGTCTCTGAACGTAACTACTTCACCGATGAGTTGTTCATTTTCTTTTATAGAAGAAACAACATACTCAACAGAAAACGGATTGCCATCTTTTTTTAGAAACTTTAAATCTTCTTCTAAAGAAATAGTTGCCAGGATTAAATCTTGGTTTTTTGGCAAAAGATTTTTATAGGACTGACCGATTAATTCTTCCTTTTGATACCCCAATATTGAAGCAGCTGCTCGGTTGCAAAACGTAATTTTATTTTCTAAATCAAAACCAAAAATACCTTCTTCTACCGAATTCAATATTAGCTCTTTTTCTCTACTAAGATTCTCTAACTCTGAAACCACTGTATTTAGTTCATTATTTTTTGAAACAACTTCTGATGTCCGTTGTTCGATCAAAAGTTCCTGCTTGTCCATATACAACAAGTTGGAAAGTGTTGACGCAGTAGCCTCTGTAATTGATTGAGCAAGCTCAATATCTGACTCACAAAAGACCTTATTATCTTCCTCAAAACTAACAAGAACGAGTGCTCCTAAAACTTCTCCCATTGATACAAAAGGAAGCATGAGCATACCTGTAATTCCAAATGTTTTACATACCTCTTGGTTGACTCTATCGTCTTTTGTCACATCTCGAATACAAAGTGGCTTTTTAGAAGCGATCACAGCGTCAAACACACGATCATTCGATGGGTCAAACTGAAGTTGCTCGTGTTTGTCTAACCAGTCCTCTTCAACCCATTCACTTTTAGTACTTAAATTAGTCGGTTTCATCTTTGCATCCACTATTGGATCTAATAAGTGCACACCAATATTGTCATTTTTCAAAACCTTACCGACATAATGGAAGCATTTTTCCATAACATCAGTCATTGAGGAAGTCATAGACAAGTCCCGCGTCAAATCTAGCAGTAATTGCTTTTCAGCAAGAATGCTTTCCTTACGCTGCAAATTCTTAACGTTGCGAATGGCTACACCTGCCATGTTGACATAAGCTTCTACAGTTTGTATTTCATCTGCAGTCAAATCCATTGGAATACCATAGTCAAAGAGAAATACCAGACCGAATAATTCGCCTTCATACGAAATTGGAAGTGCTAATAGCGACTTGATACCGAACCCTGCAACTGCCCTTGGATCAGGACGGTTGTCTTTCGACGTATCTGCTATGTAAATGGTTTGCTGCGTTTCGATTACTTCTTTTGCTAATAAATCATATTCTGTATCCACTACATGCATATCAAGTGTCATGCCATTAATAATAGCTGGTTTTCCAACATACCCTCGGAAACTCCCGTCTTCTTGTGGCAAGTAAATTCCGACAGAGTCACAACGTACAACTTCTTCAGATATAGCTGTTATAACATGCTCTAGCAAAGGGCGTAATTCAAAGTTTGTATTGATCAATTTTGTTATATGGGCCAATCGTGAATACCTAGTTTGTTCAATCTCCATTAACAAAGCCTCCATTCATTGACCTAGTGTTCATTAGCTTAGTATAAGCAACGATTTATCTATATAATCTCTAATCAAGCATTTAGGTAATATGTTTTCTATATTTTTATTACTCTCGAACTATTAAAAACGATAAAAGAAATGTAAAAATGGTTTTTCATGTCTATCATTATCTTTTATTACTTTATCATTAATATCGGCATAAACCTTTTAAAAGTTAATAAGAAATTGATAATATTTTATGTGAATTGAGAATTAGCGATAACCCGTGGAATCCTACTCCATTAAATAGTCTAGCATTTTTTGTCCGTACCTAACTTAATATATGAACATATTTAATATTAAGACCACTTAATTATTTATTAGAATATTCAGATTAAAAAAGGGTTTTCACTAGTTTTGAAGAATTATAATAAAGATGCGAAAAAAAACATAGGAGGAATTAGCATGACATTGCAATACAAACGTATTCTTGTTGCTATTGATGGTTCAAAGGAAGCCGATTGGGCATTTAAAAAATCCCTTGAAATTGCGAAACGTAATGAAGCTGCGTTGAACTTAATTTATGTAGTGGATACGCGTTCCTATTCAGCAATGACAAAGAGCGTACCAGACCCAGAGGACAGAATTTTTGATCACGGAAAAGAACTATTGAACAACTACAAAAAAGATGCCTTAGCATCAGGAATCTCGAGTGTACATGTGTATGCAGTCCCTGGTTCCCCCGAAAAAGTAATTTCGCGTGATTATGCAAAACGCTTGGACATCGACCTTATCGTTTGTGGAGCTCAAGGGTTAAATGCAGTAGAGCAATATATATTGGGCAGTGTGTCTCAACATATTGTCAGTAGTAGCCCTTGTGATGTTTTAGTTGTTCGTAGAGAGCAAAAAACAGAAGAATAAACAAAACTTTAAAAGACCAGTAGGCTTATTTTACAAGTCTACTGGTCTTTACTATATTGTATTCGGAAATTAGCATAGAAAAAGTCACTTTCATCTTTTTACTTAATTTACTCGCTTTCACTGATGTCTTTTAAGTTCTGCAAAGTTTGTTCTACAGAATTAGCCATTAGCTTTTTAATGTATAGTGTATTAACCAGTTTCCCAATAATATTGCCGTTTAAATCATAATCCATTTCGAAATGGATTTCGGTCCCCCCTTCTTTAGGGTAGTAACGCCATGTTTGTCTCGCATCAAGCGCGCCTGTAATAAGACAACGCCAAACATAACTATCGCCAATCGTCGCGTTTTCTTCCACAAGTAAATGCAATTCCAAACCTGTCCCAAAAAAGAAATACTTTAAATCCATACTCGTCCCTTTAGCACCGGATCCCAGGAGGTTTTCTGCTTCGGACAATCCTGCGTACCATTGATACCAAAACTTCGGATTTGTTGCGAACTTATGGACTTCGCCTATCCCACAGTCGATAAAAACAGTCTTTTTCACATTCCACATTCCGCGTACTCCCTTCCTATGAAATCACCGAATGCTGATAGCTTACTAGAATATGACTCTCTTTTAAATATAACATGTGTCACATTTAAATAAACTGATTTTTCTGACTTTATTTCATTTTATTTAAACTTATTTAAGAATTGCGTTCTCACTTTTCTATCTTCTAGCTGAACTTGGATCAGCTCATTTAGTTTTTCTTCACTATTAATTTCACTTAAGTTTACTTTGTACCAACCTTCCAGTTCTTCTCTTGTCAGTTGAAACTCTTCAAGACCATCAACTGTTTCGAACTTTAGCGATACCCAATCTACATTTTTGATCAATGTAAATAAATAAGAAGTGTTGGTAATAACGGTTTCTTCTATATCGATAGCTGATTCTGACCAGTCATAGTCAACAATAATTCCATAAGGCTCTTGTTTTGTTTGAAGTTCAACACCTCTAAAATAGTCTGCACCTTGCAGCTGGATCACCGTGTTAACTACTGCACTATTATCCCCTACGTATGAGTCTTTATATTTAAACAAATCGGTATAGGGGCCGTCTGCCTCTGAATTACAGCCACTTAATAAGGCTAATACAACTAACAAAATCAAAGATTGACTTAGTCGATTCAATTTTACACTCCCTTTTTATTCTTCTATTTAATTTAACGATTCAATTCACTCAGAGTTTCATTTTCTGAAAAACAAATTAAAAAGCGGTAGAGAAAATGTTAATTTTTCTCTACCGCTTTTGTGTTGAGTGATTTATTTAAACTTCTATGAATTACCTCTGATTTTGAGTCATTACGGTTTGAATAAGATGCCCCATTACTAAGCCTTTAAATTCATCTGAAACAGATTTACCTGCAGGATCTTTATAATACAGAAGGTTTGTATCTTCCTTATAAGTAAAGCCCATTTCTAGAAATTTGCTTTTTAAAGACGCTGGCAATTGGTCGCTACCTGTCAGTTCTTTAAAATACGGTGTTGTCTCAATCGATACAGCCACATCGTCTAGGCTAGATTTCAACAAGAATAAATCCTTATCACTTTTAATAATCCATTGTCCTTTAGAGTAGATGGCTATTTGCAGGTATTCCAATTTAGAAATCCCTTCCAAGTCGACGCCATAAATATAATTAATTAGTTTACGACTTTCTGCTCCCGTAAGTACATAACCATGTACTTTCAAATAGCGATCCATTACCTTGTTTTTTGACATATCCATAATTTTTTCGTCTTTTACTTTAGATGTTGGTTCTTCTTTTAAAGACACTCGTAAACTTTTCATAATGTCATCCAAGTAGACGTCCAACCTACTGCCGTAATCCTTTTTCGAAATCGTATTCAAATCAACAAGAAAGACTTCTTCTACCGCACGTCGAACTTCATTTCCTTTTAGCTTTTTACCAAATGAAACTAAATAATAATCCATCACTTCTGCTTTCGGCATCTTGTTGATGACATCATCCACTTTTGTAGATTTTGCATCTTCGCCTAAACCAACACGCACCGCTTCCATGACTTTTTTTGAATACTTCGTATCTTCTTTATGTTGTTGCGCTTGTTGAACAGTTGACGACGTTTCATGTGCAAAAACGCTGCCAACTCCTCCTGTAAATAACATGCTTGTTAATAAGGCAGAGACGATCAGTTTTTTAAATTGGATTTTCAATTGGTTTCCTCTTTCTGTTTTTAAACTTTTATCGTTTTTTCTTTATTTGTCGATAGATCTACCTAAACTCTTACAGCACTTTTATGATTCATCCATATTGTTTGCTTCTTCTGTATCGCGGACGTTCTTTTGTACCGTTACAACCGCAAACAAACTCAAGACAAACGAAATACCGTAAAAGCCTTTTTCGCTTAATGTAATACTGCCCGCGTTAAATAAGCCAATCGCCATAAGTGCGATTGCCGAAATGAGCGCAAACCAGCTAATGCCGTAATACAAATTGGTAACGCGTATTCCTTCATCGCGGTCTCTCACCGCTTTTTGAAGCGATACGGCAGAATACAGTCCAAGAATCATTACCGTAATATAATAGCCTTTTTCATTTAATTCCATTCCTGCATTGTACAAACCGACCAAGTACGTCGATACTCCAATGAGCAATGCTCCCCAAGCCGCGCCTTTAAACGCGCCGGTCGGTTCTCCGAGCCTGCGTTTCTCTACCGTTTTTTTCGCGAACACGTCTTCTTCTTTTTCCCCTAACATACACATATCCCCTAACTTTTTAATAGCGCGAATCTTACTTTCTGTCGTATTGATGTCTTAATTTTACAAATCTTTTATTAAGATTATTTTACCATATATAATAGAAAACTTTACAACTGATTTTGAATTAATCTTTAATAGCCTGATTTCATAGAAATTAAAAAGCCACCGGACAGAATATCTTCTGCCGGCGACCCTGCAACGCGTATTGGATTTAGTTTATCGTCTTATCTTCATGTAACAAAATGAGTGCTAACTTAAGCTTTAGCTCTCATTATTAATTTTATCCAGTAAAAATTGACGAACTCTATCAACATCCACCAAACTGCTTTTGGGAACAATAAAAGCAGATAAGCCACTATTATATAAATACAAATTGGATGTGTCTTCGCCGAAACTTTCGATACCTGCCCATGATACGAGTTCTTCACCCGTTGCACTGACTTCTCGAAGACCGACTTCTGTGAAAATCATTGTATGCGTACCTAGTATTCCTGCATTTTTTCCTTCTTGAAGTAACTTCTTGGCCGATTTCCGTATGTGGTGATAAAAATACCGCGGATAAAACACAGCCCATAAAATTCCCATGATCAGAAATGGAATCACCATGAACAAGATTGGGATATCCAATACAAACGAAAGTACGATAGCCATCACTACATAAATAATAGGGACCAACACTCGCTGCATGGTCATTGTTTTTCTTACCGTTTTGGAATTTTGTGCGTGGTATAAATTAAAATCAATATACGCCTCTTCGGTTACATCATAGACAATCTCCATGTTCTTAGTTAGCTCCTTTTTATTGACCTTTGCAGTTTCTCATGACTTCAACAGGATTCTATCATATCATGCGAAAGGAATATTTTGGATGTAATAATTTATTACTTTCACCTTTCTAAGTAAAATGAAAAGACTGTAGTCTTGCAAAATTCGGAAGCAATTAAAACATTCTTTAATTGCTTCTATTAAACTTGACGCTACTTAACGAGCAATAAAAGGATTATAGTTAATAGTTGAGAATAAAAAAACATCATGAAAAGATAGAAAAGAGGAATAACATGACTGCACCGAATAAAAAACGAAAAGCTAAAATATTTTTACGAGCACTGCCCATTATCATCGGTGCTTTTATCACCGCATATGGCCTTGAAACCGTACTGATTCCGAACAATGTATCGGATGGTGGGGTCACTGGCATCAGCATCGTCGGCTCTCAATTGACCGGAATGCCGTTAGGTCTGCTGATTGCCGTCTTGAATATTCCATTCATCTATTTAGGGTACAAGCAAATCGGGAAAAGCTTCGCGATCTATTCCACCATCGGTATCTCATCTCTTGCCTATGCAACGACCCTTATGCATCATATTCCACCTATCATCGTAGGAGACACGCTACTGATCACAGTTATTGGTGGAATCATTATTGGTTTTGGAATGGGAGTTGCTTTGCGAAACGGCGGGGCTCTCGATGGAATCGATATGCTGGCAGTATTGTTGTCACGCAAATTGCCATTTGGGACAAGTGACCTGATTTTATTTCTTAACATGTTCGTCTTTGTCATCGTCTCCTTCGTCTTTGGCCTGCAAGGTGCTTTCCTGTCCGGAATTGCTTATTACATCGCAGCTAAAGTAATTCACCTGGTCGAAGAAGGATTCAGCGGCTCTAAAACGTATAAAATCATTTCGCGTAACCCTGAGCTACTCGTCCAAACCATCTACGACCGTCTCGGACGCAATGCCACTTATAATATTGTCAAAGGGGCATACACAAACGAGGACTACAAAGAAATCACTTGCATCATCAACCGACTTGAAGACAGTAAAATGAAAGAAATCATCTTCGAAATCGACAACAATGCCTTTGTCGCAGTTTACGATGTAGCCGAAGTAAGAGGCGGCAGCTTTAAAAAGCGGGACATTCACTAAGTTTGTTACCTGTGAATAAAAGTATACCGATTTCTCTCTTGTTATAAAGTCTGATTCAAGTCTACGAACTTGTAAAAAATTTCTTATTTCCTTTATCCCATACAAAAACCGCCGACAGAAATACTGTATGGCGGTTTTTGTGGTGTCTCTTATCCCGTTCTATTTTACAAGTCGACTGTTAACCTGTTCAAATTCACATTCTTTTAAATACTGTTTGGCTACTTTTACTTGTCACTGTTCGGGATTGATATTTGAAATAACGATCCTTCCCCTGCTGAACTTTCTACCAAAATAGTTCCCTCGTGCGCGTCGACAATCCATTTGCCGATTGACAGTCCGAGTCCATGACCGCCTTCTTTTCGTGTTCGTGCTTTGTCCGCTCGGTAAAATCGCTCGAATATACGATCTTGATCAATAGCTGCAATGCCAATACCGGTATCGCGTACAGAGAGCAACAATGATTCTTTTTTCGTTTGCAATTTGACAGTTACCTTGCCACCTTCTGGTGTATAGTTAATCGCGTTGTCGAGCAGAATTGATAATAACTGAATTAGTTTATCGCAATCCGCATATACGTTAACTTCTGCAGGTGCCTCTAGAGTTAAATCGATTTTTTTAGCACTAGCTTTCGCTTTAAAAGAGACTGTTAACTGTTCGCTCGCCGGCGTTAAATTACACCACTTACGGATCAATGCGTTAGCTTCTGGTGAGTCCGCTTGTGCAAGCGTCAATAAATCACTAACCAAAATCGTCATTCGGCGAACTTCATGTTTTAATCCATCCATAATACGTTTTGTAAAAGGATTTTTTTCTTCGCGCTCTAGTTCAAGCACTTCTATAGAAGACAAAATCGTGCTGAGTGGTGTCCGCAACTCATGCGATGCGTTCGCTACCAATTCGCGTTGTTGGTTATAGCTCCGCTGTATCGGCACGAGCGCACGCTTCGACATGATATAGCTGAGCACAACCCCAATTCCAATAAAGAGAACAGCTAAGCCACTAAGGACGATGACGGTCCAACGAAAAATTCGACTAATATTGGAAATGTCGAGACCGATATACATCGTACCGACAACTTCTCCTTCAACCTTAATCGGACGTGCTAAAGCGAGAACTGTAAAATCAAAGTCGCGGAACTCACTAAAGTCAGGATCTTCGGATGGAATCGTAATGGCTTCTTGTTTGATTTCTGTTTCAGCAGGTGTCCAATCCGAAACAAGATCCAAATACACAGGTTGTAACTGATCGATTCCTTCGTTCGAAACAACAAGCTCTCCCGCTGAAGTTTGCACATAATAAAACAATTGATTTTCCGCTAAAAAACCTTGTCTTGATGGTCTTCTTGTAGGCGAATCCGCACCAAAAATCCCTCCACTAAGCTCTACTATTTCCTGTTCGGCAAGCTGTCGTAGTTCTCGCTCTTGTTCATTAAAGACAACTTGGTACAAGATGAACAACACAATCACAACGAAAAGGATTAAAAAGACAGAAAAAATGCCACTATAAAACAAGGTCAACCGTTTATGTGTTGCACGAAAGACATCTGTCGTTTTTTTGGCTCGCTTTTTTTCTAATTTACGCTTCAATTTTATATCCCACCCCGCGAACTGCTTTGATAAACTCTCCGTTGCTGGTGCGATTGATTTTCTTCCTTAATAACTTCACAGTTGCATCAATCGTTTTTAAAGACACATCGGCATCGAGTCCCCAAATGCGATCGAGAATCAATTCACGTGTCAGCACTTGTCCCCGATTTAGGACGAGCAGTTCGAACAGCTGAAACTCACGTGGCGTGAGCAAAATTTCTTCTTCTTTATAATAGAGCGTGTGACTCGTTCGGTTGAGCAATAACTCCCCGAGCGTCATGGTTTCTTCTCTGATCGGTGTTCGCGTTCGCCGCGTCAAAGCATTCAGACGCGCCCATAACTCTTCAATTTCAAATGGCTTGACGATATAATCATCCGCTCCGGCATCAAGTCCCTCTACTCGATCAGGCACAGCTCCCTTTGCCGTCAACATCAACACAGCACCGCTATAACCTGCTGCTCGTAAATGCCGACAAACAGACACCCCGTCCCCATTTGGCATCATCCAGTCGAGAATGACGACATCATAAAAGGAAGCCTGCGCGTATGCAATCGCATCTTCCCCTTCTGTTACCCAGTCGACGACTGAAGCTCCTTTTTTCTTTAATAAATGAACCACAAGTTCACCAAGACGCTCATCATCTTCCGCTAACAACACTTTCATGTGAATCCTCCTCTCTTAAAAAAATCTTTTTATCTTTTCTAAAAATAACACATCTTTATGAAAATCAAATGAAAATTCTTTTTCATTTTCACTAAACTTTCACTAACCCTCTTTATAGTGAGCATTGTAAGACATCACATCAAAACTTAGGAGGAATCGTAAATGAATAAGAAATTTAGTTTATTAATCGCTTCAAGCGCATTATCAATTGGTGTTGTTGGATCTGCAGTGGCTCCAGTATTTGCATCTAATACAACAGACACTTTAACAGAAAATGCAACTGAACAAAGTGAAACAGCCGTTTCAAAAGACAAAGGAGAACGCCGTAGTCCTTTTGCTCAGTTGGATGACGAAACAAAAGATCAAGCAAAAGCAATCTTGGATGAACTCCAAGACGACGTAATTACAAAAGAAGAAGCGCAATCTCAGCTCGAAGCACTTGGCATTGAATTACCTAAGATGGGCGAGCATAAAGGCAAAGGCGAACGTCACGGTAATCAATTTGCAAATTTAGATGAGGAAACGCAAACTCAAGCAAAAGCCATCATGGACGAACTAAAAGATGGCACATTGACGAAAGAAGAAGCGCAGGCTCAGCTAGAAGCACTTGGAGTTGAAGCGCCTGAGATGGGCGAACGTCAAGGGAAAGGCAATCGCCACGGCAATCCATTCGCAGATTTAGAAGAGGAAACACAAACTCAAGCTAAAGCGATTATGGACGAACTAAAAGATGGAACGTTAACGAAAGAAGAAGCTCAGGCTCAGCTTGAAGCACTTGGAGTTGAATTGCCTGAACTAAAAGGAGATCGTTTCGCAGACTTGGATGAAGAAACACGTACGCAAGTCGAAGCGATTCTCGATCAAGTTAAAGAAGGGACGTTGACGAAGGACGAAGCAAAAACTCAACTCAAAGCATTTGATGTCGAACTGCCTAAACGTCAAAATGGACATGGTGAACGCCATAACAAATCATCAGAAGAAAGCAACAGCTCGGTAGATGAAACTTCTAACGAAGGCTTGTAAGAAAAAATCGGTACCTTTTGGTGCCGATTTTTTTGCGGAGATATGTATAGTAGGTTTTCATTATTAAAGTTCGAATAGATAAATCAATCGTTTTCTCTATATAAAATCCTTTTTAGTGACTTTTACTTTCCCGAAACTTTCGGCAGTCTCTTTAAATTGTTAAAAGCTAACCAAAGATATATAATCCAAGTAGTCTGACAATTAGAAGGTGAGGAGGAATAGTGTGAATAAAACAGCGGTTGAAACTTTATTTGTTAATCACTTCGTAGATGGTATTTTGGATCCTGAAAAAGAAATGTTGGGACCTGTAAAAGACGGTGGCTATATCATTGCCAATACAGCTCCTGGCTGCTGGGGACCCATGATGACCCCAAGTATCAAAGGCGGACACGAAGTTACAAAACCTGTTTATGTAGAAGGTGCAGAACCAGGTGATGCTATTGCAATTCGAATTCAAGCAATCACTGTAACTTCCAAAGCGACAGCGTCTGGAAACGACCAAATGATCGAAGACCGTGCTGATGGCGACGGCTACGTGGCAGCTAAATGTCCAGAATGTGGCACCAAAAATCCAGAAACCGTTATTAAAGGCATTGGCATGGAAGCTATCCGCTGTGCAAACTGCGGTGCAGATGCTACCCCATTTATTTTCACGAATGGATATACCATGTTCTTTGGTGAGAATGGGGATATCGGCCTCACCTTACCACAAGATGCAGCAGAAACGATTGCAGCAGCGGGACGTTTTTACATGAAAACTCCTGAAGCTTCTATTCAAAATCCAGTCGTAACGTTCGCACCTCACGATCTCGTTGGCACCATGGCACGGATGCGTCCGTTTCTCGGACAATTAGGTACTACGCCTTCACGGCCTACACCAGACTCTCATAACGCTGGAGATTTTGGTTCATTCCTAGTCGGTGCCACACACGACTACAAGAGCACTCAAGAAGAATTGGAAACACACCGAACAGATGGTCATTTGGATGTTAACCGCGTGCGTGCTGGCGCTATCCTTATTTGTCCGGTCAAAGTCGCAGGCGGTGGTATTTACCTAGGAGATATGCATGCCATGCAAGGTGACGGTGAAATTGCGGGACATACAACCGACGTTTCAGGGATTACCCATCTTCAGGTTCATGTTCTCAAAGGCTTAACTATTAAAGGACCGATTTTGCTGCCTAATGTCGAGGACCTTCCATATACTGCAAAACCATTTACAGCTGAAGAAAAGCGAGCCGCTAAGCAAATTGCAGACAATTGGAACGTTGCCAAAATAGAAGAATCCTATCCCGTTTCCTTTATCGGATCCGGTCCAAACTTAAACGACGCTACTGATAATGGCTTAAAGCGAGCCGCTGACTTTTTCGGGGTGTCTATCCCAGAAATCATGAATCGCTCAACAATCACGGGCGCGATTGAAATCGGCCGACACCCAGGTGTGGTGACGGTAACATTCCTCGCCCCTGAACCGTATTTAACGAAAACGGGATTACTCGATTTGGTCAAAACTCAATACGGATAATAAAAATAACCGTCACTCTAGAAAAGGAGTGGCGGTTATTTTCATGTTTATTTAACTACTAATTAATCACTGAAATTGAATCTTATTGTCAGAAGTTTTTTAGTCTCTTACTATTAAATCAAAAAAACAGCACTCTGCGATGAATCATCACAAAGTGCTGCATGTAGTAGTTATGAAGTTTCACATATTGTTAGACAGTCTTTAACTTAAAAACTTCTCGTCTTGCAACCAAGTCCGCCGTATTCGCACGGTATTCTTGGTAATGCTGAGAAGCAACATGACTCTCCAGTGCGCCTTTGTCTTTCCACGTTTCGTGAAGGACAAAGGTGTCATCTTCGATCGATTGATGGAGAACATAGTTTAAGCAACCCGCTTCTGCTCGGGAAGCTTCTAGAACTTTGTTCAATTCCGTCAATAATTGATCTGCCATGTTTTCTTTTGGCTTTAAAATCGCGGTAATGACGATAGATTCCATCAGTTAGTTTCCTTTGTTGTTTCGTTTTTCTAAAGCTTTCACCAATTCTTCTGCTAATTCTTCAGCAGAGAATGGATCGCGGCCAGTAACTAATTGATCGTTACCCCATACCACTTTATTGTCAGCGCTATAGTTTGCCACTTCAGCCATTTTCGCTTCTAAGCTAAATGGGAGAATAGCTGGAAGACCTTCAGGTTCAACCGCTTCTGGATAGCCTGTTACGTCTAAGCCATCGATGATGCTCTTGCCATCTGGACGCATTGTCCAAACTAATGGAGCTGGTCCATGACATACAGCCGAAACGATATTTCCGTTGTCGTAAACCGTATTGATGATATCACGCAGTTCTTGACTTTCAGCCAGGTCGTACATAGCCCCGTGACCACCAACGATAAATACTACGTCATACTCTTTTGCTTCTACTTCTGAAAGAGCAGTTGTGTGATCTGCGATTCCCGATTCGTACATTTTTTTGTATTTGCCGTCTGGATCTGCTTCTTCGCTAATGCTGACTTTATCTAACGTCGGTTTGCCACCTAGTGGTGAAGCTAAATCTACTTGATGTCCTGCTTTTTCTAAAATTTCTTTCGGTGCGAATAACTCTTCTGCCCACCAGCCAGTTTCGTAATTATTTTCTGTATCCTTATGTCCACTTGATAATACTGCTAAAACTTTTGCCATGTTGAGTTTCCTCCTCTAGGTTATAAATCATCCTAATACTAGTTGTTCCCGAATGCTTTTGTGTTTAAACAAACTGACTAGGGGGACAACTTTCAAAATAGATTTTCACTTTAGACTATAGAAAACTTTAATCCCCAGTTATTGCTTGGCTACACCTTCTAATGCATCCTTAGATTGCACATCTTCTTTTTTAATAACAGACACCGAGCCGTCTCCTTCGAGCACGATAGCTTCTACTTTCTCAAAAGAACTTAGCCCTTCTTGACGTACCTTCGCTCTTAAATCTTCTTTTCGCAGATGTTCTTTTAACAACAACTTTTCATTAAATTCATCTTCGTAATATAAAAATGTCGGGGTGGCTTTTATAAAATCCGAAAAACTTTTCGATTTCACGGCTAGTTTCGTGACAATAAACTGAAGCAATGTCAGCATCACAAACACAACAACACCGTCTGCAAAAGATACTTTCTCACTCGTGATAATGCTCGACAAGGTAGCGCCGTATGTTACCGTTATGATGAAATCAAAAATATTCACTTTTGTAAGCGACCGTTTTCCAAACAAACGGAGCAGTAAAATAAGAAAAGGATAGGCCAGCAAACACATAACCGCCACACGAAAAATGCTTTTCCATCCATCAAATAATAGTGTATCTAGCATATTTTCACGTCCTCTCAAAACAAGAAGTTTATTCAAAGTTACCCGTTGGCACATAGATTGAAACGAAGGTTACATGATAACCAAATAGGAATTAGGCTGATGTTCTTAACTAAAAAACGAAAAAACAGGACACTAGCGAAGGCGCGTCCACGGGGTGGGCGAAGCGAGAAGACAGGTGGTTTTCCTGACTTCTCGCGGGAGCCATCCCCAAAGCGTCCAGAGCGTTTTTTTCACAACAAAAACTGCCTCACCACTGTTAGACACAACTAACAATGGTGAGGCAGCTTTTATTAATGAGTAGTTTACATCCGCAAACTAATTCCTGGTCCGATTGGAAGTCCAGTTAATGCAAAGATGATCATCATGATAACCCACACACCGAAGAAAATTAGGCTGTACGGAAGCATTAGCGAAATCAATGTACCCAGTCCCGCTTTTTTATCGTATTCACGCATAAAGGCGAGGACGATCAAAATGTACGGATTAAGCGGCGTAATGATGTTCGTCGATGAATCGGCAATACGGAACGCCAATTGAACAAATGCTGGGTGATAATCAAGCAGCATGAACATTGGGATAAAGATTGGCGCCATTAACGCCCATTGCGCAGATCCACTGAAAATTAACAGATTTAATAATGCTGCGAGAACACTGAATGAGACCATGACTGGCAAGCCTGTCATATTAATGCTTGTCAGGAATTCTGCGCTGTTCACAGCCAACCAAATACCAAGATTACTCCAATTGAAGTAACTAATAAACTGGGCCGCTGCAAAAATGAGAACAATATAGCCTGACATGTCTTTGATCGATTCTGCCATGTAAATAGGAATATCTTTTGATTCTGTAATTTTCTTCACTGTAACACCGTATGCTATCGCAACAGCGATAAAGAAGAAAAGTGTAATCGGTACGATACCTGATAAAAACGGTGACGGGATAATGCCGCCTTCTTCATTTCGAATAGGAGAACCTGGGAAGAACAATAACAATGCGATGAGGCCAATGTACACGACCCCAGCAATCAAGGCATTTAACAAAGCTTTGTTTTCTAGCTTTGTTACGGGTTCAAATGATTTATGGATTTTACCTGTATACTCACCGAGGCGCGGCTCGATTAGTTTCTCTGTGATGATTGCCCCAACAATTGCCATAATAATAACGGATGCACTCATGAAGTACCAGTTATCAACAGGTGTTACAACAAACGTCTCATCAATCGTACGTGCTGCTTCTGTTGAAATCCCAGATAATAATGCATCTGTTCCAGTAATCAACATATTCGCTGTAAATCCAGCGCCGGTTCCGGCAAATCCAGCTGCTAGACCTGCGAGTGGATGTCTGCCGACCGAAACAAAGACTAGCGCAGCAAGTGGTGGCACCAAGATAAATGCGGCATCCGATGCCAAGTTCCCCATGATCCCTGTAAAGATAACCGCGTAAGTTATCAATGATTTTGGCGCATTCAAGATTGATTTCTTTATGGCTGTTTCCATCAAACCAACTCGTTCAGCCAATCCAATTCCGAGCATCATAACAAGCACAAGGCCGAGTGGCGCAAACCCTGTGAAGTTGTTAATGGTTTCAGCCAGAATATAACGAATTCCTTCTCCTGAAACAATGCTGCGAATGGCCATTTCTTCTCCCGTACCCGGGTGGATTACGGTCGTACCAAACGAACTAACGAGCCATGACAGTAAGACAACAAATGCTGCTAAGTATACAAAGATAAAGAATGGATCGGGCAAGCGATTGCCCCATTTTTCAATAAAATTCAAAAATCCCTTTTTGTCTTGTTCTTCTTTCGATACTGTCATACCCATTCCTCCTCTTTAGTTATCTTTGCCGAACAGTAAGCGGTATAATTTCCGCGGACGCCCTCTTCGGCCAGATTCTTCCCCCGACACTTCTGCTACGCCGACACTTTCAAGTTCTGTCAAAATTCTGCGTGCATTGCGTTCGGTGCTATTCATCCATTGCGACAACTCCAGTGCTGTGATTTCTTCTTTTGCATAGTGATGGGACAGTGATTCAATACGCGCGACTAAGGTTTGGCTAATGGCTGCATCTTTTAACGCTTCCTGCCATTTCGCATCACTACTACGCCGACTATAATGAAGCTGATCTCCGATTGAATTGATTTCTGTTACTTTTCCACCTTCGTCAATATTGATGATGATGCCACTATCTTTCTCGCGAATATAATCTAGCGCCAATCGGACGTTTTGTTCGGAATCTGTAACTGTTCTGCCGTAGCCTACACCAATGCGGACGTGCATATTGCTGTTGGCAAAAATTTCTTCTTGCAATTCTTTTAAATGGTGGGACTTGCCGTAAAGCTCTAATTCACCTCGCGTTGTATAGATGAAATAAACACCATTCCCCATGCTCACTTTGGAACCTTTTACTTCCTCAGCAAAATCGATGAGCACACGATTGGTGGCGAGTTCTTGGCGTTCAATTTTAAACGGCGTCTTGCGTTGTTGCGCTTGGCTTGGGTAAATGATTTCGATGCCAATCATCGCTAATTGCTTCATTCGGTAAAGATCAGACAAGCTTCTTTCTTTAATAACGGATATCGCTCGGTGCGCCGCTAGTTCCGATACATTAATCCGGTAAACCGGCACGCCTCTTTCCTTTAAGGAATTATAGGTGGCATTCAGACAAGTTAGTGCTACCTGTATTTCACCTGAACGATAAAGTGCTTCATGGTAATCGACCAGTTCTTCGGCAGGAATATAACCGAGTTCCGGAGCAGTATGGATTTTCATCTTTTCCAGATCGAAATCCTTCAGCATTTTCAATACTTCTCGGCGCGGAACCGAATCGACGCTAATGCTCGATAACACTGTACCTTCCTGCATAATCGCGTCCAGCATCGTGCCGAGTAAACTCGACCCATGCAGCAAAATATAATCCGCGTGATCCGCTTCGATTAACTTTTCTTTTAATGCGAAGTGATAAGGCGCCGGCCCTGAAAATAGCCAATGACCAATACGGGCTGAATTTTCATGAATAATTTCTTTTGTTTCCTCAGTTTTCTCATAAACAAAGGGGATTAGTTCGATGCCGTCTAAACTGCCGGCCGCTTTCATCGTTTCATTAACCGAGTCTTTAGGTCCGATTAATCCGACTTTCACGATTTCTGTCATATCTTCGTTGCCTCCATCAAATAACGGGCTAGTAATTCTGAGCCCATCTTCAAATCTTCAACAGTTGCGTGTTCATCCGGATGATGACTCAAACCGTCTTTACAAGGGATAAACAGCAACCCGCTCGGCCACATTTGTGCCATATTCATGACATCGTGTCCAGCACCACTATCCATCCGGTGTGCCAAATACGCTTCTTGGTTGCCCGCGTCAAACAACTGCTCCGCTATCGTTTCATCGAGTAAAACAGATGGATTGTTGACCAATACTTCGATAGTGACCGATACGCCAGTTACTTGTTCAATACGCGCTACTTCACTTTGTATCGCATCTGCCATTTTCTTTTTCAAAAGATCATCGACACTGCGAATATCCACTCCAGCTGTAACCGTTTGCGGAATCACATTCATCGAATTTGGAGAAGCTGTCAATGTACTCACTGTCGCCACTAGTGGTTTTTCGTACACATCATTTAGTTGAAGAGCCGTTTCTTGAACAAACGAAACAAAAGGAGCAGCTGCTGCCAAAGCATCTTGTCTACGATCCATTGGCGTTGTGCCGGTATGTCCCGCTTTGCCATTAAACGTAACCGCTAACCGGATCGGACAAGCCACGCCTTTGACGATTCCGTAATTTTTTTCATGCTCAACGATATGCATCCCTTGTTCAATATGCAATTCAACAAAACTTTTCAATTCTTCTTTTGAACGTTTCGCAGAGAGTAAATCTTCCCAGCGAAAACCTTGGCTTTCAACAGCTTCTGCAAGCGTTATGCCGTGTTGGTCTTTAAGCGTTCCAATGGCAGGATCCAATAACCCGCTCATCGCTTTACTACCAATCGTTGATACGCCAAATCGCGAAGATTCTTCCGAACGGAAACAAATCACTTCAATCGGTCGCTTTGGACTGAAATCGGCTTCTTTCAGTAATTTAACTGCGCCGAGGCTACAGACAACACCTGCCCCGCCGTCAAATGCGCCACCGTTTGGCACCGTGTCCAGATGAGAACCAGTTGCTACCGCTGCCTCTTCGCCACCCGGAACTTCCCAGCGCGCGATGATATTTCCGACCGCATCTTCTTTAACAGTTAAGCCGAGTTCTCCGGCAATCTCTTTAAAGATTCTAATGGCATTCGTTTCTTCTGACGTATAGCCTTCTCGCGTAAACCCTTCTGGTCTAACTAAAGCGTCGGTCATATTCATCCGCTGTAAATGCTCAATTAGCCAGCTATTCACGTAATCCATCCTCCTTCAATAAATAATCTGTCGTTCGGATAATTGTTTCCAATCCAGCTAACAAAGCTTTTTCTTCATAATCAAAACGTGGATGATGATGACCGGCAGGAAGTGGACTGGCAAAAATCATAAATGTCGCTTTACCGCCTTGTTCGCGTACACGTTCGATCATATACGTCACATCTTCTGAAGCGCCTATTTCCAAATGTGGAACAATCTTCAAACTTGTTGACGATACACACGCTTGCTCTACGATTTTAGCGAAATCATGATCCGCAGTTGTCGATACCGATCTACCCATATGTTCAAGTTCTAACTCGACATCGTATAATGCGGCACTGGCCTGTAAGATGCGCTCAGCATTTTTTTGCATGTAAGCATCCAATTCGTTCGTCTCGCCGCGCGTCTCGATTTCCATCAAAGCTTTGTCTGCAATCACATTGCGACCGGCCCCTGCATGCAAGGTGCCGACATTGATACGCGTCGCTCCGTCTTTATGATTGGCAATGCTGTGTAAATGTAAAGCGGCCGATGCGGCGGCAAGTAATGCATTGCGTCCTTCGTTAGGTTCTAATCCAGAATGCGCCGACTTGCCAATAAATTTTGCATTGATTTTGGAACTGGCCAAAAACTTGGACGTCGTCGCTGCGACTGTACCGGACGGTAAATCATGAATGCCCACATGGCCACTCATAAAATAATCAATGTGATCCAGCCACCCTTTATCAACAATCGCTTTTGCTCCGCGCCCGCCTTCTTCTGCAGGTTGGAATAAAATCGTGAACTTGCCACGCATATTGTCTTTTTCTTTCGATAAATAACTGGCGAGTCCGAGCCCAATAGCTGCATGACCGTCATGACCACAAGCATGCATCATTCCCGCAACTTGAGAGCGGAACCCTTGTTGTACTGGCACATGTTCTAAAGAATCGGCTTCTTCAATTGGCAATGCATCAATATCAAAACGATAAGCAAAATTCGGTCCCGGTCGGCCTGTATCAAGAACAGCGGCAAACCCGGTATGTCCACCTTTCATCTTTTCAAGAAACTCAGGTGGCACGCCCATTTCGAGTGCTCGCTGTTCATTTTCTTTTAGTAGTTGATTGTTCGGAACACCCATACGCTGGTCACTGGTTAAAAATTCTGTTCCATAAAAAAGAGAAAATCCTTTTCCAACTAATTGTTCGCTCAACTCATATGTCGTGACATATTCCGCAAAGCCAATTTCCGGATACTGGTGTCGCTCACGTCTTTGCTTAATCACGTACGGCTCAATCTCTTCCATGAATTGTTCAATGGAATTTGCCATGTCTGTTCCTCCTATTTATTCAATTCGGCTAGCACGTCAAGCGCTGCTTTCGCCATCAGTTCTGTGCCAACCAACAACGCTTGTTCATCGATCATAAAGCCTGGATCGTGGAGTGGTTTTTGGTTTTCACCAACTGAAGTACCGAGCCAATAATAAACCCCTTCGTACTTTTTCAAGAAACGACCGAAATCTTCTCCAGCCATGCTTCCGATTACTTCTGGTGTGCCCTTGTCGCCTAATTGACGTTTTGCCGATTCCCGAACTACTTTGGCCCAGCGTTTCGTATTAATCGTCGCTGGATAACCGTCTGAATAATCGATGTCACATGAACCGCCCATCATTTGAGCAGTTCCTTGAACCACTTCATGGAATCGTTTTTTCAATAGTTTTTTCGTATCGTCTGAGAGTGAGCGAATGGTTCCTTCAAGCACAACCGTGTCCGCCACAACGTTATAGCGATAGCCCCCAGTAATTTTCCCAAACGTAATAACACCTGAATCCATCGGGTTTGCGTTTCGACTAACAATCGTTTGGACCGCAGACATCACTTGAGTGGCAATAATAATCGCATCAACAGTTTGATGAGGCATTGATGCGTGCCCACCCGCTCCGTGAATCGTTACTTGAAAACGGTCAGAATTTCCCATGATGGCTCCGTCGATAACGCCGACTTGCCCAGCTGGAAGACCTGGCCAGACGTGCTGCGCTATTAAAACATCCGGTTTGTATTGGTCAAAAATGCCGTCTGCCATCATCTGTTCCGAACCACCAGTAGGCGCATTTTCTTCAGCCGGCTGAAAAATTAATAACACCGTTCCAGCAATATCAGCTTTCTGCTCATGCAGTAACTTCCCAACTCCGAGCAACATGGCCGTATGCGCGTCATGACCGCATGCATGCATTTTGCCATCAAATTTAGATTTAAAAGACACATCCGCTTTTTCTAAAATCGGTAAAGCATCAATATCTGCACGTAAACCCACTGTCTTTCCTGGCTTACCACCTTGAATTACACCGAGAACGCCCGTTTTGGCATATCCTGTAGAATACTCGATGCCATATTCATCTAATTTTTTTTGTATTTTTAGAGAAGTTTCTATTTCTTCGCCACTCAATTCCGGATTCTCGTGAAGATCCCGTCTAAATGCGCGAACCTCTTCAAACAACTCTTGTGCTTGCTTTTTCAACGCTGTCACCTGCTCCTTTATTTAAGGAAATAAACCTTAATCATTCCGTTAATAACGAGTGTACACTATTCTACTTATAAAACGCTACATTAATTTTGATTGTTCTGAATATAAATTCAATAAAAAAAGAAGCTTCGCTGTTATAGCGGGCTTCTTTTGGTGTATGGCTAAAAATGTTTTGTTGCTAGAGAATTAATGATTTCTTTATTTTTAGTAATCTCATAGAAACGCTTGCGAATGTACCTACGTGTAAATTGTCCCTTGTCATAGACGTTGGATCTTGTTTCAGACCCAAAAACGCAATTTTTATCCTATAGATAGGAATGCTATACTAGACACCAGTAAAAACTACTTTAGAAAGGAGATGGTGAAGTCAACATGATGCGATCTTTTCATTTCAGTGGCGGACGAATTGTGAAAACCGGCATTGCGATCTTTTTGACCGCGACAATTTGTTTGTGGTTTGGCTGGCCGCCTGTCTTCGCCGTTATCACGGCCATTGTGACCATCGAGCCAACCGTTAGCGATTCGATCAAAAAGGGACTGGTTCGGTTCCCGGCTTCTGCCATTGGTTCTGCCTTCGCTGTTCTCTTTATCTCACTCTTCGGGAATTCCCCGATTACTTATACACTTGCTGCAGTTGCTACGATTTTAGCTTGTTACCGGCTCAATCTGCACGCCGGATTACTAGTCGCTACATTGACCTCTGTCGCTATGGTCGAAGTTATCCACGACCATGTTTTAGTATCGTTCTTTATTCGACTGGGTACGACGTCCGTTGGATTGCTGGTGTCTACGGCTGTGAATATGCTGGTGTTTCCACCTAACTACCGAAAAGACATTTTGAAAAGCATTCAATCGATCAGTGAACGAGCTGGCAATATGTTGGAGCAAACATTCCAAACGATTCTTTTTGACAGTGATGCAAATCGCCAAGAAGAAAAGTTAATCGTCAAAGAACTGATCACTGAAGTTAGTAAGACTGAGAAACTCATCCATTTTCAGCGAGACGAATCTAGTTTGTACCCGTGGGTGCGCGAGCGAGAAGCCGAGCTTCAAATGGCAGAAAAGCAATTGCTCTTCTTACATAATTTAGAATTCCATTTAGATGCCCTACTTTATATCCCGCTACATAAGTTGACGTGGACAACCTCGGAGCGAGAGATTATTATGAACGCTGTCACAGAGCTCGCAAACGACTTAAAACACTCGGTCGACTATGATCACGAAAAGCACCAATGCCAATTAAAAAATATTACCGATTTGTTTTGGGACAATAGTAAAAACATCACCGCAAGCGATGCTCTGCGTCCAACGGAATTCCCACCCGAATTCACCATTCTTTATGAGCTGATCACGATTTACGATTTAGTGGATAAGTTTTTCGATCCGGAGAGTGTGAAAATAGAGAAGAATGTGGAGAAATAAAAAATAAAAACGGCCGTGCTGGAAACTGAGTAGTTTCTAACATGGCCGTTTTATTAGTAAATGTATTGTCTCATTCTTTGTAATATGATCGCATCGCAGAAAACGGCACAATTGTGGTTTATCCTCATTAAAACACTTGTTCCGCAAGCCACCTAACCATTTTATTTTCTCTTTCAAGAAAGTTTTCTGCTTCATATTTATCTAGGGTAATTTCATCAATAATATTGCCATCCGATAAGAAAATCACACGATCTGCTCTAGCTGCGATTTTTGGATCGTGTGTAACTAAAATGACGACCGTACCTGTTTTATTAATCTCATTGAGAATATCCATAATTTCTTTTGACGCTAATGAATTAAGTGATCCGGTCGGTTCATCCCCAAATATTATATTTGGATGATTTATTATTGCACGACATATCGCTGCGCGTTGAAGTTGTCCTCCAGACACTTCTTTAATATCATGACTGCCCACATGATCAATACCGGTTCTTCTCATGAGCTCTTCTGCATATTTATTTACATTTTCTCTACTTTCACTATTTGCTTTAAATCCTGGAAATACAATATTGTCACGTATTGATAGGGTTTTAAGTAAATGTGATTTCTGAAAAATAAACCCCATTTTTTGTAGTCTTATGTGACTTATTTTCTCGTCATCAAATTTCGAAATGTTTTCGCCATCAAATATTATTTCTCCACTAGTTGCTCTATCCATACCACTTATGTTGTATAACAGCGTTGATTTCCCTGAACCAGACCTTCCCATGATTGCTACAAATTCTCCAGCTTTAACTGAAAAATTGATTCCTTTTAAAATCTTTGTTTCGTTAAATTCCTTATATAGCCCTTTTACTTGTAAGATATCTACCATACACCCACCCCCTATTCATTGATTAGTGAAATGATATTATAGTCTTTTATATTTCTCGTACTAAACCACGTAACACTTGCTGCTACGATTAGAAGGACTAGTGGTACAAATAAAAATACAATCCACAGATTTACAATAAATGTTAATTCAGATATACCAAGTCCCATAATATTAAATGCAAGACTGATTATTTTTTCTCCAAGTATATTTGAAACAATTGTTCCGCTCATTATGCCTGCAAATGAAATCATACTCATCTTATAAAGATATTGTTTTTTTACGTCCTTATTTGTGAAACCTATCGCTTTTATGATTGCTATTTGGGAAGCATCTTTGATAAGTCTCAGTTTCATAAAGAGGACAATGATAAATGCACTCATTAAAATTCCGATTGTCATGACCGCAATTGTTGCTACTTGTACTTGCTTTGACACAACCCCCAATGTTTGATCTATCAATTCTTCCATTGGTTGGATATCGTAACCTGTCCCCATTTCGCTACTCCACTCAGCTGCTTTTTCTTCTATATCTACTTTGTCGTTTACATTTACAATCAATTGATATTTTTCTGCTTTTACGCCTTCAAAACTGTATTTAGACTTTGCCGTCATCCCTCCACTTGTCACATCCTGATAAACTCCAGAAATAAAAAATGTCTTCTCTATTCCATTGAACCTTAAAATTGCTTTATCTCCCGCTTGTTTACCCATCTCATTTGCATTGAGTTTTGATACTGCGATTTCATTTTCTTTTATTGGCTCTTTGCCATCAATGTATTTAAGTTTTTTTCCTGCAGCATCCCCACTGCCTACGCGTAAATTCATCCATTGCTTATCGGCGTTAGCCGTCTCAACACGTACGACTTTAATCTCACTGTAGTCTTTAATATCCGTTTCAGTTTTGATGAGATCATGAAGGGCTGCATATCTGTTTTCTAGATTTTCTCCTATATCGATTTCGACCAATACATCACCAATCGAACTTCCCATATAAGGTATGAAATCTTTAGACTTTAAAGTACTTAACAGATTCATGGGCACAATCATGATTGAGGTAACAATCATCATAGAAATAAAAATTAAGAAAAATCCTTTAAAATGATAAAATGTCTCTCTTGCACTTAAAAGCAAATTTATCGGAATCTGTTTAGATTTATAAAGCCCATCATGAACACGCTTTTTTTGATCAAACCCTTTTCCGAATACAAGTGCATCTACGACAGTTACTTTTTTTATTTTCTTAAGTATTTTTTTACAATAATGATTGCTTATAACATACAAAGATAAACAGGCTAAAATCGGGATCCCAATAGTCCAAATTGATAATGGTTGTTTACCAAATGTATTGCTTACATGTGATGTAAAGAAACTGGCGAGTGCAAGAGCAATGACGTAACCAATTACTATGCCAAGCGCTATCATTAGCTTGTATTTTTTAAGATAGATATCCCTTATATCTCTATGCGTCATACCGATAGCTTTCATCGTTCCGATTTCGCCGATTTCTTCTTCTAAACTGGCCATCAATGTATACTTAATCGACATCAAAGCAACTAGTACAAGTAACAGGCTAACCAAAATTATAATCATAGCCATGAGTATGTCAGTAAATGCGCTGATCAGAAAAATCATTTGATAAGTTACTGCTGGTCCATTTTGTGGCAGCCCTGCATTTTCATAGGCTGACTGGAAATCTGAAGCCATACCGGAATCAGTAAAATACGTTTCAATAAGATATTCACTTTCCCCCACGTTCCCAAAAAGCTCTACAAAATCCTCATCACTTATTAGCATTCTTGTAGAATAAACAAGTGTTGAATTCATTTGTGCATCGTGAACAAAAGTAGTCACTTTAAATTTCTTGGTTATTCCATTACTGCTATACTCAATTGTGTCGCCAATGTTGATATCATAAGAGCTAAGGAAAATTACAGGCACACCAATTTCACCTTTGTTGACATTAATTACTTTTCTATTTGAATCAAGTAAAAGATCTTTTTCTGTATTCTGTTTAACTAAGCTGATGTCTAACCTAGAGTCAGCTAAACTAAATGGTTGTTCTCCCAAAATGCGCAAATCATCACCATAGACATTTATCATCGGCGAAGTTTGCCAAGACGTAACCCCCTCATAAGAAACAGTAAACTCATCAATTGCCTCCTGATCTATCTCTCCTTTGTGCATTTGTAGAAAATGAGGTGGCTCTGCTATTTTATACATCCCTGTCATAGAGGTAGTAAGTTGGACCACAACAATAGTTGCAGCTACTACAAGCGTAACTGATAATGTCATAAACAAAATTAAAGCGATATTTCCTGCTGGGTTTCTTTTGAAGTCATTTTTAAACATATTTAAGTTCATGTTCATCAATTACCCCTCCCCTCAATTTCCTTCTTTTTAAAAAAATATTGCACTAATCTATATTATAAAGATCTTGAAAACTGAATCATTTCGTGTTTTCATTTTACAGCAGATACTAAGCAAGCTCTAGTAACGAATAAAATGAAAAACTACGCCTGCGATATTATTTTAGCAAGCGTAGCGATATCCGGAGTTAATGTAGTAGTGTATTGCTGAGCTTTTCTTACACTCGATTGCCATCTCAAAAGATTGTAATAGCTAGCAATTTTGTACTGTATCAAAGAAAACTTTATTTTTCTTTATAATGATCCCTACAAAAACCCAAAGTAATAATTGAGTAACTACTGAAACCTCGTATGAACTAGAAAGCACCATTCCCACAAACATCGGAAATGTATTGCTGACGGCATGGATAAACATATTAAATACTACATTTTGAGTCTTTAAGTAATAATACGTATGGACGGCCGACATAGCGATAGTTCCTGCGATGAAACCAGCAAAAGAGAATATGATTTGAAACACAGGCAATCCTTGTGAATAAAACACATATAATATAATAGGTGTATGCCACAATGCCCAAATTACCCCAATCCTCACACTTGCCTGCCATGGGGTCAATTTCTGTAACATTGATGGCAGTAGGTATCCTCTCCAGCCAATTTCTTCAGTTCCAGCGGTAATAAGTTGGTAGATAAAAAATAGCAGTAGTAGGGCTACTGTTGACCACGTGACCGAAGTGTCCAAACCATTCTTAAATACTAGCGTTACACCTGGGACAATGGTAATAACCGCGAATAAAGCAATTATCTGAAAAGTATATTTTAAGGGAGTATTAAATCTAAATTTACCTTTAAAATACCTTCTCGTTTCGGGTATGAATAGTGTAATAAAAATTGCGCCAAGTAGAGGTCCATACCCAGCTAAAGCATATAAGATGGTAACTGTACGCAATTCTTCTGATAGTGTTAAATTTAAAATACCAAGTAACACTTCCATGTTTTCAAGCAATTGAACATCATCTTTTAACGATAAAAAAATTCCTATTCCCCAAAATACAAAAGACCAAATAAAAACAAAACCTATGAAAAATCGTTGAGATCTTTTTTCAGTATTCATTTTTATTCCTCCCGACCACGACTATTTGCTATGCTACTCCTCAGTCATAGCTTAAGAAGCTGTCTATTCTCTAAATGGCCCATACTAAAATATTCAATTTTTGAGCCTCTATAGCAAATCACGATTTCCCGAAAGTCGACCTCCATAAAACTAAATATTCAGTATATTTATTATACAGGAGTAATACTCGCATGTCTTTAGCAGTTCTAACTTTGCTTATCCTGTAATTACAGAAGTTATCAGCAGCTCCCACCCTATTGATCAGAACAAACAAAACAAAAAAAAGCAACACCTACAATGTTGATTTGGTAGGTGCAGCAATCTCTAGAGTATAAGCACAGATTCCTTCCAATTAGGCTCGAACACTTTATATCCCCTTCTCTTAAAATTCTTCATGCGTAGCCGGGTCCATATCAAACAATCTGCCGTCTGGGCGAGACAGTTCTGAGATTGATGTCATTTCGGCTTCGCTTAACTCAAAATCGAAAATAGCCAAGTTTTCACGCTGACGCTCGGGCGAAGTAGAGCGCGGAATCGAGACTGAACCAATTTGATATTGCCAGCGCAATACCACTTGAGCAATGGTCTTGTTGTGGGATTCGGCAATTTTTCCAATGGCGTCGTTCGTCAAAATGTCTTTGGCTTTGGCAATTGGACTCCACGACTGTGTTTGGATTCCGTGGTCCGCGTGCACTTTTCGCTGATGTGCTTGGTTAAAGAACGGATGCAATTCCACTTGGTTCAAGCTCGGTATCACTCCCGTTTCTTGAATAATGCGCTCTAAATGATCTGGCAAGAAATTGCTGACACCAATCGACCGCACGAGTCCCCATTTCTGCGCATCGATCAACGCCTGCCACGCTTCTACGTAAGTATCTTGATTGGGCATTGGCCAGTGGATCAAATACAGATCAAAATAATCTAGCTGTAAACGATACAGCGATTCTTGAATAGCCACTAAAGCTTTTTCATATGTGTGGTAGCGACCTGGCAGCTTGGACGTTACCCATAGCTCTTCACGCGCAACGCCGCTGCGTCGTATGCCTTCGCCGACCGCTCCTTCGTTTTCGTAATTATACGCCGTATCGATTAACCGGTAACCCGCATTGATTCCACTGCTGACTGCGTTCGCTCCTGCATTGCCCCACAGTCCGTATGTACCGAGTCCCATAACGGGTAAAGTTGTTCCGTCATTTAACGTCACTTCTGGAATTGCTTTTTCCATCTACTCCCACTCCTCTCAATTCTATTTTCAGATTACTCTTACTTCTCTCTAAACTCAAACACTTTGGTTTCGGATTTGTTGTTTACACCAAGCAGTACAATATACTTTATGTAAAATTAAGAATTAATGTACAATTAACATCAGCACATCATTTTAGTGAGGAGCCTACATATGAAAACAAATACATTCCAGTTAAACGAAACAACAATCCAAGACATTCAACAAGCTTTCCGTGACAATAAACTCACCTCCGTGGAATTGGTCCAAGCTTATCTTGACCGGATCAAAGTTTTCGACCAGAATGGCCCAAAAATCAATTCCGTCTTGACGATCAATCCGGACGCGTTAACAATCGCAGCACAACTCGACGAAAAGCGAGGAGAAAATAACCAAGGGCCGCTTTACGGTATACCGGTGCTAGTAAAAGACAATATCGAAACAAAAGACCCGATGCCAACAACAGCCGGTTCAATTGCACTCGAACACAATTTTGCAACAGACGATGCCTTTGTCGCTAAGCAATTGCGAAACGCAGGCGCCATTATTCTCGGCAAAGTAAACATGAGCGAATGGGCGTATTTCATGTCGCAAGATGGACCAAGCGGCTATAGTTCACTTGGCGGACAAGTGCTAAATCCATACGGCGTCGGTGTTTTTAAAGCAGAAGACGTTGGCGGTTCGAGTTCAGGAACAGGTGCCGCTATTGCTTCGAATTTCGCTGTGGTCGGTGTTGGTACGGAAACATCCGGCTCAATCTTGAGTCCGTCAAGTGCCAATTCGATTGTCGGTATCAAACCAACCCTGGGCCTCATTAGTCGCTCGCGCATCATTCCAATTGCTGAAAGTCAGGATACAGCTGGACCAATGGCGCGTACTGTGACAGATGCCGCGATTTTGCTTGGCGCGATGACTGGCGTCGACGAACAAGATTCGGCAACACTAAAAAGCGCGGAACATGCGCTCACTGATTACACGCCGCACTTGAAAAAGGACGGTTTGAACGGTGCCCGTATTGGCGTCGACCTTAGCTTTTTAAACGACAAAGCACCAGAAGAACGTGCCATTATGGATGAGGCCATCGAGCAATTCAAAACACTCGGTGCCACGGTTGTCGAAGTGACCATTCCAAAGACATCATTTGAGTCAGACGTCTTGTGGTATGAATTCAAGCGTAACGTCAACGACTATTTGCGCACCACACCCGCTGAAGTGCCAGTCAAATCACTAGCGGACGTTATCGAATTCAACAAACAAGAACCCGAGCGTCGCATGAAATTCGGCCAAGCTGAACTGGAAAAATCACAGGCTTTGAGCGATGATCTAAACAACCCGACATACCTGGAACACCGCAAAACTGATTTACGAACTTCTACTTCAGAAGGATTGGATCTCGTCATGCAAGAACACCAACTCGACGCGCTATTATTCCAAAACAATCGCGGTGCCGATATGCCTGCAAAAGCAGGCTACCCGTCTATCACCGTTCCGGCAGGATACACGAGCAGTGGACATCCCGTTGGTGTTACGTTCAGCGCACAAGCATTTAGCGAAGCGCGGTTGATTGAACTCGCCTTTTCTTATGAACAGGCAAGCTTGAAACGACAAGCACCGGACTTGGAATCTTACTGAGTTTAATAGATATAATAAAACACCCTTTACTGAAAAGTTGGCAGAAGCCAACCGCTCAGCGGAGGGTGTTTGTCAGTTTAGACTAGTAATTTTCCTGTGGAATGTACGCATATGCTTTGTCATCTTCCATTACTTCGACGAGCACTTCGGCTGGAACTTCTTTTTCTGATATTTTTTGCTGACTGATTTTCTTAGGCTCTAGTTTCTTCAGGCTTTCCAAGTCACGGTATTTCAAGGCCTTGATGCCAAAATTAATCTTCACTCGATAGTTTTCTTCGATGCTCTTCACTTTTTCTTCGATCGCTTTGATGATGGAATGGTTTTCTACAACAATTGCCGCCAAAGCTTGCGATTTAACGTCCTCTTCTGCGTAATTCCGAATTGTCCGGAGATACGGTTCATAGCATTCCTCAATAAACTGCACATTGAGCAGCACAAGTTCTTGCTTGGCGTTAAACTGCCCAATAAGCTGCTGGTAGTCTTTTTTTATGGGTGCGTCTCCCCATTTCCGCAGCGTTTCATGCTCTCTTAATCCTTCAATGTTTGCAACAACTGTTTTCAAGTCTTTCGTCAACACTTTCAAATCCTGCAGCGTCGCCGTATAAAACCCTTCGATTTCTGCGTCTTCCACACCGCCAAGCGTGATGCCATTTCGACGAAACCGTTCAATAACTTCTTTGAAATAACTAAAGCGCGCCTCGATCCGTCCCGTAAAATCATTTTCCCTGTGCTGAATCAAAGCTTCGAGCTGCCGTTCCATGCTTTTCAAAGAACTTTGGATTTCAATAAGTTGTTGCTGGCCAACAACCGTCGTCAACAAGTTCATACTCGCGTGCGCCAAGAGCCCTGGATTCACGCGCTTCACAAGGACCGCTTGTTCATAAATCCTTTTCATGCCAGCTTTTTTCACTGCCGGTACATAGCCTCTGCCGTTTGTCCGCTCAATCAAGGTCATGCTCTTGTCCTTCAGCCCCTTTACCACTTCCGGACTAAACTCCACGCGAAATGTCCGGCTTTGTTGGAGAACTACCGCCCCATCTTTTAAGGTCTGTGCAATAATCGGAATCATATTCGTAGGAAGCTCGATTTTCTTGTAACCGCTTTTGGCAATTTCCTCGTTATCTACTTCTGACACTGTAGGGTTCAAGTAGCTGTCATCATCTTCTGGCTCTGGTTCAACCTCGCTACTTTCTTCTGTCGCTTCTTCAACGTATGGCTCTTCAACTCGCGCTATGGTCTCCCTATCCTTTCTACTATAAATAAAGACGGCCACTAGCAAAGTCAGCACCACTGCAGCCGAGATGAAAATGTATTCCATGAGCTATCCCTCATTTCTAGAGTCGTCCTAGCATACCCATAAAAACCTTCTACTTTGCTCTTATAGATCTACTTTATTCATATTTACCCAATTTCTCGGGTGATTACCTTATTATTCTCTAGGTTGCACATAATTTTTGAAGTGAATAAAATCAAAAAGCTACACCTGCGCTGTTGATTTGGCAGGTGTAGCAATCTATGAATTATTGTGTTTTGTCGGCACCTTTTAGAATTGCTTCTTGCCAAGGAGCCTGTTTTCATTTTTATTTATTGGCTTCCGTGATCTCTCGCATTAACTCAATCCAGTCTTCTCGTTTAAAATTGTAATAAGCCAACTCGATCTTTCTTAAAACCAAGTGAATGCTGTCGAATTTTTCATCAGAGCGGAATCGCCACCAGCTTTTCACAGTAGACGTCTTCGTACCGGGTGGGTAATACATTAACGTTCCTTCTGGGTTTATAATGTTTTCTAACTTGCTGTCATCAATATAGCCATGTGGAAAATCGATGTAAAGCCCAAGTGAAGATTTATGCGGTTTAATCGTTCCAATTTTATGCGTAGTTTCTGCATCCTGATTCTCAAGTGATTCACTCCAAGAAACCGGTTTGTCACCTGTGATTACAAGCTGGTTGTCTACGCTCGTTTCAACTTTACAATTCGGGAGATTCTCAAATACTTCGCGTATTTCTTTTAATTTTTGTTCTACTACTCCGTCCATTATGTCACTCCTTTAGAATACTTACTTATTTTATCGGTACATTGTATAGTTCTTTTCTGTCGATTGGATTGTTAGTACGCTGTAGAATTATTTCTTTCGTAGAGACATAATTAACTCTAATCTACTACTCTCTCACACCTTATTCGAATAAACACAATCCTTACATATTCTGAAAAATACAGTGCAGTCTACTAAAGCTAGGCTTTTCTCTCTTGCTATAACTATACAGTCATTTCAATTCAAAAAGTACCCCCCATCCGATTGGAACGCTCCATTTCCATAACTTCCCTAGCAATACTTTCCTAAAACTATTCATAACGCTAAATAAAAACCTTTAAGACAAAAGAAAGGATTTCGCTACGCCATACTGCTATACTCCTCAATGAGCAAACTGACAGGGAAAGAAAGGGAGTTTTCGAAATGAAACTAAGTGTCTTAGACCAAGCGCCTGTTACGACTGGAAACACAGCCGCAGCAGCGATGCAAAATGCGGTAGAACTTGCGGTTCTTGCCGATACTTTGGGCTATAGTCGGATGTGGATGGCTGAGCATCATGGCTCCAGCGCATTCTCCAGCTCCGCACCTGAAGTCACAGCCGCATATTTAAGTGCCAAGACAACAAATATTCGCATCGGTACGGGCGGTGTGATGATGATGCATTATTCACCGTTAAAACTGGCAGAAGTCTTTAAAACGTTGGCTGCACTTGCGCCAGGTCGCATCGATTTTGGCGTTGGCCGCGCACCCGGTGGTGACCATAGTGCCATGTATGCTTTGGCTCAAGGACGCCGCCCGATGACAGACGACATGTACGGGAAATTCGACACGGCATTAAAATTGATTAACGACGAAGTACCGGAAGAGACGATGTACAATAAAACCATCGCAGCTCCGACACATATTAAACTGCCAGAAGCATGGCTACTCGGTTCAAGTGGCAATAGCGCATTAGAAGCTGGACGTATGGGCGTCGGCTATTCATTTGCCCAGTTTTTCAATGGCGGCATGACAAAAAACATATTAGATTCCTACCGAGCTAACTTCGTCCCTTCCGCTTTTATGGTAAAACCCGAAATTTCGGTGTCCTATTTGGTGACTACAGCTGAAACGGCCGAAGAAGCAGAATACGAAGCATTGCCACAAGATATTTCACGTCTGATGTTGATGAAAGGCCGCATTATGCCTCTCATGACACCCGAACAAGCACAAAATTCTGCCTTAACTGAAATGGACCGCATGCAAATCAAGGAAAGCCGCAACATCCATTTAGTCGGTTCCGCCAAAGACGTCGCCGATCAATTGCAGCGAGAACAAACGGAATACGGTTTTGAAGAAGCCATGATCTGCAGTATCCCGCATTCTCAAGAAAAACGATTGGCTGTTTATCAGCTACTAGCAGAGCAATTACTGTAACAAACCCATTTCATAAATAGGCAAACAAAAGCCGGATCGGTTACCTCTTCAGGTTAACTGGTCCGGCTTTTTTCACTACGTTATTGCTTCTACTGAATCTTTCCTAACTCATCTAACAACCCGGTCCATTAAAGATATAGATTGACCCTGCATAGCGCACAATTGTACAGATGAATACTATTATATGAAAAACCACACTTAGAAGTAGCAAGTATGGCAGTATATAGTATAAATTGTCGCTTGGTGTCGAAATCACTTAGGATAAGTTCTTATCGAATAGCATGAATTAAGTAATTTATAAATACCTCTCATTAGCCTATCGTTCTCTATATAAACTTATAAATTTTTCAGTGAATTCCCTCGTATTAAGAGTGCTCTTTCTATTTTTAGGAGCATATTCAATTTGAAACTTGAATTCATCATTTAACTTTTTTACTTCTCCTAGAACATTACTAATAGTGATTTCCTTTTCACCTTCTATCTTATATAGCTCAATTTGTGGTAAGGCATTGCTATCGCGATACTGGTAGAAACGATACGCTCCGTTTACTGATGTTACGTCAACGGTACTCATTAATTTTTTCATAATTCCCACTCCTTTAAAAATTACTATATATCAAATTGAAAATTAATGTAAGTAAGCATAGGTTGTGTTTGATGGTTGTGTTTGATGGTTGTGTTTGGAACATTACTCTTATAAAAAAGGCTTTCCAGTTTAATGGAAAGCCTTTACTCCACTTATAATTTTTTTATTTCAAACTCCCAACCATATCCTCTTTAACCTCATCCTTCTTCACCAAAGCCTTAATAACCTGATCAATCCGCTCAATCTCTACACTCTGGTTTTTCCACCAGTTGCGGCTCCAGATACGTTCGATTGTCCAGCCCCGGCTTTCGAGGAACTTTTGACGGTAGATGTCGCGTTCTTTTGCATTCTTAGAACTATGATACATCGCGCCGTCGCATTCGATTCCTAAGATATATTGAGAAGGATCGTTTGGATGGATAACGGCTAAGTCAATTCGGTATCCCGACATGCCGACTTGCGTTTGGACTTCATATCCTAGGTTTCGCAACTGTTGGTAGACCTGTTCTTCAAAAGGTGAATCGAATTGCAATGCTGATGTGGAGACACTTGTGTTACCGAGTTCATTGACGCCTTGTATGACTTCTTGAACTCTCTCGATTTGACCATTGGAAACTGCTTTCGCATATTTCAAGTAATCCTTAAACAATCGTGGACCATTGCTTTTCGAATTCGCTACTTCCAGTTCTTCCGGTTCGATGCTGCTTACGACAATTGTTTCTTCTTTTGCACGTGTCACAGCGACATTCAGACGGTTTTCTCCGCCTTCCTGGTTCAGAGAACCAAAGCGATTGTATACGCGCCCTTCTTCATTTTGGCCGTATCCGACTGAGAACAAGATGATGTCACGCTCATCGCCTTGTACATTCTCAATATTTTTCACAAAAACTCGTTCATCCAGACCTCTGCTCATCACTTCCCCATACAAGGAACCAAACTCCACATCATCGATTGCCGCTTTCTCAATCATATCCAAAATTTTCGTCTGCTGGGTGCTGTTGAATGTGATGATCCCAACTGACTTTTCGTGTTTTGCAATTAAAATTTCCTTGAGAACTTCTACTACCTTTATCGCTTCCACTTCGTTTGCTCGATCAATCCACCTACCATTCTCAGCCTTGATCCATTGGATAGCTGGGGGCTCTTTATAAGGTTGAACATTCGGCGATATTTGAATTGCCCCGTTATAAAAGGCGTGATTCGAATAGTTGATTAATTCCTCATATTTGGAACGGTAATGCCATTGAAGCGTCTTTTCATCGAATCTTCGTTTAGCCAAATTTAATAAACTCGGTGAGTCATTGGATAGAAAGTCTTCTTCATCTTCATCATTTTCAATAGTAGACATGAACATGTTTGATGGCGGCAACTGCATTTCATCACCTGCCACAATTACTTGTTTCGCACGATATATAGAAGGCAAGCCGTTTTCAACGGTACATTGCGAAGCCTCATCAAAGATGACAAGATCAAACAGATTTTTAGTCAATGGGAAAATGGATGAAACGATTTCTGGAGATGCAAGCCATACCGGTGCAACGTCCATTAATCCTTTATCTGCATATTCATTCACCAGTTTCCGCAACGGCCAAACTTGCCGCTTTTTACCGGTCTGGTGCTTCAGATCTTTGAACACATCTCGTGAGGACTCCTGTGCTCCTTGCAAGGACAGCTTCAATTCGTTGATCAAATACTGACGAGCCAGTTCTTTTTTCTTTTCTACCAACTCTTCAAAAGTAGATTGCAGCCGGTTGTATTCAGAGTTCGATACTTTTTTCACCGCTGGATGCTTTCGCTCCGCTTTGTCGATCCAGTAAAGGTAAACCGATTGTCTTAGCGCCTCTGTCCATTTTTCTGGAAGATTATCAAATCCGATTTGATTCTTTTTCTCTATCAAGAGCTTTATCAGCTTTTGTTCAGTCGGAGTGCATTCCTGTCCAAACTGATCCATATGCTGCAAATCTTCAAAATCAGTATGAAGATATTCCTGAATTAGTTCCAGTTCCTTTACGGGCAACGCGCCATCAGAAACTAGTTCTTTATACTTCTCTACTTTCGAAGGTTCTAGAAAATGTTTCAAGATTTCCATTTCTTTATTGATTTCACTTGTGATTTGCGCCAGATCATTCATCAGTAATAAGCTCTTTTTAATCTTCGGCCATTCTTGAGATTTAACACCTGAAAACTTAGCGCCTTTGTTTAGATCCTCAATAATTTTTTTGCCGGTAAAACTTGTCCAATACCACAAACGCAAGCCCTGCATTGTCCGTGGTTCACCACTAGATATATCCGGCTGAATTTTAAGAAGATCTTGCTGTATTCCCCACGTATAGCCAGGAGTTATGTCTTCAACATCTAAGAGATTTAAATACTCTTCCGCCTTTTTTGTTTGTTCAATTAAGTAAGACATTTGTTGGGTGAATTCCGTTTTTTCCTTCATACCAAACTTGGCGAAGGAAAGTCTGTCTTTCAGGGGATAGGAATCTTTGCCGAACCGTTCATACCATTCCGCATACGTATAAACCGTTGCCAAAATTTCTTCCAAGTTTTCAGCATTCAACTCATTCGCAGCTGAATCGACTACGATGAAAGCTTCAATATCCCCTGTACTTTTGGTTCTACTATATAAATCATACAACGATAGTCCAACTTCATCTTTCGAATGCAGCCCAACAGCAATATTATTTAGTTCCATTTCCTGCTGCTCAAGTTTCTGAGACGTAGTCCGCAAATTTTGCTTCCATCCCTGTTCGTAATTTAAGGAATACGAGAGGGTATCATTTATTTTTCCATAAAGTGCTTTTCTGTCTTGATTTTCGTCGTGTATCAAAGCGGTATAACCGGTTAAGTCGAGACTATGGAGTCGCTGGTAGACGACATCCAAAGCAGCCCTTTTTTGGCACACTACGAGAATTCTCTTCTTATGATGGAGGGCGTCTGTAATCAGATTGACAATTACCTGTGATTTCCCCGTTCCTGGTGGACCATGAACCGCCAATCCTTTTTTGTAGCGGGCTTCTTTCAAAATTTCTTCCTGGGAACCATCAGTGTTCAACAGATACAGACGATTAAACTCACGGATGTCTTCTGGCTCTGACTTTTGAGCATCCCAATCACTTTCCATTATTGCTGCATTTTCAGGATCTAGAAGATCACCAATTAACGACAAATTGCTCGTTTCACTCAGATCAATCAATTGATCATAATCGCGAACAAGCGAAGAACTCCCCTGTGGGAAATGGCCAATGATAGCATTCTTTGTGAGTTTCAACTGGCTCTTTGGGGGAATATTATCCACTTTGTATTCTCTTAAAGATTCATAACCAGCAGATTCTTGTGTAAAAGCTAATTGAAATCTTTCCAGAAAAGACTGGATTTCTGCATCTCCTTTTGATGCCACTTCTTGCGCTTCATCCATCCACTCTTCTGAAAAGCGCAATTGATCTATTTTCTTGAAAGCCAAAAATAAAGTCCGGTTGAGAATTGGCTCACCCTCATCTTTTTTCAATTCAAACGTCTGCCGGTTGATTGCCCCCTTTTCCAAACGAACAGGGTAAAGGAATAGAGGCGCTTGGAAGAACGTCCCATCTGAGAAAGTACCAGAAACAAAAGGTGTTCCTAAGTAAAAATCATGAACACCTGTCTCATCTTCAATGCCTTTTATATTTCTATAGAGCGTCGTCAGTTTTCTCATATTCGCAGTATCTCTTTCTTCCTCTTTTGTTAGTAAAGAGAAAGACTTTGTCGACTTCCTTTTTATGCCTTCCACTATTCCTTCAACGATTTCAGGTGAGCTACGCATCAAATCAAAACTCCATTTATCGTAAAGCTTCAACAAACGGATCGAACGATTTCGTTTGCTGATATTATTCAATTTGTCTCGCATATGTACCAATTCCTGTTTCATATCTTCACCTCTATATTCTTTAAAAGTAAATTCGATGCTGATTAATGGTTATCATCATTTCATAATTTTACCATATCTTTATTATATGTATTAACTTTACTACTTTAGTCATTTTAATAATTAAAGTTATTAAATTAAATATTAAAAGCATGAGAGCGTAAAATATCTTGTGTAAATGAATAAATAGAAAAAGGAAGACCTTTTCTTGTAGAATTAAGTCACCACAACCAATTCACAGAAAAGAGGCCTTCCCTATGACTCAGTTTACAACAGATATTATGCAAGCTCTAGTAAAAAAAGAAGACATCTCCGAAGTTTTCCGTAAGCACCTGGAGACGGCGGTCAATACGCTCCTCCAAACAGAACTTACAGCTTTCCTGGATTACGAAAAATACGACCGCATCGGTTTCAATTCCGGCAACTCACGCAACGGTGTCTACACGCGGACACTCCATACGGAGTATGGGGATTTGGAGCTTTCGATGCCACGGGACCGGAACGGCGAATTCAACCAACAGACGGTCGCTCCGTACAAGCGCTCAAACGATACGCTGGAAGCCTTCGTTATTCATATGTTCCAAAAAGGCGTGACGATGTCCGAAATATCGGATTTGATCGAGAAGATGTACGGTCATCATTACACGCCACAAACCATTTCTAATATGACGAAAGTGATGAGCGAACAGGTCGAAGCGTTTAAATCTCGTCCATTAGATCAGCGCTATGCTTGCGTCTATCTCGATGCAACTTACATTTCTCTCAAGCGCGACACGGTCTCGAAGGAAGCTGTCTATATTACTGTTGGCATCCGAGAGGACGGCTCAAAAGAAGTGTTGGCCTATACAGTGGCCCCTACGGAATCCGCATTCGTTTGGGAAGAAGTCCTGTTGGACTTGAAAGAGCGCGGTGTCGAAGAGGTGCTTTTGTTTATCTCCGACGGCTTGAAAGGCATCACTGATCGCATCTTTTCGGTCTTTCCCGATGCTCAATATCAGGCGTGCTGCGTCCACCTGTCGCGTGGTATCCGACACAAAGTTCGCGTCACCAATCGCAAGGAAATTCTTGATGATTTCAAATCGGTCTATCGGGCAGAGAACCGGGAACTGGGTGAAAAAGCGTTGAAAGTCTTTGTCGATAAATGGAAAACGGCCTATCCCAAAGTGACGAAATCGTTGGAAGCGAATCCCTATATTTTCACCTTCTACAGTTTCCCAAAATCCATTTGGCGAAGCATCTATTCGACGAACCTGATCGAATCGTTCAACAAGAACGTAAAGAAATACAGCAAACGCAAGGAGCAATTTCCGAACGAAGATTCCTTAGATCGCTTCTTGGTTTCCCAATTTGAAATCTATAACCAGAAATTCTCCACCCGTTGCCATATCGGATTCGATCAAGCCCGTGCAGAGCTGGCTGAGATGTTCAAGCAATCTTAATGGATATACATACAAGAAAAGGATTTACTTATTTACACATAATTCTTGACGCTCTCAAAAGCATCAATAATATAGGCACTTACCAAACTTTATCTGGATCTCATTTATACATGACTGTTTTAATTTAGCTATAATTCTTTTTTAAAAAAAGAATTATAGAACGAACTAATCCTCCAAAAATACCTGAATATTAATTCTTAATAGCTTTCAGATCCCCTTGTGTATCATACAACTTATACGATTGAATAATACAAAAAATACCCGCAAAGTAGAAGCAACGGGTATGGCAATGTTTACGATATAAATTGTAGTGTATTGTCGAAATCTTTTGGACTTAATTCTTACTCAAAGATATTATTATAATAGACAAATCCTCACCTTATTTCATGATTTTTTCAGTCCTAATATCAACTCATCACTCAAAATCTATAAACTTTTATAGAACCGTTCAATTTTTTTTGCCATCAACTTTCGTCTTTCTAATAAGAATTCTTGATAATCTAAAGCTTCCATACCGTAAAGAACTTTTGGAACTGCATTCATTTCGAAATTTTTATCAAGTTCTGATTGTGTAGATATTTCACTTAGATAATCTGCATCATTAGATAGTACCTTAGACAAATATAATTTTGGAGGTTTATTTCTTACTGCTAAGTTTACAACTTGTTCTGTATAGACGTAATTAGCAATTTGGTTGTACGTACTTCGGTTTGTAAAACCATTTTTCTTCAAATAATCTTTAGGAAAAACATGATGTATATCTCCCCGCTCTTCAATCAAATGTTGAATCGTAACAGATTTTGATAAGAAAGCAAAATCTTTTTCATAAATTTGTGCCATAATAAATAGATTAAAAAACGGACTACTTGTAACTGACGTATCCAAACTTGAAACAAGCACGTTGTTCCAAAATGCTTCTGACAGTTCCCCTTCTTCAATATCTTTTAAATACTTCAATGGATCCTCAGTATCAGCGAATTTTTTCACATCATACTCAAATTGAGACTCTGGAGAAGATGAATAACGTTGTGTCAATATGGATAAGACAAGCCATCTTCTAACTATATGATTGATTTTTGTACCTTCAAAACCTTTCTCACGCAAAAGTAGAAAAAGAATATAAGCAAAATTTAATGCATTTTGAGATCGGATCAACTTTTTATCAATTATGCCTGCGGATTTAACAATCAGCACAAATCGTTTGAAATTAGTTTCATCCACAAATTGTAATACGGCTTGCTCTAAATCTTTAAAAGAAGACTCAATAATTTCAGATTTATTTTCGCGAGTTTCAAAATCTCGCCCAGACAATAAACTCACTAAATTCGCAAGCTTGCCCCTCCGAAATTTAAAGGTAAATGCAACTCTTAATAAGTCGGAATAGCTCGGTTCATAGACACTAGTATTGTAACTACTTACCCACGATATCTTACGAAAATTCAAGGTTCCAGAAAAGTCGGTATCATTAGTTTTTATATTTTTAAAGACTTCTGGATTTCGTATTAAGTTGCTAAAATAATCAATAGTTTTCCTAATGGTAGGTCCATTAAAATCTTCGTTTGAAGTGATTTTGGAAATAGCAAAATCCGCTTGACTTAGTACCACGCCTGCAGAATTTATTCGTATAAAAATTTCAGTTACTTTTTCAATATCTAAATTATGTGAAAGATCTATAATACCTATTGAGCTATTTCGTATATTAACCAAATTTTGTAACACTTTATGTATAGCATCAGGATTTGCCTCGATATTTTTCGAACAATATTCGTTTACAAATGCAAATGTACTAAATGAAGATAAAAACAACTTAGCTATATTAGAAATCCAACGGCTATTCTTTTCGATAGCAGGATTAGAAACTTCGAATCTTTCTTCTAGTGGATTGAAAGCAATTTTAATGCCTCTACGTTTATAATCCTTATCAACTACTTCTAACCCTGCAAGTGCTGCCATAAGTGCCGTTACACGTTGCTGTCCGTCAATCAAGATTTTTTTACCACTTGATATCGATCCATCCTTCAAACGAATGTTTGGATTTTGCCAAGTAATAATATAACCTACTGGATAATCCTTATATAAAGAATCAATTAAATCTCTTACCTTAATAGCATCCCAAACGAACGGACGTTGTATTTCTGGAATAGCTATTATGTCTTGCTCGATCCAGCTAATTAAAGCATTTATAGTTGTATTGCTTACAGTATAGTTCGACATAGTAGTCCCCCTAAATTATCTATTATTGAAATTGATGTAATAAGTAACTTATATGACTTTCATTAGCTGGTTGCTGATTTTTCTATGTGTTCACATTAATTCACAACTTGTTATAGTAGATTTCTTAATTATTCCTAATATTTATTTTTATTTTATCATTTGTTGAAATTAAATGCGGACTATTCAATACACTATTTAAAAAGTGTAAATAATATGGATTGTTCAGTTACTTATTTATTAACAGACTTTATAATTTTATAGTCCTTCTAAAATAAAATTATAAGAAATAGCTCGCATTGTAAACGTCTTATAAAAGGCATATGTAAAGAAGTAGGATATGTCTAATTCTCGTATTTCAATACCTTACTTATCAATTATTTGATAGCTAAACAATTGCCACTCAGACAATATAGACGAATAATATAAAAAACTATACCTACAATATAGATGCAAGAGGCGCAACAAACCATGTAATGTGAATTGTTCAAAATTACTTCTTTCTCTGTGATACAATTTCTTAGCTTCAAAATAGAGATATGAAAGCCAAATCGATTGTCTTCAGGTCAACCGGTCCGGCTTTTTCCAATACTTTATGGCTCCTACTGAATCTTATCCAACTCATCCAACAACGCTCTACGTTTCGGATACATAAACTTCAGCTCTTTGATCAGACCCGTTGCCGCCTCAGCTCCAAGTGCTCGTTGGAAACCTTTAATTTTTTGACATGCACTCCAATAAGCTTTTCGGTTGGAAGCTTGTTTGATTACTCGGTAGATATAGCTCGTATAAATTTCGTTCACTTCATGTGGATACTCAGCTAACAAATGCGGATGCAGATGTTCGATGGCAGCGACATCTTTCTGGCAATAGTCCAGCAGTTCATCAAACCTCTTTTCATCAATCAAAATGCCAAGATAAAGTGGACGGCACCGCGGACGCATTTTCATCTCCGCAAGCATCGCTTCCATCTTTTTCGGCCAGTCTTCCATAGCTACTAGACTCTTCAACTTATGGTAATACTCTTCTTCCCCATCCAACGCAAACTGAAAGCTTAAATCAATCAACTCTGCCGTATTGCCCATTCCTTCATAAGCTCGAAAGCGCAGCTTTTTCCAGTCATGTACTAAGCCTGCCAGTTTAACATCTAATTGTTCTGACTTGGCACACAGCTGTGCTGCTTTCTCAAATTCACCCGCATCTAACGCTTGCAAAACCTGTGCTTTACGGACTTCTGGATATTGACCATGCTCTGTATAAAACGAATCAATCGCTTGCTGATCGCCATCTTGCTGCAAAACCACGAGCTGGCACATACGGAACCGCTCTTCGGTATACGAATACGACTTATTTTGCATTTCCCTACTGCCAATCACTTTTTCAATAAAATCATAGAATTTGCCCGTAAAATCGCCTTTATCATTCCATTGCAATACAGATTCCAGCAAATCACCCGCAGCGTCTGTAATATCTCTTTCTAAACCTGAGATGATATGTGGATAAAGTAAATTGAGCATACCATCAACAGTAGATTCGTCGAGTTCCACCGGCCAGTTTGCTAACGTTTCGTTAATCTTCTCAAGACTTTCATAGACTACAGAACTAATTTCACCAGCTGAGTCATCTGCCCCTAGCAACATCTCACAACACTCTTCGATGACAACCAAACTGAGGCAAATTATCTTCTCAGCATCTTGTTCTATCTGCAAGCTATCTACATATTCTTGAACTTCTTCTGCCCCTTCAATCGACTGACTTGCCCGGTCCCATTCGATAAACCCACTTCGACTCGCGCGGTTAGCCGACCTCTGGATAAGTTGGCACGCAGTTTGTTCATCCATACCGTCCGCGTTCGAAAATTTCTCCGTTAAGTAAAGTTCTACTGCTGGTTGCTTTTGTAACAACTCTTCTAATATTTCTAGCAGCTCTGCTTTTTTCATTGCTTTTAATTGCGCTAGCACATCTATGCTTGCCGAACTGTTTTCTTTTTTAACTTCACGAATCGCCAAACACACCGCCACTTCGTGCTTGCACAGCGAATCCGATTCAAACGGACACGTACAAGAAGTCCACGCCACGGAGTCTTCCCCCGATAGCTTAACCATCACCTCATAATCATGGGTACCCGCCACTAACGCATGCCAGCGATTCGGTGCATCTTCTGCCAGTTGCTCCACAAAATCTCGCTCAAAATAATCCAAGCCGCGTTTGTAAAGTACTGCCGGTACATAGGTTTTCAAATTGCGTAAGTTCATGAGAATCCCCCCTGTGTCGATTATAACCTTTGTGAAACTGTGATTGCAGGGAGTTCTTTTCGGAACAGCCAAATAATTTATCGAAAGTAATAAGACTAATAAGATTCCTGATCGGGTTAGTGCACTGCACAATTATATGAATGAATAACATAAAAAACCACACTTGCAGCGTTGAAGCAGCAAGTGTGGCTGTGTATAGGATATAAATTGTCGTGTATTGTCAAAATCGCTTAGAATCTTTTCTTACAAAAGTCAGCAAATTATTCATGTCTCTCGCTTTTCAGTAAATTTCCAGACAATCATAATTACCGGGAGCACAGCGATAATAAACAAAAAGAAAGGAAAGAATATCGCTGTTAGACACAAGATGGAAGTATACGTCAGCAGGTTCCGTGGCTGGTTTTTGACTTCGATCAAACCCATCGAGCCTAGCACAATCATACTGAAAAAGCTGATGAACCCTACGACTAGCTCTAAGCTTAATCCAATCGTATGTTCGTAACTTTCGTTCGGGTAAATCCAATCATAAGCTAAATGCGCGAAAAACAAGTCTATGATCAACAAAAGAAGGCCGCTCGTTTGGAAGAATACTTTGCTTTTAATCGATTTACTTTTCTTGAACAAGACGATTAATGCGATATTGCCAAGGATTACTATACTCCAATTAATTAGTAGAAATGGCCAAGGATTCAATTCTCGTCTCCCCCTGCAGTGGTTATAAAAGGTAATTTAATTAAGAATACCATATTAGAATTCTATAAATTACATTTTCTCAACTTGTAAAACACTTATTTCTAGACACATTACTGCAGTGTATAGCGTATAAATTGTCGTGTATTGTCAAAATCGCTTAGAATCTTTTCTTTCCTTACCAGGTCGCTCCTATTTAGCGCAAAACCCCTTTAAGACTTTGAGTTCTAGGGAGCTCCCTTTCTTATAAATCAGAGATGTAGAGAGATGTACAATATGGTAGGGTTAAGTAATTATAGGAGGTTTTTTATGAAGAAGATTCTTTTTGCTTCTCCCTTCGTAGTTCTAGCAGCTGTAGCAATCTTAATTGTTTTAGTGAACATAGAGGGAAGCGAATCTGAGAGTACTGTTCATGCAGTAGAGTCTGTAGAACAAGAAGTTACTCGTCAGGATAGAGAAAACTACAGATGGAATGACCCAACGAACCCTACTAGTAAATTCTATCAAGTAGAAGGAATTCCAGAAATAGGTTTCAAAAAGTTTGCCGAAGCCTTGAAAGAAAACCCAACGGCTAATCGCGATCTTAAAAAACATCTGTTATGGGTGGTTGTTCACATCAACGAATTCAAAGAAGAAATCATTGATTTTGGATTGTACCTAGAATTTGAGGAACTTCAAGAAATTGCTTTTGAATTAACGATTATTAAAAATGATTTTAGCGAAGAAGAGGAAGATATTCGTCTTAAGGAATATGAAAAGAAAGTTAATGAAATTCATGAAGAACTCGAAACAATTAACTAGAAGACGCCGTTTCTGCACAAGCTAAAAAGAAGCAGGCAATCATGAAAATCCATGATTGCCTGCTTCTCTAATATTGTCGTACGCCTTACCTTAGTAACATTGACATAAGGTTAGCTGCATTTAGAGAATAATAACTTATTCACCTGCTGCAGTAAGCTTATAAACTTTACCGCCATCAGTGATGGCAACAAGCGCGCCATCCTCAGTTACGAGAATATCACGGAAACGTTCGTTTTCATCCGTTAACAGACGTTCTTCTCCAACGATCATATCATCTTCAATAACGACACGGACAATATAGCTCGGCGCTAAAGCACCGATGAACAAGTTGTTTTCCCATTCAGGAATTGCGTCGTTATTATAGAATGCCATACCACTTGGTGCACTTGTTGGATCCCAATAATATCTTGGTTCAACAAAGCCTTGCGCTTCATGTTCTGAAATACCATCATTGATCAATTCACCCGTGTATTCAATACCGTAAGAAACAATTGGCCATCCATAGTTGTTACTAGGTTCAATAATATTCAGTTCATCCCCGGCTTGTGGACCGAATTCAACAATCCATAAGTCTCCCGTTGCAGGGTTATAGTCTATCCCTTGAATGTTGCGGTGACCGTAGCTGTAAATACCATCTAGTGCTTTTTCATCTTTGACAAATGGATTCGACTCTACGGGTTCTCCATCTTGTGTGATGTGAATGACTTTACCTAGATAAGCATCTAAGTCTTGTGCACGTTCGCGAATAGGATCATCTGAACGCTCACCAGTTGTTAGGAATAGGTTGCCCTCTTCATCAAAGATAATCCGTCCACCATAGTGTAAGGTACCTTCATATGCTGGTGTCGCTTGGAAGATGACTTCAAAACCTTCAAGTGAGGCTTCATCTTCTGACAAAACACCTTTACCGACAGCCGTTACCGTACCACCTTCAATATCTTGCGAAAACGTCATAAAGACTAATCGTGAGTCTTCAAAATCAGGTGCAGTGGCTACATCAAGTAAACCACCTTGATCTTCGTTATTTACTTCTGGTGTACCTTCGATTGGATCTGAAACAGAACCGTCTTCAAGGTTTATAATAAGAAGTTCTGCTGAATCTCTTTGCGTAACAAGTAAGCGATTTGGTTCAAATTCTGCCATACCCCAAGACACGCCAAGACCTTCAACAATCACTTCCGTATTAATTTCGGTTTCAGTCTTTACTGCAGGTGCTCGTGTTTGTTCTGGAAATGCTGGTTCAAACTCCGTAACTTTTGGTTCAGTTTCTGCGCTTTCATTTGTGCTTTCTTCAGCACCCTCTTCAGCGCTTTCTTCTGTTGTACCATCCGAGTCATCAGTTGGTTTTTCCTCTGAAGTATCATCATTGCCACACGCTGCCAGAGTCAATGCGAACATTAGCATCATAAAAAATATTAATTTTGACCATGAAATATTTTTCATCATTTTTCCTCCCTTTTTAAAATTTTAACTGAATAACTATTAAATCTAGTTTCCAGAAACCAAATACCAGAAGTTGATAAAAAGTTATATATCAAGATTAAAAACTCCCTTATAATTGCACTTTCCCTTAGACCTACTCCAGCAAACCGATTTTTTAACATAAATGAAACATTTGTAGTATTCTTCATATCTTCCTGGTATACAGCACAATTTCTAGACATCTTATAGAGAAGAATAAAATCAAAAAGCCACACCTACAATGTTTAAGCAGCAGGTATGGCAATGTAAAGCATATAAATTGTCGTTTATTGTCAGAGTCTTTTAGAATTGTTTTTTACACAGGGGCACGATTTTTTAAATAGTACCAACAGCAAAACGCAAACTTTCATCTACAGCCGTTTTTCCAGATCTTTTGCCGTTCGGCTCGTTTCCACATCTTTTTCATCTTTCAACGTTCCGAACAAGACATCCACAAAAGGCGTTGAGACGCCATACCAATAATTTTCATTTTTAAAATGGTGGAGAATATGCAATTTCTTCACATTTTTGCCGAATTTGGTTTTCGGTTTTATTGGCCGGTGCGCCACGTAATGCTTCCATTCATACAGCAGAAGCATCGTTTTTAATCCTGCCGCAAAAGCCAGGGTGAGCCAAAAGCTCCCGGAGACCAGATAAAAAACCAAAGAGATGAGCAAAATTTGAGGAAGGCTGTACCATAATGGTAAAAACAGCAGGTGCAGATTATTCGGATCTTTGTGGTGGTCATGATGTAAGCGCTTTAATAATTTCAGAAAAAAAGAGTTTTCCGGCGCTTTTAAATGGAAGAAAAACCGATGCGACAAATATTCACTGAACATGAAGACCAGCATACCGAAAGCGAATAAGCCGATTGCCGGCAGAGTCAAGCCGTGCCACACCTGAACGCAGATACTGGCAGCGAGAATAACCAGAAGAACAGCGATATCCGGAAACAAAAAGAATTCTTTGTAGATTTTTTTCATCTTAATCTTCTCCTTTTTTCTTCGTAGTCAATTGCTGTTTCCACCTTTTGATGCTGTCTTCCATTTCTTTTTTCACCAGGATTTCCGCCCAATTACCGTCTTTCGCCATCGCAGTTTCCATCAAATCGCGGTAATATTTTCTGGTCGCTTGACGAGACTGTCCATCTTGAAAATAATGGACAGCCGTTTTGATGTAAAGCTGCTGAAAACTGTTTAACATCAATAAGTAAATCGGATTTGGCGAAGCGGCCGCCAGCCCTTTTTGAAGATGCCAGTCATATTCGGCAAAACTCTGCGGCTCATCGGCAATATTTTCACTTTCACTCAATAACGAAGCCACCGTTAAAGCTTTGTGATTCACTGCATCTTTTGTATATGCAGGAGCAAGATTTTTTCTCAGTTCCATCAAGTAAACAATAAATTCTTCCTGTATATGTTCTTCATCTGTCAGCAAATGATTCAAGGTCATTAAATTGCCCTGTTCCCAGTAATCATTGACCACCGCTCGCTTGCCGCTGCGGATTGTCAGCCAGCCGTCCCTTTCCAGGCGCTGCATCACTTCCCGGATTACGGGTCTGCCAACTTCGAAATCCAAAGCCAGCTCCCGTTCGGATGAAAGCAATGACTGCGGCGGCAATTCCCCTTTCAACACTTTTTGTATGAAAATCTTTTCTATTCGATCGGTCGCTTTCACACTTCCACCTCTAAACTGGTATTACCAATAATCCATCTGGTAATACCAGTTTAAATATATCAATTAATTATTGCAAGAACTTTCTGAAAAATAGACAGATTGAACAAGAAAGTCCAATCCTGCTCAGGGTATAAACTGGAAAGGAGTCGTTTAAATGGCTTTCCATGACGTCGAAGAAATGGAATTGTTCACACTGGAATTCATAAAGAATCTATACTTGGCTTATGCCCGACTGCGGGAAGAAGATCCAGTGCACCAGGTGGGTTTTCCTGACGGCCAGCTCGGCTAGCTCGTTATTAATTCCGCTTCCCTAGGAGCGACGCAATTCCCAAACAATTTATATAGTTGAATATAATTAAAAAACCATGACCGAAATATTGATGCGGCATGCGGGCATGGAAACACTCATCATCTTCGTCCCATTTTAAACTGATTCACCCGTAACACTTTTAACGGGTTGAATTGATGGAACTTCTGGTGCAGCCGAGCAAACGCTTTGGAATGCTCAAGTGAGTAGGACATCATGTCCTCGATTTCATACTCGTTCCAAGTGTTTTCTTTCTTTTCAGTTCAGCTTTATTAGGAAGTATTTGGCAGGAGATTTTGAGGAGCAAGATTAAGTTGGGAGAGATTAAACGACTTTTAAAGAAAGCCGCAGTGAATTAAAGTTCGAGTTCCAGCAGTCCCCAAATGTTCCCTGTGTCAAAAATGTATAACAAAATGGAGCGAAAAGTGTATAACAAAAAACACCCTAACCTGTGAGAAAGTCTGGTAAATCAGAGACTCACGGTCGGGGTGTTTTATATTTTGAGCTTCGCTTCCCAGAGAGCAACACAATTCCCACACAATTTATACGGATGAATAACAAGAAAAAACCATAGCCGAAAGGTAGTGACCCCTTAAAGTTAGAGTTTTAGTTTATGCAGCTAATTGGCTGGCATGCGTTCGGTATTCCACCGGACTCATGCCGGCCAATTTTTGTTTGATGCGCTCATTGTTGTAGTAGGAGATGTATTGGTCGATCCGGCGTTTCAATTCGTCGTAGGATACCCATGGTTCTCCGTAATACATCTCCTGTTTCAAGAGGCCGAAGAAATTTTCCATGGCTGCGTTGTCGGCACACGTCCCTTTTCGGGACATGCTTTGGAAGATCTGTTGCTTCTTCAACGCCTTCACCCAGGAAGCGTGCTGATAATGCCAGCCTTGGTCGGAATGAATGGTGGTTCGGTAGACAGCCTGCCCAGTGATCGTTGGCAGGGCTTGATGAAGCGATTCCATGACGAAATCGAGAGTTGGCCGTTTTGCCATGCTCAACCCGATAATTTCGCCGTTATACAGGTCCATGATCGGACTCAAATAAAGCTTTTCCTCGCCTGTACATTTGAATTCGGTGACGTCTGTCGTCAGTTTCTGCAAGGCATGTGGAGTGGAAAACCTGCGGTTCATTCGATTTTTAGCGATGGTTCCGACTTTGCCCTTATACGATTTGTAGCGAGACTTCCGAATGAATTTCACACATTTCAACGCCAGTACACCCATGAGACGTTGAACTTTCTTGTGATTGATGACGTATCCCTGTGCTTGTAATTCCAAGTGAATCCGTCGATACCCGTAACGGCCTTCGTGTTTTTCGAATAGCGATTGGATCATGGTTTTCCACTCGTGGTCCATGTCTTCCGAACCGAATCGCTGGCGGTGGTAATGGTACGTCGCTTCCGGAAGATTGACGATCTTCAACACGTCCTTTAGTCGGAATCCTTCTTCGTGGAGTTCGAACGCCAGCGCTGCTTGTGCTTTTCGAGGAAGGCATCCGGATTCTCCTGGAAAGCTTTTAACTTTTTTAAATACGCCACTTCTAAACGGAGAAGCTCATTCTCCCGTTCCAGTTGTTCTTCTCGGGATAGCGTCTTTTCTAGTTTGATGGGTTTTTGTTTCGGTTTTTTTGACATGGAGGGTCGTCCTTTCGCTCGTTCTTCCAGGCCTTTTACCCCTTTCGCCAAAAATTCACGATTCCACCTCGCAACGATTGATGGCTCGTTCATCTCAAATTCGATCGCAGTATCTTGGTAGGAAGCACCTGTTTGTTTCATAAAGTGTAATACATCCACCTTGAATTGAACAGAATACACCTGTTTCGTCTGCTTCCTTCGCAAGCCCTTTTGTCCAAACGCCCGATAAGCACGTACCCAGCGTCTAATTCGAGACGGATCAGGCAGTGCGTATTTACGGGCTAATAGCTTATAGCCCAGCGTCCCATCCACGTATTCTTTCACCATCTGCAACTTGAACTCTTCACTATATTTCACCATAGAAAAACACCCCAAAAGTTAGATTTGAACTCTAACTTTTGGGGTGCACTACCAAATGTTACTGTAGACGTTGTCGCTATGTATACAGTATAAATTGAAGTGTATTGTCAATATCGTTTAGAATTATTTCTTTACCTGGGACGCGATTCTAAATACATGAATAATCCATTTTTCCCGTAGTTTGCGGATTCTTTATTCAATCTTGTGGTACACACGAAATTCTTAGGAGTTCTAGAGCCCATAAAATTTAGTTCCTCATATAGGCTTAAACAGTATTATGATTATTCTTCTGCTGTTTTCGCTTAGGGTAATAAATGAAAATCAACAGTGGCATCAGCACAACAAAAACAATGGCCAGCACCGGAATCAGGAAAATGGCAATCGGTACTGTCGTTGCAGTTACATCTTCCACAACGGCGACAGCAGGACTGAGCAACGCCGTTTCGCTTACCCCTTTAACAGCAGTCATCGCAGTATGTGATGCCGTGGCAACTCCACCGCCGCCAATAATAGCGATGCTCCATTCAAGCAGCGGATTCATATCTCCAATGAATGACGCTGTTAGCAGGATACCCGCAAGTGCCGCGATCGGCGTGGCAATAAATTTCATCATTGATCCGACAGCCGGAATGTAATTGACCGCTACTTCAAATACGATTGCCGCTCCGAATGCAATCAACGCAGGGGTGCTGCCGAGCCAGCTAAATCCTTCTGACACCGTAATCCAGTCTGCCCGTTCGAAAACACCAGTTATAAATAAAGGCGTAAAAATCCGGAATCCGACTGTCGCGCTCAAAGCCAAGCCGATGCATATTGCAAGAATCATCTCCATAAGAAGCTCCACTCCTACCTAAAGACTTTTCACCATTATATAGGAGAAGGTTATTAAACGCTCGTTAATTTTTCGTCCCAGGAAGCGGAACAATTTGCAAACAATTTATACAGATGAATTGTCTCCGGAACTTCCCTGTGTACCGCACAATTTCTACACAATTCATAGAGATGAATAAAACCAAAAAACTACACCTGCAATGCCTAAGCAGCAGGTGTGGCAATGTATAGCATATAAGTTGTCGTGTGTTGTCAGAATCTTTTAGAATTGTTTCTTACACAGGGGCGCGATTTTATTTAAAGGGAGATGATTTACTACCTTATTAATCTTCAATCTTCAATATAGTCATTTTTGAAAATATATCCTTGAAAGCTTGCTGCTTATCCGTTTCTATCGGCATACTAGATTTAATTCTTTTTATAGTATCAATCAATTCTTCAGCACTTAAAATTCTATTACTAAGATTCTCTACCCAACTACTATATTTTTCACTGGTACCTTCTTGCGGATCACTACACCAATGAATAACATTCATAGCATTTTCGTTCCATATAATATGGTGATTATCCGATGGATCCCAACTAGTCGTGGAAGGGTCTGGTGCAGTACTGACATCAACAATAACTAGTTTTTCGAGTATATGCTTCCTAAACTCTTTTTCATCTTTCATTAATTTAGGGTGAAAAATGTCTGATTGGGAAAATATCATTGGACAGACATAACATACATCAAGAAAATTATGATGTTTTTTTAAATTATATAATATTTCATGCTGAGAATCGCTTGTAGTAAGACTAGCTACTGTTTTAAGTGGTGATTTATAATAAATTTCTCCTTCCTTATAATGGCTAGGGACCGTGAATTTCCGTTTTCGTTTACTATAATACTTTTGTTTATTTACAATTTTAAATTGCATAATATAAGCAATAAATTTCGTTTTTTTAGATTTTTTTTTTATAAAATCATAAAATTCATCTTCTTTTATTTCGTCACTTATCCAAGCTTGATCAAAACCTAACCAAGCTTCTTTTTGTTGCGAAGGTTTGTAAATTGCATTAATTTTTTTTCCAAGTATGTATTCAAACTCTGCTTTCATAGGAAAAAAATAAATCATTTCTAATAAGCTTTCATTTAATTTACTCATTAAAAGCACCTCCAACTCTATGAAATACAAATTACTCACAAATCAAAGCAATACAATGAAAAAAGTATTAGTATACTAGGCTTTTTTCAAATTGAATAGGTATATTCATAAATTCACTTCCTAACAAACCCTATCATTCACAAACTATCTGTATAGATGAATAAAAAAGAAATACTATAACCGAAATGTCGAAGTAGTTATGCAAAAATATAAATTGTAGTATCTTGTCAAAATCTTGTAGAGTTGTTTCTTCCCCTGGGACACCAAATTATTCAAAGTTCCATTTGATTCAGATTCCCTGGGAGCGGAAAAAATCACAAACAATTTATACTGATGAATAAAAAGAAAAAGTCGCAACCCAAATGTTAATGTAGCCGATGTGGCTATATATGAAGTGTAAATTGTAGTGTATTATTAAAATCGTTTAGAATTATTTCTATCCTTGGGACGCTAACTATTCACGTAAGACTTCCATTAAATATAGCTATTTCATTTTTTTACACACCACTACCTTATTTCAGTAATTACAGGATCAAGAAAAACAATCCCCATGTCTTCATCAAATTCTTCTACGATAGCAGTGATCCGAAGATTTTGTCCCATTCTTAAATAATCAGGTATATTAGAACCCGTAAGGTTTAAATTGTTCATATTAACATCTTCGAATTTAAAATTTGGTCCACTAAATGTAGTTTCACTGAAGTCCCCTGAAAACATCAAAATGTCATATCTGGTATCATAACTTCCATGATTCATCATATTTACAATATTTGCATCAAATTCAATTGTTCGACCAGCATACTTCTTAGTGAATTCGCTGATTATTGGATCGTATTCATCTTTAACTGCTAAAAGGGCTGCCAATTCTTCATTATTTTTAATCGTCAGCACTTGCGGACTGCTTTCTGCCTTTGTCTTTTCAGTTACCTCTTCCCCTGCAACTTCATTATTTGCTTGTTTATCAGTTTCATCGTCACCTAACTCTTCATTAGCAGTTTCTTCTACTTTATCTTCTTTGTTTAATTCTTCGTCTTTATCAGAACTTTTTTCATCTACAGCTTTTTCATCAGCTTTCTCTTCTTCAGGGAATATATGATAAGTAATGATTACCTTGGAGTCTTTCTGAAAACTATCCTTTGCATTAAACTCCGCTTTCCCATCAATCTCAACTTGCTCAATTTCTCCATCTTTTGTTAACCATTCGGTAATCAAATCATCGAGTACCTTTGTCTCGATATCGGTAAACCCTACTGCCTTTAATTCTGTTATAACTGTCTCATAGTTTTCTCCAATTATTTCATCTGAAGATTTACTTACTTTTAGAATATTTGGGTCTGCTTCATCAGCACAAGCCACACTAAGCACAGCAACAATCGTTAACGAGAGAATAAACATCAGTTTTTTCATAATAGCCTCTTTCATTGAATTATTTTCCATCAAACTTTCATTTAAATCGCCTTCCAAATTAACAATAGGTATTTTATTTCTTCCATACTATTTCTTCAAACAGCTACTTTATCTTTCTTCGCATATTTAAGTAGTTAAAATAATGTATGAGGAATTTTTAAAAATTTCCAAAATGTTTCTCATTCTACTTTTTATTAAGTAGCGATTCACTAAGGACAATCTCTCTGCCACTCGTCAACTCACCCAAAGTAAAATAAGTATGTCCCTGAATAGGACCCGAAGTTCTCGGCAGATGGTTTAATTCTTTTTCTACATTTAATAAGTAAAACTTATATTCTTCTTTTTCTCCGAATCCAAAATCTGCTGCCCGTTCAGCGATATATCCTGTTACATCCTTCTGAATGTCTTCATGCAAAAATTTAATGGCTTTGTCCCATTCAGGACTAAGTGGACGTAAAACGAGTTCACATCGAACACTGTATAGCGTATCCATAATTCCCCCATTTTCCCGAATCGTTAAATACTGAGCATTCTTGTATGATCGCGGGTGTGGATGTGCATGTATCAGATACTTTTTGACGATTTCTTTTGTTTTGCCACCAGGTACGGATAATACTTCTTTCATCTATTTCTCCTACTTTCATATATTTTAGAACTGCAGATTCTCAAATTCTCTAAACACTTTTTCACGAATGTCTTCTGGTGAGGTTAAATCAAATAACGGTACATCTTTAGCTACCAGTTTTTCAAACCCATTATGTTTTTTCTTAGCTTTACCATTGGAATCAATTTGCCACTCATTATTTTCTCGGAGAATGTTATAATCCCCGCCATAAAATGGCGACCAGAATGTCCAGTGGTCAGATACTACCGGTAACCTACGCCAATGCGATTGATCAAATTGATAACGAATAACAGATACTAAAGGGATTTCGTTTTCATCATCGTCAGTTAAATCGACCATTACTCCATACCAGGGCAAATCCCTTATATCCTCGATACTTTCAGGGATTTTTTCAGATTCCACATATAACTTGATGAAATTAGTCGTAAGCCATCCTGTGGTATCGGTATCTGATTTATAACGCATATACCTCGGGTTAATTGTTACATAACCTTCTTCTTCCCCCACACGATCAAGTTCTTGGAAGAGTATATTCAGATTCTCATAAGTTTCTTTTAACAGTCGGGTCGCCTGAATGATGCTTTCCCCTTTATTTTTTGTAATAGACATATGCTATATTCTCCTTCTCTACTTTTAAGTCCGGCCAAGTCCATGACGTCTTCACCGAATTACTCAAATCATCAAATAAATAGGGCGTGTAAAGAATTGGATCTTCTTCCAATAGGTTTGCAAATCCACTAAATCTTTTTAGCCCTTTTACTTCTAATAATTCTTGAACATCTGAAAGAATATATTCCTGGGTTCCAGATAAGGCAACTCTGCTCATTCGTACCAGTTTAGTATGTATGTCTTCCCAATTAACAAAGCCGAGTCCTACTGAAGAAGATATATTAAAATCAATTCCTACCTGCTGTTGAACACTATTTTGAATTGAAAACGGAGCCAAAAAAATTAAGAAAGCTTGCTTCTTATTGGCCAGTTCCTCTATCATATGTGAGTATTTTGAGAGCTGGTGAAGACTTTTATCGTAACTGACAATCTCTCCTTCATCCTCCGAGGAAATTCCGCTCTTATACTTCACTTCAATGCCTACCAGAGTGTCTTCAAATTCAAGCAATAAATCAATTTCTCCCTTCGAATGCTGCGGCCAGAAGTTGTAACTGTGCTTAAATCCTGACTCCTCATTCAGAAACTTCATCCAAGCCGTTCTTTCTTCTGATTCGGCAATTTCCGCTTGTTCCAATATTCCTTTAAGCCCTTGCTCAAAAGGGAGATAGCGAAGTGCTCCAAAAAAATCGCCAGTTAACTTATCTTCGAGCCGATCGCTTAAATTACTTCCAGTACTTGAAATCTTTCCTTTGATTTCACTGATCATCGACACCACTTCTTTCAGAATAAAATATGATAGGAAAGGAGATTAAATTTTAATTCAAAACTCATAATGGGTATAACTCAATGGATCAGGCGATACAATCCTTTCCCGATTCTTTCATAATCATTAAATACTGTTCCATGATGATTAGGAGCATTGGTGCAGCACTTTGAAGTAATATGTGTTCTAATGGTACTTGCTTTATAAGTAGTCTCTTTGCTTTTCATATACTCCAGTACTTCACTTAAACTAAAATGCTCTTCACCCCGTTCTTTAGTAATGATTTTCACTGCTGAAAGAATTTCTTCTCGAGCGGTCGATTTCCGCATATCCGTTCCCCCTACTTTTTTTCACTGCGAGTAAATGTACCCTTAAATAAATATAAGTAAATAGTATCATTTATTCTGAAATATTCATATATTTAACTTCCATAAAATTCAACTAAAATGAAATATGAAAAAAGCAATCTCCCTGATAGCTGGAAATTACTTGTTTAAATTGCTTAAATTTATTAGGTGATAGCTCCTTGTGTCGCAAACAATTCATATAGATGAATAATATGAAAAAGCTGCACCTTCAACATAGAAGCAGCGGGTGCAGCAATGTATGTGATATAAATTGTAGCGTATTTTCCGAATCGTTTAGAAATGTTTCTTTCCCTGGGACGCGATTCATTAAATATATTTGCAAATAAGAGTTAGTAAGATAAGTTTCCCAATTCCAGTATTCCCCAATTGCTCCCTGTGTTGCAAACAATTCAAACACAATTTATACGAATGAATAAAAAAGAAAAACCACACTCGAAATGTTGATGCATCGAGTGTGGAAATGTATGGATTATAAATTGTCGTGTATTGTCAGAATCGTTTAGAATAGTTTCTTACACAGGGGCGTGATTTTCTACGGACCGTCGATTCACCACCGGTGAATTTGTATTCGTTCACAAGGCGGCGATAGATTTGTGCAGCTGAATGTCGCTGCTTCAAAGGAGCTGTTTGATCTTCCTGCATCCATTGCAGAATCAAGGGTTTGACGGCATCGATAGCTGGCCTTTTGATGGGAGCCGTTCGGGTATAGCGAGGGATCTCGTTCTGTTCTAATGCTTTCCGGATCGTCTGTCGTGAATACCCCAAGTCTTTTGATAATTGCCGGATTGATCTTTTTTCCACATAATGAAGTTTTCTGATAAGCTCAATATTAGCCATCTTTATCATTCCTTTTCCTCCCGAATCATGCTTGTTCTAGACAAACATAATGATACGGGAAACATGATAAAGGTGGTCAACTTTTATATTAGCGTTTACATTTATGTATTTCCGTATGGTTTTCCGGTCAAAGCCGGTCTCTTTGGCGATCGCCGTTAATGACCACCCTTTTTGGTGTAGTTCCCGAATCATAAAAAATTCCTCCGTTTTCAACATCGACACATACTCCTCTACAACGTGGTATGTGTCGATTATCCTTGATAATTGGGGAATTTTAAAACGGCGTTATTGGGTATTTTATCACCGGCAGTGACAATTATCACATTTTTTGTTCTTATATTTTGAAATGACAATACCTAAACGTACTTTCATTTCTTTTTTAAAACTAAAATCTTAATTCTCCATCATATTAAACCTCCTTTCTTTTCTTCTCGCATATTTCAATTTTTTCAGTACCTTTTATAAATATATGCTTATTACATTAAATACAAACACAAATTTAGAACGCATATAATTATTTCGTTTCCCTTGGAGTTGGACAATTTAAACACTTCATCCTAGGGAGCGCTACAATTTATAATTTTGCTTTATACCTTAACCAGCAAATCGATCAAACGTTTCGTATGTGTATTCACTTCCCGCATCACTTCGCCGTCGTGGAACGAACTATGCAGAAACGAAAGATAGTCAATTCCTTCCGCTCTTTCTTCATTTTCCGCACGGGTTACAAGCCGTGTCAGTAACTTCTTTAAAAAGAAGCCCGCCAACTAATGCATCTCATTCGGATTCAGCAACCATGCCAAAATATTCGAATGGCGAATTTCAAACTGATCAACCCGCAGGACTTTCAACGGGTTGAATTGACGAAACTTCTGATGCAGACGTGCGAATTCTTTGAAATGTTCGAGCAGTGCAATTGTTTCTAGTGAGTACGCTATTATATCCTCTATACCATGCTCGTTTTGATTGTTATCTTTCTTTTCAGTTTATCATTAAGAGGGAGTATTTAGCAGAGGATTTTAGGGATGGGGTTTTGTTTCTGCTGAATAAAAAAGAGCTTTTCGTAACTAAGGTATTTTAAAAAGCGTTTCCAGCAGTTCCCAAATATCCCCTGTGTTCCGTACAATTCCCACACAATTCATACGAATGAATAAAGCAGAAAAACCACACCCGCAGTGTTGATACTACAGGTGTGGCAATGTATGAAGTATAAATTGTCGTGTATTGTCAGAATCTTTTAGAATTGTTTCTTTCACAGGGGCGCGATTTGTCCTTACCGCAGCCGATCTGGTCGCGGAGTGTCACAAGGCGGAGGCCAAAGGGACGGTCTCCCGCCTCATCAAGAAATGGACACGGCCGGATTTGATCGTGTTGGACGAGGTCGGCTACTTTCCTTTCGACGAGTTCTCAGCGAATATATTTTTCCAAGTCATCTCGAAGAGATATGAGCACGGCGCGATGATTCTAACCTCGAACAAATCGTTTATCGAATGGGGAAAGGTCTTTGGAGATGATGTCCTAGCTACAGCCATTCTCGACCGCCTACTGCACCACTCAGTGACATTTAACATCAAAGGTGATTCCTATCGCCTGAAGGAAAAGAAAAAAGCCAGAATTTATCCGGCTACCCCACCTGCATAGTAGCAAAAGTGGGGAATTTTATTCCGGCTATAATGGGGGAATTTAAACCGGCGTTGACACGAATGAATAAAATCGAAAAACCACACTCGAAATGTTGATGCATCGAGTATGGAAATGTATGGATTATAAATTGTCATGTATTGTCAGAATCGTTTAGAATATTTTTTTACACAGGGACGCGTTTTTTCGAATTGTCGTGTATTGTCAGAATCATTTAGAATTGTTTCTTTCCCAGGGGCGCATTTTTTCGAGAAGGTGTGGCTATGTACAAAGTGTAAATTGAAGTAAATTATCGAAATCGATTAGTATTGTTTTACACAGTGGCGCAATTTAAAATTAATTTGACGTATGCTGAATATTATCGTTTACCGGGACTTACTTCTGTTCCTCGTATATCTTTACAAATGATTACTTCAGGCACATATCCTAAACTACGAACTTTCGTGAGCCATTCAATAATTTCTATTTTTAAGTATATTGAATTATTTTTTCCGAAATCAAAGCTTCCATTGGGTAAAAACATATTTCGGGATCCAATAACTAGTAGCATACTTATTTTTTTTATACTCTGAATGCCATATACTTCTAATACATTGCTCTGTGTATTAAAAATCTCAGTGCTATGAAGCGATTGTTGAATGCAATACCTTATTTCAGGGGTGCTTCCTATCTTTACATGAATTAAAGACAATTCTTCATCATTATAGAGATCGGCAAATTCCACACTCTTAAATAAGTTGTGATCATTCCTTCTATCTAAAAGTTTGTAATTGTATATGTTTTCCAAATACACATTATAAGGATATTCAGCATAAGTTACTTGATCATACTTATCTGTATCAGAAAGCTGAAAGTGAGAGCGTAAAATATCTTGTGTAAATGAATAAATAGAAAAAGGAAGACCTTTTCTTGTAGAATTAAGTCACCACAACCAATTCACAGAAAAGAGGCCTTCCCTATGACTCAGTTTACAACAGATATTATGCAAGCTCTAGTAAAAAAAGAAGACATCTCCGAAGTTTTCCGTAAGCACCTGGAGACGGCGGTCAATACGCTCCTCCAAACAGAACTTACAGCTTTCCTGGATTACGAAAAATACGACCGCATCGGTTTCAATTCCGGCAACTCACGCAACGGTGTCTACACGCGGACACTCCATACGGAGTATGGGGATTTGGAGCTTTCGATGCCACGGGACCGGAACGGCGAATTCAACCAACAGACGGTCGCTCCGTACAAGCGCTCAAACGATACGCTGGAAGCCTTCGTTATTCATATGTTCCAAAAAGGCGTGACGATGTCCGAAATATCGGATTTGATCGAGAAGATGTACGGTCATCATTACACGCCACAAACCATTTCTAATATGACGAAAGTGATGAGCGAACAGGTCGAAGCGTTTAAATCTCGTCCATTAGATCAGCGCTATGCTTGCGTCTATCTCGATGCAACTTACATTTCTCTCAAGCGCGACACGGTCTCGAAGGAAGCTGTCTATATTACTGTTGGCATCCGAGAGGACGGCTCAAAAGAAGTGTTGGCCTATACAGTGGCCCCTACGGAATCCGCATTCGTTTGGGAAGAAGTCCTGTTGGACTTGAAAGAGCGCGGTGTCGAAGAGGTGCTTTTGTTTATCTCCGACGGCTTGAAAGGCATCACTGATCGCATCTTTTCGGTCTTTCCCGATGCTCAATATCAGGCGTGCTGCGTCCACCTGTCGCGTGGTATCCGACACAAAGTTCGCGTCACCAATCGCAAGGAAATTCTTGATGATTTCAAATCGGTCTATCGGGCAGAGAACCGGGAACTGGGTGAAAAAGCGTTGAAAGTCTTTGTCGATAAATGGAAAACGGCCTATCCCAAAGTGACGAAATCGTTGGAAGCGAATCCCTATATTTTCACCTTCTACAGTTTCCCAAAATCCATTTGGCGAAGCATCTATTCGACGAACCTGATCGAATCGTTCAACAAGAACGTAAAGAAATACAGCAAACGCAAGGAGCAATTTCCGAACGAAGATTCCTTAGATCGCTTCTTGGTTTCCCAATTTGAAATCTATAACCAGAAATTCTCCACCCGTTGCCATATCGGATTCGATCAAGCCCGTGCAGAGCTGGCTGAGATGTTCAAGCAATCTTAATGGATATACATACAAGAAAAGGATTTACTTATTTACACATAATTCTTGACGCTCTCCTGAAAGTCTCTTCCCACTCTTAAAATTTCTTCTGTTAAGTTGTATTCTTCCATTAGAACCACACAATCATTTACTTTGTTTATTTCTCGTTCAATATATTCTATATAAGATTTATTAAAACTTGCCCATCTTCCTTTATACAAGTAGAAATCTTTCCGCTGATATTCAACACCATAGTCCAATAATTTTATTAGTGGTTTAGAGTTACTTCTATCTGATATCGTTCTAATAGATACCTTAGTAATGTCAGTGCACTCTATGTCATTTATTAATTGACTCAATGCATCTATTGAATATGATGGAAGTGGATATGTATAGCGATTGTAAACAATTTCAATTTCTTCGTTATCCATAGGGTTAAACAGTATATCTCCACCGTCTTCAATATAATATGAAAGATTGACCTTAGATGTTTCACTTTTTAAAGAGCTTAAAAGGCTATCATTTAAATCGGAAATTTTATACTGATTGTCGTCAATATTTTTTAAAAAAATCATTCTCGGGAGATCCCCGGATTTATCTTCATGAGAAAATAAGTAACTAATTTCGTGTACTACATCAATCATTACGGAAGGTATATAGGAATCTACCTCTATTTTAATTGCTGTACCGAATTTAGCTTTTTTTCTGTATGAGTATAAATGAAATCCAGAATATTTCTCTGCTAGCTTAATTTTACTAATTAACAATTCGTTGCTTTCACCGATTTCAGATGTAACATATGAATTTGCATTATATTGAGTTAGAGATTTACTTTTAGTTTGTTTAAAAAATTTTGATGATTTCACTTCAACAGTCTCTGTGTCATGCAATATTTCTGCCATGTCAAAACCAAAATCATAATCAGCAAAATTATTTGCTAAACTATGACCTCTACCAAGGGATATTGTGAATATACTGCCTTCTATGTCAAAAATAATTATTCCATAAGCGGACTCTATTGTTTTCTCCCGAATATTAGCGCCATCAAAAAAATTACTCCAATAATTAGCCCAGTTGATTTCGATTTCTTCTGTATCCAACTTAAAAAAGAAATCTAAAATAACTTCTTTTTCCACTTTTTCATTCTCAATTATTAAAGTGCTTGTATGAATTTGAGTATTTCCAACTCTTTGCAGCCCTTTTTCTATAAGATACTGAATCAAATCTATCTTACGGGTTAATTGCCTATAAATACTAAACTCCATTTCCCCCACCCCTCTTTTTGGCTATTTTTCTTACACAAACATCCCACGCATAAACCCTCTCTTCTGCTCCTCCAAAACCCTCAACTTCTCTTTTTCTTTTTCAATTTTTAGATACAATACATCTAATACACCACTTATTTTTTCTTGTTCAACCATACTAGGCATAGCAATTTTCATTTCAAAGAAAGCAGCGTCTTTAATGCTTACACGATCATGCCTTGCTCCACTATCTCCATGAGTATATATATGCTTATACCACTGAGAACTCATAAAGAAATACTTTAGAAATTTAGAATTAATATTTTTTGTTTTAAAACAAAGATATAGTGGGGAAACAATTCCATCCTCTTCTAGTTCGTAAAAGTGAACCGGTCCATATGGCGATTCACTAGATATTCGAGGATTATATACAAAATCCCCTTTAGAAATTACATAGTAACCGTCAATGTTAAGCTCATTAGCAATATCTTTTTTAAAGTAACTCCTCTGAGAGATTAACCCTTGTTTGGCTGAGTTAGAAATTACATTCGTAACTTTCATGTCTTTATTCTTTTTAACTGTTTTAGTTGCAAATTCTTTTAATTGCTTTGCTTCCCACTCCCCAAACTCCCCACCATCTTCATCCTTAAACCGCAACTCCTGCGAGAAAACCTTCTGCATCATGCCTTTTTTAAATTGTTCTAGTTTCTCAATTTTTTCTTGTTGTTTTTGGACCTTTTGATCAATCAACGAGAAAAAAGAAGCAATTTTATTTTGTTCTTCAATTTTTGGCACCTTATACTCCAACTTATTTAAGCCAACGATAGTAAGTGCTTTTTGATTGGAACCACTAGCAGAATCAAGTAATTTTTTATGTCCAGCCGGATTTGAAAAGACATACAATAAAAATTTTGGGTTTTGATTAACTTCTCTTAACCAAATTAAATTTCCATCTTTAAAATAAAATTCAACATCATTCTCTACCAACATACTATTCCCAATTGTACCTACCGCTGTAATCAAAATATCTCCTTTGACAGGTGCCCCGAACCTTGTTTTAAACTCTTCATATCTATCATTGGAAATGTATAGCACATCCTCTGGAGTTTTCCCCGACTTCAATTCGGTAATCTCTTTGCCTCTGTAAAATGGAATTCCGTTAGTAACATAATCATTTAGGTAAACCCTTTTGCTAGAAGTTACTGTTGCAAAGTCTTTAATTTTCTTAATCTCCCAATCCCCATCAAACCCACTAAATCTCAACTGAGGTACGTTCACTTAAACCAACCCCCAATTCCTTAAAATACTCTTCTAGCTCGCGATCAATTTCTTCAATTTCTTTATCAATTTCTTTCAATCTTACTTGTACTGCTTCCAAATCTACCGACTCTTCTTCGACAAACGTATCTACGTAGCGCGGGATATTTAAGTTGTAGTCGCTTTCTTTAATTTCTTCCAAGCTCGCAGCGTATGAATAACGCTCAATTGTTTCACGCGATTTATACGTATCGACAATCTTGTCGACGTTTTCGTCGGTTAAGTTGTTTTGATTTTTGCCTTTTTCAAATTCATTTGATGCATCGATAAATATAACATTGGCATCTTCTTTGCGCGTCTTTTTGAAAACCAAAACACATGTTGGGATAGAGGTACCGAAAAACACGTTAGCTGGCAAGCCAATCACTGCATCTAAATAATTTTTGTCTTGGATCAGAAATTGACGAATGACTCCTTCTGCTCCACCACGGAACAATACACCATGCGGTAACACAACGGCCATTGTTCCGTTATCGTCTAGTTGATGAATCATATGCTGCACAAAGGCGAAATCCGCTTTTGATTTTGGCGCCAGGCGACCGTAATCGCTAAAACGTTCATCGTCTAAGTATTTCGCGTCTGCACTCCAATTGGCGGAGTACGGTGGGTTTGCGACAACGGCTTCAAAACGCATGTCGACATGCTTCGGATTTTCTAACGTATCTTCATTTTGAATATCGAAATCGGTATAACGCAAATCATGCAGCAGCATGTTCATGCGCGCCAAGTTAAACGTCGTTGTTGTTAATTCTTGACCATAAAACAAGCGTACATTTGATTCTTTAGCTACACGCAGCATTAGTGATCCGGATCCACACGTCGGATCGTACACATTCTTTAAGTCTGGCTTTTCATGTGTCACGATTTTCGCCAGAATTTTCGATACTTGTTGCGGCGTATAAAACTCGCCTGCTTTTTTGCCAGCATTCGCCGCAAATTGTGAAATCAAATACTCATAAGCATCGCCCAATACGTCAATGTCTACATCGTCGTGTAAGAACGGAATATCGTTAATGCTTAAGATAATTTTCGCGATTAGTTTTGAACGCGATTTTACGTCACGTCCTAATTTTGTTGACGTTAAATCCATGTCATCAAAAAGATGTTCAAAGTCTTGTTGGCTATCTGTTCCCAAAGTCGATTCTTCAATTGCTTTAATCGCTTTATGCAACAGTTCCACGTCAAACTTCCCTTGATCGCCTTTTGGAATTTCCATTACCATCGATGAAAACAAGAATTCCGGTTCGATGACAAAGCCGATTTCCTCAAGCAAGGTTTCGATCAATCCTTCGCGGTACTCTTCGTCTTTCCAAGCATCTTCATACGAAATATTGTCTTCTTCTAATAACTTCGCAATCCGCGCTTCTGTCTTTTCTGACAAATAACGATAAAAAATAAGACCGAGTATATAGTTTTTAAAATCATACGCTTCCATTTGACCGCGCAAGTCATTGGCCATCGTCCATAGTTTCTTATGCAATTCAGCTTGTTGCTGACGTTGTTTTTCTGAAGTTGTCATTGTGATTCTCCTTTGGTGTGATCGATACGTTCTATTCTGCTACAATTGCGCCCCCGCGTCAGTCACAATTTGAGGAACAATTGTGTCTGTCACCGTGGCGTGAAGTTTGTTGTGCCCGCTACTTGCAGGTCTTTTACTATTATAGTCTCTCATCAGTTGCTTTGTTAGATTTTACGCACTAAGCTTCGGCGCGTCCACGGGGTAGCCGGAGCAATAAGACTGGCGGTTTTTTCGCCTGGCTTATTGTGGGAGGCATCCCCAAAGCGTCCGAAGCGTTTTTTATGAGTGATGTTTGTTCAAGAATACTTCCTCACATTATCATAGATAAAATCCTTTAACGCCTGAACACGTTTCCGCTTTTCTTTAAACGGTGCTTTGATCGCGTCATTGATTTCTTGATCAGGGGATACGCCCGTATACTCATATTCTTTCATAAAATACTCGAGCCGGTCTTCTGCCACTTGGACTTTCTCAGACATTGCTTGGATTTCGCGTTTGCGACGCTCGTTTTCAAAGTCGTGGTATTTCTGATCAATCGAGTCTTTATTCGTAAGCGTTGGCGCAACGCCTTGTAAGAATTCCAATAATAGATCTCGTTTCAAGCGCATTTCATCGCTTGATGCTTCGTTCACTTCTTTAATCGCACGACGCACCGCTGCGTCACGCTCGTTTTTATTTTCAAAGTTTGTATTGCGCAAGAGCTCAAGAATATAATCGACATTGATTTTGTCCGTCTGCATCAATTCGATTTCAAAATCGATATCGTTAATGACGGACACTTTATCTTTGGCGTTTTTATCGTTTTCATAAAGAAGTAAGTATTTGCTTCTGAAATCTTTATAGGTTTGTTCGCTAATGCCCATGTCGGGTTGGTTAAAGTCATATTCCACAAATGTTTTTAACTTTGTAAGAATGCGTGTTAAGTCGCGAAATGAAATAACAAACTCTTTTTGCTTGGATTCGCCTTCTAAGTCGTCTACCGCTTCTGGTGAAACCGCAATGTCGAGAAGTTGGTCTAGTTGGTCTTTAAAGTCTGCCAAGTATTGATCGTAAGGTTTCATCAGAACCGTTTCCGTGTCTCCCGTTTGAGAAAATAACCGAACAGCCGTATCTGTTTCTTCTTTTAAATTGCGGTAGCACACAATATTGCCGTATTGTTTTTTCGGCCCTTCAACACGGTTTGTCCGTGAATACGCTTGGATCAAGCCGTGGTGCTTTAACGGTCGGTCCACGTATAAAGTACTCAAGGTTTTGGCGTCAAAGCCGGTTAAGAACATATCAACGACAATCAGCAAATCAATTTGTGCGGATTTCACTTTTTTCGAAACATCCGCAAAATAAGAAGAGAAGTTTTCCGTCGTGTGATTGCTGCCAAATTCTTGATTGAAATCTTCCATAATGCGTTCGAGTGAATGACGCGAATGTTCTTCGCCTTCCACACTTTCTTCATTTGTCCCAAAACTAAAAATCGACGTAATTTTCATGCCCGAATCGATTTTCTTAAAGGCATCGTAATACTTGATCGCAGCTGGAATGCTTTCTGCCGTCAGTAAACCGGTGTATTTCTTATTATGTGTTTTATTCGAATGAATGCTTGCGATGTGACGCGCGATCATGTCTATGCGTGTATCTGCTAGCCACAATTCTTGTTGGTCAATGCCCGGCACTTTGGTGACGTCATCGATGCCGTCTTTGCCTTTCATCGTACTGACGTATTCGACTGAAAAGCCGAGCACGTTGCCATCATGAATGGCGTCTTTAATCAAGTAGGTATGCAAACAGTCTTGAAATAAATCCGATGTGGTGCGGCCGTCTTGTGATTTGTTGTCGACAAAACGCGGGGTGCCGGTAAAACCGATGTATTGCGCGCGTTTGAAATGACGTTTGATCAGTAAATTCATCTCACCAAATTGCGAGCGATGACATTCATCAATAACAAAAACGACTTTTTCGTTTTCGTATAGTTTCATCACGTCGCGGTACCGTTCCGTTTTAACGGCGTGTGCCATTTTTTGAATCGTTGTGATGATTCGTTTCCGGTTCGGATCTTTTAACTGCTTGACCAACACTCCGGTTTTGGTTGTTCGGTCGACAGAGTCTTTTTCGAATTTATTAAACTCTTCCATCGTTTGCGAATCCAAGTCTTTTCGGTCAACGAGGAAAATGACTTTCTTGATGTCTTCTTGCTGCGCTAAAAGTTCGCTGGCTTTAAAGGAAGTTAAAGTTTTCCCGCTCCCGGTCGTGTGCCACACATAGCCATTTTCTTCTTTTTCAATGGTTTGGTGGAGAATGCGTTCAACCGCATAAATTTGATAAGGGCGCATGACCATCAAGTGTTTATCGGTTTCGTTTATGATCATGTATTTGGACAAAACATTTTGTAACATGACGGGGTTTAAGAAAGAAGCAGTAAATGCATCTAGTTTCGTGATGCGTTTATTGGCATCGTCCGACCAGAAAAACATCAAACTCTTCATCGGCTCCCGGTCCGAGTTGGCAAAATACTTCGTGTCAACGCCGTTTGACACTACAAAAACTTGCAGAAAGTTAAACAAACCACCGTAAGAATCTTTACGGTAGCGCATAATTTGGTTAAAGCCTTCAGCAAAATGAAGACCTCTCCGTTTTAATTCAATTTGAACGAGTGGCAAGCCGTTGATCAGCAATGTCACATCATAGCGATTTGTGTAACGTCCCACCACCGTGGTTTGATGCGTCACTTGGAGAAAGTTGTTTTGATAGTTTTGCGTATCGAATAATTTCAAGTAAAGGATGCTGTCGTCATCGCGCGAAATGATTTCCTTATCGCGCAAAATTTTAGCCGACTCAAACACGCTCTTGCCTTCAATCTTCAACAGCAATCGCTCAAACTCTTTATCAGACAACGCTTGTCCTTCTAGGTTTTCTTCGTTTAGCTTGTTGATTTGTGTGCGGAAGTTATCTTGTAATGCTTGGACAGAAGGAATGGAAACTCGTTCATATCCTTGACCCACGAGTTGCTCGATCATCTCGTTTTCCAGCTGCGCTTCCGACTGCGTTCTTGCTTGATGTACCATATGATATCCCCCTCTTATGGTAGTCATTCTATTTAGATAATTTTACCACATTGGAGGGAGAATGTAACTGAGGGGTATGTTAAAGAAAACTTGATTTGAATTTGTTGTTACAATCAATAAATCTGCATAAGCTTCTTAAATTAAAAAAAAGCGAACCCAAATGGATCCGCAAACAATAACTATATAAAATTTCCTTACTAGTTTTAAAGCCCATAAGGATAGGAACACTTTTCAATAATGAAATCTTGCTTGCGCAATTTTAACGGAATCATTTTCAACTTTATAAACCAAGCGGTGCTCTTGTGTAATCTGCCTAGACCAATAACCAGTCCAGTCATGTTTCAGCGGTTCTGGTTTACCAAGTCCCGTATATGGATGACGCTCGATTTCTTTTATTAATTTGTTAATTTTTTTCACAATCTTTTTATCAGTAGCTTGCCAATGAAGGTAATCTTCCCACGCCTGATCAGACCAGACTTTCAGCATGTTTATCTTCCTCGAGTAACTCTCGAACCGTTCCCTTGCCATTTTCAAGCTGAGTAATGGCTTCATTAAGTCTATCTCTATTCTCTTTCGTAGACATCAAATGAGCCATTTCACGATAGGAATTCAATTCATCTTCAGAAATTAATACAGCATTTTTACCAGACTTTAGCGTAATGATAACTTCTGTGTTAGCTTCTGTAACATCTTCTAAAACATTAAAAAGATTTTTTCTAAGATTGGTTGGAGTTGTAGCAGTAATTGATGACATGTTCACCATCTCCTTTTATGTACATTATAGCGTACATGTTGGTCGAAGTAAAATGGATTGTCTCTTATGTAGAGGAGTCCATTTCGCGGGCAGGTGATACCATTATTTCTAGCCAAACTGCAACACAATGAGCGCAATTACCATGGCACATATGATTGTGGAGAAAATATTGTTCGTTTTTTGATTGATTTTTATTAGTTTTTCTTGTTCTTCTAGTTTTGTCTCTATATTATTGCGCTCATTTCTCATCTGATCAAAAATAGTTTCTAAGTTTGATTTTTGCTGCTCGCTCATGAATGCCTTAAATTGATTTAACGACTGCTCTGTCTCTTGTTTTAGAAATTGCTGCCGTTGTTCATGCTGTTCTATATTTTTTTCTAAGCGCTCATGATTTTTCTTTAACTGACTAAGTTCAAATATAACAGCACTATTCGACTGGTCGATAAATGTTTGATGCTTTTTATTTACTTCTTGTATTTTGTCTATTTCCACCAAAAATTTTGATTGCAATTCTTCAATAGCTGAAAGCCAATTTAGATGAATCTTTTTTAACACTGCAATACTTTGTGTCGTACTGTCTCTAAAGTTTTCTACCAAATGCTCAAATTTTACATTTTCACTTTGGAGGACTTGGTAAATAGCGTCATGACGATTATTAAATTGTTCAAAACGCTCTTCGTGTTTATGAATTGATGTAGTTATATTTTGAATTAATAAATCGTTTGATTCTTGTGCAGTAGCTAATGTTTCTTCTAGCTTCGCATTAAGATAATTAAGAAAATCACTAAAATAGTTGCGGATTTGACCATCTTGCATTTCTAAATTTTCTTTTGTTTCGTCTGTAAAATTTTCAATCGCAGAGCCAAATTCAGAGTTAACAGAAGCTAGAGTTGAATTCGTGATTAGAGTATCATCTTTAATTTGAGACTTTAATTCAGCTACCTCCATAGATACTTTCTGAATAAATTGTTTTAATTGTTCATTTAAATTATTTAAAAAGACTTCTTGATTTAATTCTTTTAAGGAACTTAAAGCTTCTTCATACAAATAATCGTCATTTGTTTTAATTTTTTTTTGTTTTGTCTCCATGATTAAACTCCAATGAATTAATAATTTTTGTGGCATCACTACCTAGTGTATAGAGATAAAGATTTGCCAAATATCTTTCTTCTACATTGTCAGAAACGGCCATTTTCAATAATGATTCTTTTCGTACCAAAAAATGCTTTATAAAGTAATTCCTATATTTTGTCGCATGCTCTAAATCTCTGTTCCAGTGCTGAAGATCAACTTTCAATTCTTTTTCTAAAATTCGTATTTCGTCTTTCTTTATGCGAATTAATTCCTGTAGTTCTTGTTCTTTCACATTAAATCTATTTGTCACACGATATTCACGATCTTTAAAGTCTTGTTCGATTACTTCCCACTTTACCTTTAGTTTACTTTTGGAATTTTGTACCTTAATACAAGTTTTACTAACACTCTCTGTCAAACTTTTAGACATTGACTGCTTTTTGGCATTAAAGTTTTTTTTTGAAATATAATTATCCATTTTCGAATAATCCCAATTATCAAAAATAATTTCTACATTCTCATTCATTAGAAGTTTTTCATTACGAGTTAATTCGCATGCTTCGTTGACTTCCTCTAAATATTTATTCATTTCCTTTAGCGTATCTTTCAATTTATCTTCAACTTCAAAAATAATAGTTGAAGTAAGCTGATTCAACTTACTAGCCTTTTTCTCTGGATTTTTGCTATCATAACTCGACTTTACTAGTTTTGATAAAGTTGATTTTTTAAATACTTTCTCATATAATTCCACAAACGCTTGTTGATTTTCTTTTAAAACAGACTTTTGTTCACTCAATTTTCTTAAAACTTTCTTTTTTTCCATATCACTTTTCGAAAGCAGTTTCAATAAAAAACAGTGTTCCTCTTCTTTTTCCTTTATCGCAAATTCTAGGTTTTCTATTTCTTTCTCACTTTTCTTCAATATCTCTTGATAATAGCCTGTCAAAAAACTAAAGGAAATTTTATGAAAATCGACAGTTCGAACTTTCTCTTTTAATTGAGTGAAAATATCATCTGCTAACAATTTTTCGGCTTGCGTTAATCGTTTTAAACTTTGACCAATTTCTATAGGATAAATAGTACCAGGTGGAATTTTTATAATTTCCTGCACTTGCTTGTTATAGTAATCCATCACTTCATTAGTATTTTTTATTTGATTAGAATCAATTCGCCGTTGCACAGATTCAGGTGAAAAAGCGCGTGTTAAAACAACAAAATATTTCTCGGGATAATCATACCAGTTCTTGAGCTGCAACATTTGAATATCACGTAAAAACGTTAAATCTCCAGCACCATTTACTATTAGACAAATATGGGAGTTAGGAATCCAGTAATTCACGCAACGTTCAACATGTTTTACTTCTTTCTCTTCAGCAGATTCAATGCCAGGTAAGTCAATTAATTCTATCTTAGTTTCTTGGTCGTTAAACTTTGATTTAGGAATTGCAATCATAACCGGTTCTACACTTCGAATCGCTCCAGTTTCTACTTGATGTCGTAGTTGCATCATATGTTCTTCTAATTGGGTAGGAGTATGAATAACTATGTCTTTTTGATTTGGCAACTTGATAATATAATCTTCTGTCGGTGAAATTTTATATTTTGTAACAGTGACAGTTGCAGATTTTCCTGCATCACGCTTTCCTCTTAAAAATTCTGTTATTTCTTCTAAGTAATTCCCTTTTATTCCCAACAGACTTAAAATGAGTGTTGTCTTACCTACTTGAGTAGGTCCGTAGACGGAAACAACAACTTTTTTGTTCTCTGTCATTTTCTCGACTGCATCAAAAATTTGAAAATTGTTCAAAAAACTATCTTTTGCTTCAAATGCCCAGTCAAGGCGACGTAGTTGGAATTCACTTAATAAATGCTGCATTTCTGAACGCTTCTTCCCTTAATTTTCCGCACTCATATTTCAACCGACTAATACGAGAATCGATTTCTTCATAGACAGATAAATTCACTTTGCTTTGGCGACGCGATTGATAAGCCAACACTAATTTATCTTCCATTTCATCCATTATTTCATTCATAAGTTCTAACATGGACTCTACTTGATAATTTCCTGCGGCTGTTAATACATTACTAGCATAATCTTGGCGTTCAAACTTATATTTTTCGATCTTTTCAGAACCCTTTTTAATCGCGAGTGCTGATGCAAAAGCTGCAATTCCAATCCCGGCTACTCCTGTTGCTGCCCCCGTTGCTAAGCCCAACCCTTTTAAAGTAGCTACTATTGCACCAAAAGCATTGAATTCTCCATCAATAGCATCAATTCCAAAAAATACTGTTGTTCCTGCAACCATATGCTTCATATCAAGGGCTAAGTTATTCACTTCATTTTTAAAAGGATCTATACTGCCTGTTTTCGTTTTTAGTGAGTCGTAGTTATTCATTTCACTTTCCGAAATCTCATGTTGATTAATTATTTTCTTTGACACAATGACTTGTTGCGCAATCGCACCAGCAATAATAGGCATATATCGTAGGTCATTATTGCTTAATTTAACATCAGTTATAGCTGGATTCAAATAACTTTTCACTACTTGCAAAGTGTGCTCAATTTCACGATTTAGAAATTCTGTGTCATCTTGTTTCGAAGTATTATCCTTGGTTTGAGTAGAATTCGAATTGTTTCGTAAACTAGGTTCTTCTTTATTTTTAGATTGTAAAAAACTTAATGAAATTTGTGATGAATCTGTCTGCGATTGCTGTAATTGTGTTATTGGTTTAGCGGTGGTTGACTCATACTTATTTGCTTTAATTTTTGTTGTTTGATCAATTGTTTGAATCATCATATGATCAATTTTCAAAGGATCTTTAGTAGCATAAATAACATTTATACCTCTTAAAATTTCCTGCCTTTCTTTAAATGATAAATCATTTTTGAAAGCTGATTTAAATTTTTTCCATAAGTTAGGGTTTTCATTTTCTAAATCTTTGTTTACTAATCCAATACTCCTATTTACGTGGTGTTTCATCTCACGATCCATATTTTTTTTCAAATCTTTTAAGTATTGTTTACGATGATTAATAAACTCCTTTTGAATTACGCGCAGTTGGTCTGAATCATCATCTATATCATATTTAACTTCAATTATTTTCTCTATTTTACTTAGTTCTTGAAAAAGATCCTGACCAATTAATAATAATTTTTTATGGTGCAAGCTTAGTGATTCGAAAGTAAATTGACTATTTTGTTTAATTAAACGTTCTACCTCGGTTGGTACACTTGCCATATCTTTATCTGAAAAAACTATTTGTGAATTGTCTTCAATTGAAAATTTTTCCAACAAATTTTCTGAAATCTTTTTTTTCTTCTCTTCTGATAATTCACTAGCATGTGTTAACACGAATCCTGGTATTTTATCTTTATATGTACTCGAAACTTTTTGTAGAAGTATGTCTTGATCCATTTGAGCTAAGCGCATATGATTTAAAACTAAAATTATTCCTGTAGAACAATTTAAAAAGATATCTAAAAACTTTTGAGAATCCGATTGAGAACTACGTTCAAACCCTGGTAAAAGAGCTAAAGTTAGATGGCCAAGCTGTTTATCGGTAGGTAAAATAATTTCAAACCAGAGCATATCGCTACTTGGATTTTGTACCCCTATATTCAATTCCTCTTTTGTAATAGATGAAGTAACCACATCAAAGCTGCCCGAAGCATTACGAATAGACTTTGTACAACAATATTGCATCTTATCTAAATTCGCATTTGCTGAGATTAAAACAGGACGTTTTTCTCCAACACCCACTTCTGATAAGAGAAGATCCTCTGGCAACCCAAGAACCTGTTTGATTAAATAAGTTTTCCCAACACTTTGTAAACCCGCTATAGAAATAATGTGGCGTTTTGAAAATAAATTTAGAACATTTAAGTTGTTGAATATCGATTCAATACTTTCTGTATCAATATTGACGCGATTTAATTTTGCAATTAGTTCATGTAAATCTTTCACCATTTTATTAATAGTTAAGTCGCTACTAAATTCAATTGAATTTCCCATTGTTTTCATATCTTCATCTCCTTATTTCCAAATAATAGTTTCTCTGCAAGATAGACAAGCTCTACATATTTATAAATTTTTTATGTATTCTAATTCTTTCTTTAGTATGAATATCTTATTTAATCATCCCAGCAAATAGATACTCAATAAAAATATATTAACATTATTTAACTGTTATAGTGTAAAAAAACAAAATATTTTATATTTTTATTAATATTCTCTTTAAAATCTATTTTTCTGTTGGTTCAAAATTTCTATGTAACCTTACTTCTCCCGTGTCCGTCTACCTAACAAGAGGTGAATAAGTTGAAAACAAGTAGTCTCAGCATCTTACTGACATGTCTTTTACTATTTAGTGGTTGTTCTCCTACCGATCCTACTGTTACAGAAAATGAAGCTGCAGCACTTGTAGAGCAACACCATATAAATTCCATCGGCACAGTCGACATACTTTCCGTTGGTTATGAAAGTGGACAGTACATCGTTGAATGGGAGAACAAAGAGAATTGTGAATGGGGCATCGATTATGTGGATGGACAGAGTGGCAGCATTAAAATGGGCGAAGCGACGATTTGCTGAAAGTAAAACTTCAAGACTAGAACTAAAACTGCGCAGAGAAAAAAACTAGCTATTTTTACGGCAGAAGATTTTTGAACACCCCAATCAAAAACGCTATTAACAGAAAAACATTTTGCGACGTTCATGGGTGCAAAACTACTCGAATAGACATATCCCTCGCCCTTTCAGAAATTTCTAGAAGCAATCTTCAAGTAGCTGAACAGTACCATACGATATCCCTTTACTTGTTCCTATCCGGTACAACATAAAAGACTGCTATCTATTTCAGATAACAGTCTTCTATGTCTTTTATTAAAGTCCTACCGCATTCACTGCATTCGTAGCATCAGCATTACTATGCCCCTCAAACTCCAGTTGCTCAATCAGCCCAGATCTTGAGAAAGACGTGTATTCAAGATAATTCTCTGCAGCTAACATGGCTTGTTCGCCCCAGTCCACAGTGATTTCTTCTACTGCGTTTGCTGCATCGCCGTTACTATGACCTTCGAATTCCAACTGTTCGATCAGTCCTTTTTTCGAAAAAGCAGTATACGCGATATAATTTTCAGCTGCTAGTACTGCTTGCGAGTTCCAACTGACATCGATTTGTTCTACAGCAAATGCTGCATCTGCATTACTAAATCCTTCAAATTCCAATTGTTCGATCAGTCCGCTTTTCGAAAATGCGGTGTATGAGATATAATTTTCTGCCATTCCTACAGCTTGTTGCTGAGATACTGAACCTGCATTTTCTGCTTCTTTGCGTTCTGCCTCTTCGGCTTCAGCTTTTGCTTGCTCTTCTGCTTTTGCTTGCTCTTCTGCTTTCGCTTGCTCTTCCGCTTCTGCTTTCTCTTTTGCTTCTACTTCAGCCTTTTGCTTTTCCTCAGATTTTGCTTTTTCTGCTGCTTCGGTTTCAGCTTTTACCTCCGCTTCTTCTTTTTCCTTGTCATCTACTTCTTTCTCAGATTTTTCTGTTTCTGCAGCATCGACTTCTGCAACTTCAAGAACAGGTTCATCTACGTCTACCACTTCTCCGCTACAGCCGCTTAACAGTACGATTAGTCCCGCAGATGTCCATAACTTCTTATTTTTCCACATAAATCACTCGCCCCTTTCATCTAGTAAAGTATTTTTCCTGATATCATTAGTTGTTCTTCAGAATTCCATTTCCTATCGATAGGCCTTTTCGGTTATCGCATTAATTCATTTGAACTATATTATTACTAAGTTAACACAATATTAAACTAATTTATATAGAAATTGGTTATTTTTTTTACAATAAACTACTAAATTAGTAGCACAAAAAAACCTTACCCAAATCACAGGCAAGGCCACTCTTCATCTTTACTTTACAAAAACAATAACCCTGCGCCAATCACTACACCACTAACCACTAGCACAATCACACAAAAGCCCATGATGTCTTTTGCTTTAAGCCCAGCGATTGCCAGTGCTGGCAAAGCCCAGAACGGCTGGATCATGTTTGTCCAAGCATCTCCCCATGCAACAGCCATCGCGACTTTCGCCGGGTCGCTGCCAAGCATTTCAGCAGCTTCTAACATAATCGGGGCTTGTACCGCCCATTGTCCGCCACCTGAAGGAACGAAAAAGTTAACGAGTCCCGCACTTAAGAATGCGAAAAGTGGGAACGTGTCGACTGTTGAAATGCTAACGAACGCTTCTGAAATGACCGCTGCCAATCCAGAAGCTGTCATCATGCCCATGATTCCTGCGTAAAACGGGAATTGAACGATGATGGCACCTGCTCCTTTGACCGCTTCTTGAACGGCGATCAAGTATTTGCGCGGCGTTCCGTGGAAAAGAATGCCGAGGAACAAGAACATAAAGTTAACCAAATCGAGCGTTAACGCAAAACCGTTATTGTTAAAATAATAAACAATAAATGCAATACCTAAAACACCTATAACCATCGATAAAATCCAGCTGTTTTCTAGGCGTTCTGCTGGTGTCATATCGCCTTTTGCCGGAACGTCTTCCGCAACCGGTTCGACTAACACTTTTGGATCTACTGTAACGGTTTCTTCTTTTTTCGGCATCATCATGCGATTGAGTAACGGCACAATGATGATTAATGCCAGAACGATAATTAAGTTATAACTTGAAAAAATTGTTTCTGACGTAGGAATAATACCGATTTTGTCTGCAAATGGATGTCCTTCTGTTGCAATCGACAACGGAATCGAACCCGAAAATCCCGCGTGCCAAATCAAGAAACCTGAATACGCACTGGCAATCAATAAGCGATAATCGACGTTCTCCACACGCTTTGCCAATTCTTTTGCAAACAACGCACCAATTACCAAGCCAAAGCCCCAGTTGATCCAGCTTGCTGCAAGTGACACAATCGATACCCACAAAATAGCACTGCCTGGTGACTTCGCAAAACTCGCTAGCTTGCCCAGTCCCTTTTTGAAAATCGGGCTGCTCGCTAGTACAAATCCGGTAACGAGTACGAGCACCATTTGCATCGAGAATGCCAGTAACGCCCAGAATCCTTCCCCCCAAAAAGCTACCATCTGCACAGGCGACGAATCCGTTAAGCCTAAGCCCAGTCCGAACACCACTACCGTCAAAATGATCACGAATAAAAACGGATCCGGTAAATAACGCTCCATCAAATTATTCGAAAAACGTGTAATCCCTTTCATTTCTAACTCCCCTTTTATCTAAATTTTCACTTCATTTCTTATGCTACCTTATTTTGATTACTTTATGTAGAAAAATTTAGACAATAAAAACCCCAAGAACCTTTAAGGCCCTAGGGTTTATTCCTTGCAATATTCTCTTACAATTCTTCTTCAGGTTGATTCATATCCTCAACCGTTTCTTCTTTTTGCACCACAGGCATTGTTGCAACTGGTGCTTGCGCTGCGGGTTGGTTGTTGCGATTGACGTACGACTTCAGCAAATCGCCGATATCGATACCGGTCATTTCTTTCAACGGTTCTTGCATGTCGACCATCGTTTTCGTGACGCTTCGGCCAAATGATGGAATGCCTTGGCCGTTGCCGGAATCAATGATTTTCACCGATTCAATATTGCTTAGTGGCAAGGCAACTTTCTCCGCGAATACTGGCAGCATGTCGATTAGTTTTTCGGTGATGATCACGTCGCCATGCTCTTCCATTGCTTCAGCAAGCAATTTACGAGACTCGGCTTCTGCTTTACCGCGCTCACGAATAACTTCTGCTTCTGCAGCACCTTCGTCACGCTTAATCTTCGCTTTTGCTTCCCCGTCGATAACAGCACGGCGCGCATCAGCTTCTGCGGAACGTGTCGTTTCGTAGTAAGTCGCATCAGCTTTTGTTTTACGCACTTTGCTTTCTTCTTCTTCAAGTTTAACTGCGCGTTCACGTGCCGCAAATTGCATACTGAGTTCTTCGTCTTGGATTTCCATTGCAAGTTTGGCTTTTTCCAGTTCGTAAGACTGTTCCGACTTGGCACGTGCACGTTCGGTTTCTTCTTTAAACGCGGCGTCTTTTATGTCTTTTTCTTTTTTCGATTCGGCTGTAGAAATTTGGCGTTTGTACTCTTCCTCTTTTGCTTCTTGGTCGGTTTGCGCGCGGTGAATACGTGTTTCGCGCTCGGTATTGGCTTCTGCGATTTCAGCAAGCTTTCGCACTTCTGCGATACGCGGTCGACCTAGGTTTTCTAAGTAGCCATTATTTTCATCCGCATCACGCAAATCGGTCAAGCCGAGTGACGTGATTTTAAAGCCCATCAAATCTAGTTGCTTTTGGGCAACGTCTTGTACATCCGTGTTGAATTTCTCGCGGTCGCTATTGATGTCTTCTACCGTCATTTTCGATAGGATAGCACGCAAATTACTGCCCAGTACTTCGATAATTTCTGTTTCAATTTCTTCTTGTTCTTTCCCAAGAAACTGCTCGGCATAATTGGCAATGCCGTTTAACGTGTCAGCGACTTTCACCATGGCAACAGCGTCTGCAACAATCGGTACCCCAGCGTTTGTATAAACACGCGGTGTCGCAAGTTTCAGTTGAAATGAAGTCAAACTAACAGGCGTTGATGTTTGGAAACGTTTCAGTAAATAACCGCCGCCTCGTATGATTTTCATTGAACGCCCTTCGTCATCGGTGAAAATATTCGTATCTTTTTGCGGATCGCCTAATTTTGGACCCGTGATAATTAGCGCCTCATTGGATTTCGCGGTACGGTAACGGATCTTCATCCAGAAAAAATACCCGATGCCGGCAATTGCTGCAATGATGACTAGCGCAATAATGACTGTAATAATTCCTAATGATTGCATGTTTTTCCCACTCCCTTTTGCTGATTGGCGCATCCTATTGAATAGACTATGGCGTTGCGCCTATAATAGTATTACGAATAAATTAACTAAATGTTTCAAAAAAAGTAAATATTTCTTAAGGAAGATAACCATATTCAAAATTAAAAACGAAATTCAAGAAAAGTATGAGCATAACAGCTAGCAACAAACCGATAGCGATAAAGACTTTAGCAGAAAGTATTTCAGCGCGTTGAAACAGCCGAAAGAAAATATACAACAGCATAATGCCAAACGGCCAAAAAATCAGATTGGATATAGTCCACACCCATTGCGAATTTTCTTCCCAATAGGCAGCGGGAACCGGGGTGATGTCTTTGTATGTTCTATTGATGGACGTGTGCTTGTTGATAAATATAAAAGACAAGCTGCCGTAATAAATAACAATGATGCTTTTCACCCACCAATTAAAATAAGGGGCAATCATCGTAACCAAGACAACCAGTCCGACCACGAAAAATAAAAAAGTGTAGCTTTGCATGGCAATGCTCCTCTCTTCGTTCCAAGTGTTCCTTTATTATACGCTCTTTTGGAAATTGCGTTCCATTTTTTCTAAAATGAAACATTTGATCGATTGTGCGTATAATACTCAGGAGGCGTTGCGATATGGGACTAATCCGGTGGATATTTTTTAAGAAAAAGCATTTGGCTTACACTGCTTTTGGTGATGATATGTATTACAAAGCGGTCGATAAACTTCGCACACAAGGCATCAGCTATGACACGGTGTTACGAGTAAATGCCAATGTTCACGGTACTGAAGGTCATATCGGTTCCTCACATATGCGCGACGCCATGACAAATACCGCACAATATGATTTGTATGTGGAGAAAAAAGATCAGCACCGTGCACAACAAGCTCTTAACGGATAAAAGGAGAGACTACCTTGGAAATCGGATTTTACTTAATGATTACAATAATTTCTATTGGAACAATTCTTCTCGCTGCTTTTGATATACATCGGAGATCCGAGATTAAACTAGCGGATATTCAATTACAGCGAGAAAAAGTTGCTTTGGAGCATAAACAACTCGAGAAGCTGATGACCGATTAAATCGAAAACTGCGGATCCATCGAGTAGCGCTGGGTCTGCAGTTTTCTTGTTTTGGGTAATTAGGGGTTGAGGTTTTTGGCGTGGTGCAAACAAACTCGGCTATCCCGCAAACAACGAGCGTTATCCCGCAAACAAATCGCGCGTCACTGCAATCAACGCATCACTTTCCGCAAATAAACAACCCGATCCTGCAAACAACCTTCCCACCACCCAGCTGCTCCCTCTTTTCATCGAAAACCCCGACCGAAGCGTACGTGCTTTGGTCGGGGTTTTCTGGTTTTGGGTAACTCGGTTTTGGTTTTGGGCGGTTTGCAAACAAACTCGGCTATCCCGCAAACAACGAGCGTTATCGCGCAAACAAACCGCGCGTCCCTGCAAACAACGCATCACTCCTCTCAAACAAACAACCCGATCCCGCAAACAACCTCACTCACACAACCTGTTTCCGAGCTTTAACGAAAGAAACCACTCCTGAAATCACCACAACTAAGGCCGTAACAAAGAAAACCCGAGAGAAAAACTCAAGTCCGACTGTTGGCGACGACATCAATACGCCACTCATAAACAAAAGAGCAAATCCACACACGAGATGGAACACACTTAACGCAATTTCACTCTTTTTTAAGATCCACGAAGCTAGTTGCAGCAGCAATGCGAACGCAGAAAAAAACATAATAGTTGGATACACTGGTGCGAATTTCGCAGCGTATACCAAATAGTCAATCGTCAAAATATCAGCAGCCGACTCAACACCACCGTTTAGCCAATTAGTAAAAACCGCAGAGTACGGCCATTCCCAAGGGACATTATCCAGACGGCTACCTTCGTACAAACTAAAAAATGTGGCTACGGCAAAAAAGATTAACGCGCCGACAAATATAATCCCTTCTCTCGTATTTCTTGCTGATTGTTCTTTCATACACACCTCTCCTTTGTATAATTCTTTCTTTTAACCTTACCAATAAATTACCAAAAAAAGAAGAAGAACCCACAGGTTCCTCTTCTCACTCATTCATATTAAATTGGTTTTGCTTCAAACGAGTCGTCGCTAATTTCGCCGACGATTTCTTCTAAAATGTCTTCCATCGTCACAAGTCCGCTCATAGCACCGTCTTTTGTGATGATGGCCATATGCGTGTGGCTTTGTTGCATGTTGGTCAACACTTTTTGAATCGGTGTCGTTTCAGGGAAACGCGGCATTTCATGAATAAACGATTCCGGATTTTGTGTTCTTCCGGCTGCCATGCTCGTTAACAATTCTTTCGTGTTAATAAAACCAATGAGGCTGTCTTTATTGCCATGATCAGCTACTGGGTAACGCGTAAACTGATGGTTATCCAGCACTTCAAAAAGTTCGGCACGTGTCAAACGGCTGTCGACTGAGACGATTTCTACTTTTGGAATCATGATGTTGCGCACAATGCGATCATCAAAAGCAAAGATGTTCTTCAAATACGTCAGCTCGGTTTGATTGATCTCGCCGCTTTGAAAGCTTTCCGACATGATCAATTTTAACTCTTCTTCCGAATGAGCTTCTTCGTGACTAGCCGGCTCTACTTTGAATAAACGCAGTAACAACCGTGCCGAGCCATTCATCAACCAAATAAACGGATTCATCAGTTTACCAAATCGGTACAACGATGGTGCAAGTAACAATGTTACTTTTTCAGCGTATTGAATCGCCAAGGTTTTTGGCGCGAGTTCGCCTATCACAACGTGTAAAAACGTCACGATCGAAAGTGCGATCGCGTACGACAACACAGTCGATAACGCGGCCGGGACTTCGAACGAAACAAATAACGGGTGCAGCATCCGTTCAACGGTCGGCTCTCCTAATGCACCAAGGGCGAGCGCCGTTATCGTGATTCCAAGCTGACACGCGGATAAGTAATAATCCAAATCGTTGGCTACTTTTTTAGCGAGTACAGCTTTTTTATTTCCTTCAGCGATCAATTGGTCGATCCTCGACATTCGCACTTTTAAAATAGCGAATTCGGCACCGACGAAAAATGCAGTTGCGATAATTAATAACGCAATAAGTAGTAAACTAATGACTATTTGTCCGTCCAATTGGTCTCCCTCGAAATGAGGGATTCACCTCCATTAATGAGTAAGTTGACGTTATTCGTTCAACTTATTTGAATGCGTATGAAACATCACTTGCTTGATTTGCTGGTTGTCCATTTCAACGATGGTCCATGAAATGTTCAAGTCCGCGAACGTCGCACCGGTTTCAACATCTCCCGGGCTTTTGAAGTGAATCCATCCACCAATCGTGTCGATATCATCACTTTCATCAAATGTTAAATCAAAGCGTTCTTCAAGATCTTTCAACAGCACGCGGCCATTGATCAAATACTGATTGTCGCTTACTTTGCTAATGTCAGCCACTTCATCGGCATCAAATTCATCACGTATTTCACCGACGATCTCTTCTAAAATGTCTTCCATAGTGATCATGCCGGCCGTACCACCATATTCATCTGCAACAATGGCAATGTGGACGCGTGCATTTTGCATAATCATTAGCGCATTTTGTAAGCCGGTTGCTTCAAAAACAGTTGGCAGTTCTAAGACGAAATTCTCCAAATACCATTCGCGTCCCGCAACAATATGTGGAAGCATTTTCTTGGCACTGACAAATCCAAGAATTCGGTCTTTGTCGCCATCTTCTGTGACAGGATAACGTGTGTAATTGTTTTCATCCAAAATCTCGATAATTTCCTCGAGCGGCATGTCTTTATCTAGCGTGACGAGTTCTGTACGTGGCACCATAATATCTTTGGCTACACGCTCATCAAATGAAAAGACATTTTCCATATACGACAATTCGGTTTCGTTGATCGCTCCGCCTTCAAAACTTTGCGCCATGACAATCTTTAATTCTTCTTCCGAATACGCTTGTTCGTGATCCGCTGGTTTAACGCCGGAAATCCGGAGCAATACGCGAGCCGCTCCGTTTAATGCCCAAATAAAAGGCTTCATGACTTTCCCAAACCAGTAAAGTGGCGGTGCCAATAGCAACGACATCTTCTCAGCAAATTGAATGGCTAATGTTTTCGGTGCCATTTCGCCGACCACTACGTGAAGATAGGTTACGAGTATAAACGCAATCGCGTAAGAGGCGGTTGATGCTACTGTTTCGGAAACCGCAAAAAAATCAAAGATCGGGTACATCAATCGTTCAATCGTTGGTTTTCCGAGTGCACCCAGTCCAAGTGCTGTAACAGTAATCCCAAGCTGACAAGCCGACAAATAGTAATCCAAGTTGCTTGCTACTTTTTTCGCGATGACCGCTTTTTTATTGCCTTCTGCGATTAATTGGTCGAGCCGCGACATACGAATTTTCACGATTGCAAACTCTGAACCGACAAAAAATGCCGTTAAGGCCAGCAATAGTATTAATAAAGCGATATTCAATAAGGTAACTATATCCACGTGTCTTCCCTAAAAAAAGGGATTCACCTCCAAAATTATTTACAACAAAGCGATCAACGCAGTGATTGCTGCTAATTGGTGCTCGAGTGCTTTGCTGACGTGCAGTTTTACAGAACTTGGCGCATCTTTTAACTGCTCTTCCAAGCTGGTGATTTTTCGTTGCAAGCATTCGAATTCTTCATATACTTCATCTACTAATAGCTCTGTCTTCGAGCTTTTTGGTGAAGCCAGCACTTCTTTAATTTCCAGAATCGACATACGCTGTTTTTTCAATAAGTGAATGCGTTGGAGCGTCTGCAGGGTAGAAGCCGGATAAAGCCGGTAGTTGGTGTCAGACCGCTCGCTATGTAGTAATCCTAATACCGTGTAATAATCGATGGTTCTCGTCGATACCCCGCTCATTTTTGCAACTTCCCCGATTTTCATTAAATCCTTCCCAATGCAGACGCCTCCTTTTCTTAACCGATTTGATCTGTTGCTCGAGAGCTCCAAATCGTTGTACTAAAAAATATAGCACGTTCTGCGGAAAAGCATACAGTTCCACGTTCTGGTTTTCAATAAAAACTTTGGCGGTGTTAGATCAGCGACATGATATCGACATTTTTGGGCAAAGGGTGTGTCATGATGGTTGGTGAATAATAGCGTGTTTCGTTTTTCTGTTGCTGGTTGGGTATTTGATTGTGCTGGTTGAGCGTGAAATAGACCTTATAATAAATAATCTTTGTATGAGCTTGAAACTTTATGTGAGAAAAATCTCCACATAAAAAGCCAGGCAACTTGCCTGGCCTACTTTTATTCTTCTGAATCAAGTGCTTCCTCCACCATTTTCTCTACTTTTAGGTCGCCTTGGATCATCATCGCGATAATCAACTTCGGATTTGCTGGTTGATAACCGACGAACCACTTGGTCTGCTTGCCTCTTTCATTCGCCGTACCGCTTTTACCAGCAATTTTTGTGCCGAGTTGTTCACCTGAATTGCTTAAACTCTTTCGCAAGATTTCCGCATTCGCAGCACTCAACACGTTTTCATTCCATAGTTGCGGATTTTCGTCACTCACAAACAAAGTCGGCTTGTGGAGTTTGCCGTCAGTCAAAATCGGGCTATACAGATTGGCGAGGTGCAAGATATTCACTTGCATCTGACCTTGCCCCGATGCGGTGTCGGCAAGCTGCCCTTCTGAGCCAAATGTGCCGTCTTTTGAAATCCGCGATGCTTTCAACTCTATCGGAAAATCAATTTCTTCGCCAAAGCCGAATTTTTCTAAGCCTGTCTGAAAATCATTGTCTTGGATATTCAATGCTTGTCGGGCAAAGTAAATCGAATCGGAATAAACGAGCGCTTTGTCTAAATCAATGGGGTTCTTAATATCTTCACGCGGACGTGTAATGCGGAAGTCGCCCCATGACCGGTAGCGCTGCCACGTCTTCCCAGTGATGTCTAAGCCTTCCGCTGGGTCGAGCGTGCCGCTTTCCATTCCGATCGCTGCGGTAACTGGCTGGATAACCGGACCCGGTGTATAAACAGCAGCAAAGCGATTGAAAAATGGTTGCAACGGATCGTTTGCGAGTTCTTGAAAACGACTATTGGTGATGTTTGGTACAAATTCATTGGGATCAAAGCCTGGTGAGCTGACAAGTGCTAAGGTTTCACCCGTTGTTGGGTCGATTGCCGCACTTGCTCCCGGCTGTTCTTTCATCACTGTATAGATTTTTTTCTGCAACTCCGCGTCAATGGTTAATGTAACGGTTTCGCCCGGTACTGGTTCGTTTTCAACTGAGGTAATCACAGCATTTTCGCGCTGCTTTTTCAAAATGATACGCCCGCCTGCTTTTCCGCGAAGCCGCTCTTGTAGCACTTCTTCTAATCCTTGCCTTCCTACCAAAGTTTCAGTCGTATAGCCTTGATCACTCCACGAAGCTAATTGTTGAGCCGTAATCGGGCCGACATAGCCGGTGACGTGAGATAGTGCACGGTTGTACGGATAATTGCGCATCGTTACTTTTTCTTGCGTGGTGCCGCGAATCGTAAATAGCTCATCAAGTGTGGCTTGGTCTGCCTTGATTTGCGCAATCGGCACTAAATAATGCGGCTGCACCCACGGTTGATTGAGCCTCCCGTCAATCGTCTCTTCTGTAATTCCGAGCAATTGTGCCAACTGTTGTTTTTTCGACAAATCAAAGTTTTCAGGAACCACTCCAATTTCGTAGCCATCACTATTTGACGCAATTGCCTTGCCATTGTGGTCGAGAATTTCCCCGCGCGCTCCTTCAATAAGGTCTGTCGTCACTTGGTCTCCCGCTTCTAAATTTGGCAAAATAAACGAAGGGTCCCATTCCACAAACCAATCATCCTGTTGATACAGCAAAGTTAAGGTTTTAGTAAATTCCACCGGCCCCACAATCGAATCAAAATTTACGTTAATCTTAAAATCTGCCGGTTGTTCTTGATTCCACTGTGTCTCTTTGTCTGGTTTTGTATACGTCACATTCATGTTTTCAATGCCGAGTTGTTTGTGCAGCTCTTGTTGCCATGTTACAAAATTCGCTTCCCCGTAGACGGTTTGTGTACCCTGATTTAAATATTGGGTTTGCATAGCGGGAAAATCGCTAATGTTCCACAACTCGATAAATTCCGCCACTCGTCCTTCCGGGGATTCGACTGTTTGAGTCGTCTCTTCCGGCGGCTGCTCAGGAGTCGGCTCAGCTTCTTCTTGCTGACAGGCTGTTAATAGAAGAATAAATACAAAGAATATGGTCCTAAACAGAATCTTTTCCATCGTACGACCTCCACTCTTTCCTTTCTTCTATTATCGCTTGAATAGAGCTATATTAAAAGTCTGATTATTCTGTATAAAAAAGAATGTGGAATCTCTTTTATCAATACTTAGTATATTGTCTATAAAAAAATAGCCAAGCTTTATCAGCTTGGCTACTACAGGTATTATAAAAGATAATAACCTACTCTAAGTAATTACTTTTACATATTAAAGTGAAATATCTTTGTATTTGGAGAAGCGTTTGCTCGACTCCTGTGGGAATAGTGGGTTTGAGAGACCCCACAGAGAGCGTATGCGAACGAGGAGGCTCGATTCCCACCCCACGGAAAGCGAGCAATAAGCTTCGGAAAATACGGGTAATCAAAACTTCTTCTATAGTCAAAAAATAGCCAAGCTCTTCAGCTTGGCTACTCCATCAATCACTTTTTCGTTTTTTCTTTTATTTTATTCGCAACGTCGTCTTTCATGACCATGGCTTTGTCTTTATAGTTAGAAGCTTTTTCTTTGTAGTCGTCTTTGTTTTCTTCCCAATGGGCTTTGCCTTTTTCGATCGACTTGTCTTTAAGTTGGTTGAGTTTGTCTAGAAATGCCATGTCAATCATCCTTCCGTTAGCCCTGCCGTTAACGCGAACAGGTCTACTCTCTTAAGCATACGCTGTTTTACATCGGCTGTCGAAAAATAATGACTTGTGAAACTTACTGCGTTCGCTTTCGTATAAACTAGTATGACACCTAAAAAGGCGGTGCTCCATGTTTGAAGAAATGAAAGTTCGCTATTTGATTTTGTATTCGGTTATCGGATCGGTTGTTAGTATGGCGACCTTGCTCGCATTAAATGTCAGTGAAACTACGTTTGATGTCGTCAGTCAATTGGTGATGTATATTGTTGTGCCTGGACTTTATTTTGGTTATTATTTCAAAAAACACAATGCCTCTGTTTGGAACGTTTTATCGTTTACCGGCATCAAAAAATGGTTGCCTTCATTAGTTGGATTAGTGGCAGTGTCAATTGCGTTTTCACTCAGCATGTTTTGGCTTCAGCTCTATGTGCTGGCACCAGTTGCACCTTGGATTGTTGACCTATTGCTAGAAGGCATCCCGATTCCTGAGTCACCGTGGTATATCGCTTTCACCATTTTCACTATCGCTATACTCGCGCCTGTGGTCGAAGAATTTATGTTCCGCGGCGTGTTGTTGAAACGCTTGATTGGCAAAACTTCGATGTGGGGCGGTATTTTGATCTCGAGTTTGCTGTTCGGTATTTTGCATCTTGATGTTGTCGGTGCGTTTTTGTTTGGTGTAGTGGCGTCGCTCCTGTATTTACGCACGAATAATTTGCTGGTGCCTATTTTATTGCACATCATCAATAATTCACTTGCCGCCGCTTCGCTGTTTTTAGCACCGACGTGGCCCGAGTCGATTGGTATATTCAATTTGGCGGATGTTTACGCCAAAGCTTTGCCGAACGCAGTAACACTTGTAATCAGCGGCGTCTTGTTGATCGGCGCGATTGTTTGGCTCGCACGCGGATTGCAGACTCAAAAAGAATCGTTTTCTGAATAAAAAGATCCACTGGGGCTCTACCCAGTGGATCTTTTCGGTTTAAACAGCCAGTTTTGCTGTAAATTGACTTTGATACAAATCGGCGTAAAAGCCGTCTTTATCAAGCAGTTGTTGATGTGTGCCTTGCTCGATGACTTTTCCTTGGTCCATCACCAAAATCAAATCAGCATCTTTGATGGTCGACAAGCGATGTGCAATGACAAAGCTGGTGCGTCCGGCCATCAATTGGTTCATGGCTTTTTGAATAAAGATTTCCGTCCGCGTGTCTACGCTCGATGTCGCCTCGTCTAAAATCATAATCGGCGGATCGGCGAGAATCGCACGAGCAATCGTCAATAATTGCTTTTGACCTTGAGAAATATTCGATACTTCTTGATTTAAGATCGTATCGTAACCGTCTGGCAACGTACGGATAAAGTGATCCGCGTGCGCCGCTTTTGCCGCATCACGGACTTGTTCTTCAGTTGCACCTGTTTTTCCGTAGGCAATATTATCACGAATGGTGCCGTTAAAGAGCCATGTGTCTTGCAACACCATGCCAAAATTTTGGCGCAATTCGTGTCTCGACATATCGCGCGAATCTAGTCCATCGATCAAAATGCGTCCTGCATTTAATTCGTAAAAGCGCATGAGTAAATTGATTAAGGTGGTTTTTCCGGCACCGGTTGGTCCAACGATTGCAACCGTTTGTCCCGGTCGAACATCGATATTCATGTTCTGGATTAATAATTCATCGCCATAACCAAAGTCAACGTCTCTGAATGCGACTGCGCCTTTGGCACGGTCGAGAACAGAAGTTGTGACCTCTTTTACTTCTTCTTCCTCATCCAGTAATTCAAACACGCGCTCTGCAGCAGCAATCGTTGATTGAACGATGTTGGCAATATTCGCCGTTTGAGTAATCGGTTGCGTAAACTGTTTGGAATAAGTGATAAACGCTTGAATATCCCCGATTGAAATCGCTCGTTGCGTGACCAAAATACCCCCAACGATACTAATCAAGACATAGCTCAAGTTGCCGATCAACGTCATCATCGGCATAATGATTCCAGAGATAAACTGCGCTTTGCGCCCTGCAGTGTATAGTTCTTCATTGACCGCATCAAATTGTTCGTTGGACTTTTCTTCGTGTCCGAACGCTTTGACAACTTGGTGACCCGTGTACATTTCTTCCACATGGCCATTCAAGCGACCTAAGTTTTTTTGTTGACTGGCAAAATATTTTTGTGATTTTTTCAAAATCGGTTTGATGATAAATAACGACAACGGCAAACTGACCACCGCAATTAAAGTCAGCAATGGACTGATCGTTAACATCATCACCAAAATCCCTACAATTGTAACGATTGATGTGATAAACTGCGTCAAACTTTGTTGCAAGGTGCTGCCGATGGTGTCAATGTCATTCGTCATACGGCTTAACGTCTCGCCATTTGCACGCCCATCAAAATACTTGAGCGGCAATTTTTCTAGTTTTTGATTGACGTCTTGACGCAAATCATAGACTGTATCTTGCGCGACTGTCGACATCATAAATTGCTGAATATAGCTGAACAAGCTACTAAATACATATAGACCGGCAAGAAGTGTGAGCAGCTGTCCGATGACACCAAAATCAATGCCTGCTCCCGGCGTTCCTTGAAATTGACCGTAAGCACCTTCGAATAATTCAGTGATGGCCATCCCCATAATTTTTGGTCCAATGATCGTGAAGACTGTACTTAGTATGGCGACTAAAAAGACGGCTGCCAGTTTTTTGCGACGTGGTTTTAAATAAGAAACCAGGCGGCGGAACGTTCCTTTAAAGTCTTTTGCTTTTTGCGGCGGCATACTTGACCCGCCATGTGGAGGTCCCATTTGGCTCATGCGATTTCCTCCTCTGACAGCTGTGATAAGGCGATTTCACGATAAACTTTGTTGGATTCCAACAATTCTTTATGCGTGCCCATGCCGACCATTTTGCCTTTTTCCAATACAATGATGCGATCAGCGTCGACTACTGTACTGACGCGTTGCGCAACTAGTAGCACCGTCGCGTTTTTCGTTTCATCTTTTAGCGCTTTACGCAGTTTCGCGTCTGTTTTAAAATCCAGTGCTGAGAAACTATCATCAAAAATATACAAATCCGGTTTGCGAATCAATGCTCGGGCAATCGACAAACGTTGCTTTTGACCGCCAGATAAATTTGAACCGCCTTGCTCGATTGGTGCTGCATAACCGCCTTTGATTTGATCGATAAATTCAGCTGCTTGCGCAATACTTGCGGCTTGTTTTATTTCCTCGTCGCTAGCATCCTGTTTACCAAAGCGAATATTTTCCTCGATCGTTCCTGTAAACAAGATCGACTTTTGTGGTACGAAGCCAATTTTCGATCGAATTTCCTGTTGCGAAGCTTCGCGAATATCAACTCCGTTAACACGAATTGTCCCACTATTCGTTTCGTAAAAGCGTGGCACAAGATTGACGAGCGTTGTCTTACCAGAACCCGTCCCGCCAATTAATGCCGTGATTTCACCTGGTTTCGCAGTAAAGCTAATATTCGATAATGCCGGTTCTTCCGCTCCTGGGTAATGGAACGTGACATTTTCAAATTCTAATGTGCCACGACTGCGATCTGCTTTAGCTGTGCCATCATCTTTAAAAGCCGGCTGCATTTCCAGAACTTCGTTAATCCGCTTTGCCGATACGGCTGCACGCGGAATCATAACGAACATAAACGACGCCATCAGTAACGCAAACATAATCATCATGACGTATTGGATAAACGCCATTAAATCACCAATTTGCATAGCGCCGTTGCTAATGCGAATACCACCAAACCAAATAACGGCGACGACGGTCATGTTCATCACCAACATCATCGTCGGCATCATAAACGCCATGACTTTATTGACTTTGATCGACACATCCGCCAATTCACGATTGGCTTTTTGCAAGCGCGCTTTTTCTTCGGTTTCACGGTTAAACGCACGGATCACACGAATCCCCGTTAAGTTTTCTCGTACAACTAAGTTCAAGCCGTCTAGACGCTTTTGAACTTGTTGGAACAAGGGCATCCCGTATTTCAATATCAGCAAAATGACCACGATTAAAACGGGCATTGCACCGATAATAACTAGCGATAATTTCGCATCTTTTGAAACGGCCATAATGATCCCACCGACTAACATAATCGGCGCGCTAATCACCATTCGCAACATCATAATGGTAACTTGTTGGATTTGATTGATATCGTTTGTCGTACGTGTAATTAGCGATGCGGTTCCAACTTCATCAAATTCCTGAAGTGAGAACTGCCCGACATGCTTAAAGACTTTTTGTCTCAAATCACGCCCCAGCCCCATCGCTGCTTTCGATGAATAAAAGCTAGCAAAAACTGCTGCACTAGCTCCGATTGCAGATACAAGTAGCATCCAACCACCAATTTCCCAAATATATGGAATATCGCCTTTGACTACACCATTGTCAATAATGTCCGCCATCAATGTTGGCAAAAATAATTCTGCCATTGATTGAGCAAAGACGAGTGCCACAACGCCCCAAACGATCCATTTGTACGGACTTAAATTCTTTAAGACTTTAATCATTTGGTTGTCACCTCGAGTTCCACTCCTGTTAAGTAGGTCGAAATTTTCTGGTGAGCTTCGAGAAGCTCGCTCATTTGTTCGGCGGTAAATTGATTACTCGCTGATTTAAATACCTGATATAATCCGTCTTCTTGTAAATGAAACCCATCTACTAATTCTTGGCCTTTTTCACTTAATGACAACATCATTTCACGCCGGTTGCACGCCACTTGTTGCCGGTGGAGATACCCTTCTTTTACTAAGCCGTCTACCGCTTGGCTCAATGTACTTTTTGGCAAGAAGGTTTTTTCTCCCACAGTCTTTTGCGTCATTTCACTGCAACTAAAAATAGTCATCAAAATCGAATACTGTGGAATCGACAAGCCTTTTTCCACAGCTGATTTTTGAATAAAGCGAACCATATTTTTTTGCACATTGGCAAATGACAACATTAATTGCATATACGTTTCTCTTTCTTCCACGTACTTCACCATCTTTCGTTTCAGAACTGTTCCAAACGGAACTGTTAGCTTTAAGCTACGCTCTTTCGAGTAGTTGGTCAACTTGAAAGTGTTGCGTAAAAATCGTGATAGCTTCGAAAGTGATTTTAGTAGTTATTTTTTTAAATAAAAAAACAACTCTTGATCAACAAGAATTGTTTTGAATGTTATATTTTATTAGCTGATTCCAGGATTTCCAATTGGCAGCAGTCAATTAACATCGCCAGCAATCTGCGATTTTGTATAAAGTCTTGGGGCTTTGTCCAAACAGCTCGGAACACATGAGTGACGAGTTTCTCACAGACAGATTGATCTGGATTGTTTTGACGGGCAATATTCCATATTATGCGATGATAACGGTCGTACAAATCGGTTAATGCCTGTTCTTCTCGGTTGCGAATTCCAATCATCAATATTTCGTCTATGGTCAATTCGTCACCCCCTTACATAGGGCATTTCCTATATACAATTATCTTAAACGCAAATATCTCGAAACAAGAACATATATATAAAATATAATAAAAAAAAACTAAAAAATTTCTCTTTCGAGGAACTTTTTAGTCTTATTAACCTACTCTTTTAAGTGTCAAGTATATTTCGAAGCGCTTTGTCGAGTGTAGGGTACGTATAAGTAAAGCCGAACTGCTGTAAACGCTCTGGTAAAATCCAACGACTTTTTAAAATCAATTCCGTTTCTGTTCCAATCATTACCGCTCCAACATTTAACATCCATTTGGTTGCTGGCAATCCAATTTTTCTATCCATTGCCATTCGCAATTGCTTCATTAGTTCGCGATTTGTAACGGGTTCTGGTGAAGTTGTATTAAGTACACCGCTAATTTGGTCATGATCGCGCACGAACAAGACGATTCTGTAAACATCTTCTAAATGAATCCAGCTAAACATTTGCTTGCCGTCGCCTTGTTTGCCACCAAGTCCAAAGCGCACCATATTTTCATACGGCGTCATAACACCACCATCTTTACCAAGAACAATTGATAAACGCAGCGCTACTTGTCGCGTAGCCGGCAAATTAAAAGAAAAAAACGCCTGCTCCCACGCTTTGCCGACTTCAACTGAAAAGCCACTGCCAAATTCACCGTTCGCCTCAGTCATTGGACGATCTTCTGCATGACGATAAATTGTCGAGGTACTAGAGTTGATCCATAGCGGTGGCGGATTGTCACAATTTAAAATCGCTGTTCCTAGCGCTTCGGTTGTTTCCATCCTCGAATCAAAAATCTCTCGCTTGTTGGCTTCTGTATAGCGACAGTTTACCGATTTTCCTGCTAAATTGACGACCATTTCTGCGCCTTCAAGTGCTTGGACAATTCCCCTATGATTCGACCAATTCAAATGTCCTGACTGCCGAGATATAATGATCACTTTATAACCTTGTTCTGTGAACTTCTGTTCTAAGTATTGTCCAACAAAGCCCGTGCCTCCAGCTAATACGACTTTCTTCATTCCGCCACCTATTTTCTGTAAGTTGTTATAGTAATTGACGCTCTAGTTGAATAAAAGATGCAGCTTAGCCAAATTCTTTCTGGTGCTTTTTTTTGCGCTTCAAGTAATCTTCATCTTCACGGATTTCGTCCCAGCGTTTTTTAAAGATTGCTGCCGACTCTGCTTTAATTGGATCAATGTCTCGTTCTTTTATACTGCCATCTTCATTGTATTTACGGCCACCTTTGTAATTGGTGTAGCGCCGAGCACGCGTATAGCCCATTTGAATGAATTTACGTGCCATGTCCATGCCGACAAAATCATCTTGTTTGCGGTACTCCTCAAACATCTCAGAAATTTTATCGCACGACTCTTGCGCAATTTCTGGCGTCTTAAATCGCCAATGGGGCAATATCTCACCTTTATATGGCTGTACTAAAAGTACCCCTTGCTCTCCTCTACCCACACGATAGAGTTCTGGATTTTTTCGTAAATCAAGATTTTCATAATCAAGGTCATAATCAAACGCCATTTTGGATCGACTCCTTTATGCTTTGTTTTGTTAGGAATATACCCTGGTTCAGAACGTGTAATCGTTTTGAGCGAAAGATTGACGAGATTTTGTGTGGATAATGGAGGTGTGCGGGTAAAGAATGTGAACACCCGGGTATAAACGTGGATTTCGCAGGTAAGGAATGCGAACACACGGGTATAAACAAAAAACACACGGGTAAGAGCAAATAAGCCACGCAGCCTATACTATTTTTACCACCAAATTAAAAAAACACCGCCTTAATTTCTAAGCGGTGTAATCTGTTTAACTTTCTGCTGTTGTATATAAATCAGATGCGATGATATCGTCTTCACCCAATATATATGGATGTTTTTTGAGTAACATGTCTCGGATTGGGTCTTCGAGTAATTTATCATCGTAAGCGCATATCAATGGGAATTGATAATTTTTTACGGAGACGTCAAGAACTTTTTCAAAGTCTTCTATCAAGTGCATAGGAAAATCTCCAGATGCCCATTCTACATGTACCCAAGCTCTATATGTTGCTCTTTCTTCTATAAATGGTTGAAGCATTTTTTCAAAATAAGCTTGAATTGCGGGCGGATGGTAATTCCCGTTCGAAAAATAAAAATCAAAGCTTTTAACAAAATGAATACATTCCATCTGTTCTTTTGTTAGCTGACTCTCTAATTCGGAATAGATTTTTGGTGACAAACGAGGATTTTCGATCAACACGATATGATCTCCTGCTTCTATGCCATGCTTCGCATAAGCTGCGACGTGTTCAATGTATTTTTGAATTTCGTCATAGGCATATAACACGCGTACACCTTGCCGTTCTTTAAATAATTGCAGCATGCCTTTGTTCATTTAGTCACCCCTTAAAAGTTCAATGTAGCTATTTACTGAACTTATCATACACATTTAGAGAACGTATGTCCCCCGATTTGTGATGTAAGAAATCTGACGCTAGATATCTAAAAGCCGAGGAAAGTGGATCTTTCCTCGGCTTTTAGTTTTACCCAATCACTGCATCTTTTGGTATTTTATAAACACGTGCTTCGTATGGCATTAATTGCTCGGGATCGATGTTACTATAATTTGCTAATAGCAAAGTTGAATCTTCTGGGTCAACAGCACATAAGCAAGCGTGCTGACCAAGGTTTGTAACAATCAACACTTTGTCGTCTTCAGATTCGCGCGTATAGGCAAATACAGATTCATGACCCATTTCAATTAACTTATACTCCCCGTAAACGAAGACGTCCATATTTTTGCGAAGCCAAATCATTTGTTTGTAGAAAGACAGTATTGAATGCGGATCGTTTTCTTGAGCTTCTACGTTTAGCCATTCATAATTCGGATTAACGCCAATCCAAGGCTGTTCTGCAGAAAATCCTGCATGTAAACCATTGTTCCATTGCATCGGCGTACGTGAATGGTCGCGGCTAGTGGCACGCAGTAGCGTCATAATGGATTCGTGGTCCATGCCATTTTCTTTTTTGTGGAAGTATAAGTTATGCGTATGAACGTCATCAAAATGATCAAGTTCCTCAAACGGTGCGTTCGACATGCCGATTTCTTGTCCTTGGTAAATAAATGGCGTACCTTGCATAAAGAAATACATACACGCTAATGCGGTCGCACTTTCACGCCAGTATGTTTGATCATCTCCCCAAGTCGAGACAACTCGCGGCTTGTCATGGTTTTCAATGAATAATGCATTCCAACCAATGCCGTTTACTTTGTCTTGCCATTTGCTCAGCACTTTTTTGAGTTCTGGAACATTTACGCCGTTCGTTACTTCCGTATTCCATAAATCAATGTCTTCAAACTGGAAAATCATATTGAATTTGCCAGTTTCTTCGCTAACCCACTCATCGATTTCATCTGCCGACACACCATTTGCTTCTCCGACTGTCATGATGTCGTGTTTGCTAAATGTTTCTTCGTGCAATTCTTTCAACAACGGCTGGATGCCATCAACGTTCATGAATTTATCCCACGACGGAACAAATAAATGATCGCCTGCCCCTTCTGTATTGGCGTACTCTTTTTTAATATGACTAATGGCATCTACGCGGTAACCGTCGATTCCTTTGTCGATCCACCAATTAATCATTTTATACAGTTCGTTGCGTACTTCAGGGTTTTCCCAGTTTAAATCAGGCTGCTTTTTCGAGAAAATGTGAAGATAATATTGTTGCGTTTTTTCATCAAATTCCCAAGCAGGTCCCCCGAAAATACTTTCCCAGTTTAACGGTTCGTCGCGCCACACATACCAGTCGCGTTTCGGATTGTGACGTGATGAACTAGATTCTATGAACCATGGATGCTCATCACTCGTATGATTGATCACCAAATCGATGATCAGTTTCATCCCACGTGCATGAACTTCTTCCATTAGTCGTTCAAAATCATCCATCGTCCCAAAGTCTTCTAAAATAGCTTGATAATCACTAATATCATAGCCGTTGTCGTCGTTTGGAGATTTGTACATTGGACAAATCCAAATAACATCGATGCCCATGTCTTTTAAATAATCCAATTTGCTTGTGACTCCGTTAATATCACCTAAGCCATCACCGTTTGAATCCATAAAACTACGTGGGTAGACTTGATAAACAATTGCTTCTTTCCACCATTTTTTATTCATAGCCATTCCCTCTCAAAGACGCCGACAAGATCCTCTTTCAATTAGCCTGGAAGGAACCACAACTTGTTTTGAAGGTGTCGAGTCGTCTGTTATTTTCTCTAATACCAATTCTGTCGCACATAGTCCAAGTTCGTAAATCGAGATGTCTACCGTGCTTAGTGGCGGCTTTAAATGTCTTGAAATGGTGTGATTGTTAAATCCAACAATGGATACATCTTCAGGCACCTTAATTTCCAAGTCTTCGAGATAGCCAATTACTTCGTACGCCACCATATCGTCATGCGTGACAATTGCCGTCGGTGGAACGGGAAGTGCCATCAAGTTACGAATAGACTCGCGCTCGTTGCCTTGCATAAAGTCTTGATTGACCGTATAGTCCACGTCGAACACGATATTGTGTTTTGCTAAGGCTTGCTTATAGCCTTTCATTCGGTCGAGTGACACGACAAAATCCACAGCTCCTCCAACAAATGCAATGTGACGATGACCAAGATCAATCAAGAATTCAACTGTTTCTTTTGCGATATTGATGTTGTCATTATCGACGTAAGTGACAGAACTCGGATCTTGATGTGGACGCCCAACAACAGCGAATGGCAATTTACTTTGCCTTAAGAAATCCAAAACCGGATCGTCGATTTTTGAATACAGAAGAATGATGCCGTCTACTCGCCGACCTTGCACCATTTCAACGACTTCTTCGTAAATTTCTTCTTGAGTAGCACCTGTCGATAAATACAAACCGTATTTACTGTCGTGGGCGCGCATTGAAATGCCACGCAATACTTCCGGAAAAAATGGGTTTTGAAAAGCCAGCGCTGCTGAGTTTTCCATAACTACGCCGAGTGTTCGACTTCTATTGGCCACTAAGTTGCGGGCTTGAAAGTTTGGATAATAACCCATATCCTTCATGACTTCCCGAACTTTCACTTTCGTTTTTACACTGATTCTCGGATTATCAGCAATTACGCGGGACACGGTAGCTGGCGATACACCCGCTCGTTTCGCAACATCTTTAATCGTGATTGCCATTTGACCGTCTCCCTTATTTTACTGCTCCATCTGATACCCCTTTGATAATTTCGCGCTGTGCAAAGAAGTAGAAAATGATAACTGGGACGATGGCCAGTGTTAATCCAGCAAGCGCTAAATGCCATTGCTTCGTGTATTCACCGAAGAAGAAGAACATCTTCAATGGAATGGTTTCACTTCCTGGTGTATTAATAACAAGTGATGGCAATAAATAATCGTTCCAAATCCAAATGATGTTGAGGATTGCAACTGTTACCGTAATTGGTTTAAGGATTGGGAAAATAATATACCAGAACACTTGGAAACGATTTGCCCCATCAATTGTCGCCGCTTCATCAAGTGAACGTGGGATGTTGTTTAATGCACCGTGGTACAAGAATATCGAAAGACTTGCGCCGAATCCGATATACATAAAAATTAACCCCCCGCGATTCAGCATGTCAAACTTACCAAATACGGTTACAAGCGGAATCATTACCGACTGAAACGGAATTAACATTGCCGCAACGAATGTGAAAAATAACACCGTACTAAGTTTACTTTTAGCACGCGATAACGCATATGCCGCCATTGCTGAAAAGAGGATAATTAATACTACACTAATGACGGTAATTAATAGCGAATTAAATAATGTTTGCATAAAATCAAGTTCTTCAAATGCTTTAATGTAGTTATCAAAACTCCAGCTTTCTGGAGGACTAATCGTATCCATAAAGATTTCTTTTTTTGATTTAAACGAGTTCACGAACATCAGATAAAACGGCGCTAGCCATAAAATCGCCAACAATAGGCCGAGAACTTCGAGTTTAATATTCCACTTTTTCTTCATTACATTTCGACCTCCTTACGTTTGTTCAGATATACCTGGACAAGAGCGATGATCGCTACGATGAGGAAGAAAATAACGGCTTTCGCTTGTGCATAAGCAAAGGCATTTTGCATAAACGCCGTCTTAAAGATTTCCATCGCGACCATTTCTGTAGAGTTGTAAGGTCCGCCGCCTGTTAGCGACAAGTTTTGGTCGTACAATTTAAACGTATTCGACAGCGTTAAGAACATGCTGACCGTAAACGCAGGTGCCACAAGTGGAAATACAACATAACGGAAACGTTGGAACGAAGAAGCTCCGTCGATTTCAGACGCCTCAAGCAATTCTTTCGGCATTCCTTCCAAATAAGCGATATAGATAACCATGATGTAACCGGCCATCTGCCAGCTCATCAAAATAACTAAGCCCCAGAATCCCGTGTCTGTTGTAGACAACCAGCCTTGTAAACTTTCCATGCCGATGATTTCGCCGACACTTGCAAATACTTTAATGAAGATAAACTGCCAGATAAATCCTAAGATCAATCCACCGATTAAGTTCGGCATAAAAAATGTTGTACGCAATAACTTGCTTGAACGAACGCGACCTGTAACAAGTAGCGCTAGTGACAAGCCGATTACGTTAATTAAGATAACGGATACTACTGAGAATTTTGTTGTAAACCATAGCGAATCAAGGAAACGCTGATCTTTGAACAAATCGATGTAGTTTTGGAATCCGACGAATTCTCCTGTGTCGATGCCGTTCCAAGTTGTGAAGGAATAATACACGCCTAGCAGCATCGGAACGATGACGACTAGCGTAAGTGCCATTAATACAGGGGCTAGAAACAACCAATAAGATAAATCTTTTGTACGCATACGGGCATCATTCCTTTCTTGAGTTGTTCGGTTAATTTTAGATTTGGTTGAGAAATCGCTCCAGACGGACGCTTTCCGCGGGCACGGCCTTTCGCTTTTTCTTTTAAGTATCCTTTACTAACAATTCACCAAGATATGGAGCAAACCAACGGAGACTCCCGCGGGATAGCGAAGTGTCGAAATCCACTCGGGCGTTAAGCCCGCAGGAAAGCGGAGTTGGTTTGCGGAATATGCTTTGTAAAATGATTTCTGTTATAAATTACAAGTCTAATTTACCCTAGTAACAAAACAAAGTAGCACAGAGGCTACTTTGTTTTGAACGCTCATAATGATCAATAGCTTATCGCTACTTATTTAGCTCTGTCTGTTTTCCATGCTTCTTTAGCAGAGTCCATAACTTCGTCCCATGTTGCTTCTTCGCTTAGGTATTTTTGGATGTTCGCGCCAAGCTCATCTTGTCCCCATCCAGTTGGATAGCCCATGAATACCCATCCAATTGTGTTACCTGATTCAGATGCATCATAGATTGCTTTCGACATTGGATCAGCAATTTTCGACGTATCGTAACCTTCGTAAGCTGGGATAAATTTAAAGTCTTCTAATACAGCTGTTTTACCTGCATCAGATGTATATAACCAATCTAAAAATGCTTTTGATTCTTCTACAACTGCTTCGTCAGCTTTTTTGTTTACGCCCCAATACATTGGTACGCCAACTGGTAATCCAGCATTATCCATGCCTTCTACAGGAATTGGCATAAGACCAACACCGCTGTCAGCAAGTTCTTGGTCGATGCCAGCGATTGAGCCGTAAGCCCAGTTTCCTTGTTGGATAATCGCTACGCGCTCAAGTGAGAACAATTCTTCAACTTGTTGAGAGTAATCAAGACTAACTGTTGGTTGTTTAGAGTATTCGTTTTGCAAATCAACAATTTTCTTAAAGCCTTCTCCATATTTGAAGTCAACAGTTTCAGCATCAAATGCTGTTAGTACATTGTTGTCAAATTCAGGTGCTAGGAATGTATTCGATAAGTGAAGTCCTGTTACCCAAGTTTCTTTACCTGGGAAAGCGAATACTGATTCAAGACCAAGCTCGTCTTTTTTCGAATCTAATGTTTTCACAGCTTCTTCAAGTGTTGCGAAATCCGTGATTGATGCAGGATCAACTCCAGCTTCTTCGAATAAACGCGTGTTGTAGATAAAGCCGTAACCTTCTTGGTTATAAGGAAGTCCAAGTACTTCAGATTCAACTGTTACACCGTCAAGCGTGCCTTCAAGAGCTGCGCCTGAAGCTGCTGTGTCTGTTAAATCCGCTAAGCTGTCTTTCCAGTCCGCTACATCTTGAGGTCCACCAATGTTAAAGATCGCGGGTTCGTTGCCTGATGCAAAGCGTGAACGAAGTGCTGCGCCGTAATCTTCTCCGCCACCAACTGTTGTGATTTCGATATTAACGTTCGGGTTTTCTTCTTCGTAAAGTGCGACAACGTCTTCAAACTGTTCTTTAAATTCCACTTTGAATTGGAAAATATCAACCGTTACTTGTTCGCCTTCAGATCCTGACCCTTCTTTTTCTCCATCACTGCTACATCCTGCTAAAACTGCTGCTGATAACATCAACGATGCTACAAGCCCCTTGCTGAACTTTAATTCTTTCATTAGTAAATCCCCCTTTAGAATGTTTATGAAATCGTTTGCACAAAGCTTCAAATAAAAAATGGAAACGGACTGGATGTTGTTCCCACAAATTAATTATCTGTATCATATCATTATGAAAACGTTTGCACAAGAGTCTTTTTTAAAATAATTAAAAAACTTATTTAGCGTTTAAACCAAAAAATAGGAGCGGTTTCTTTCTCCGCTCCTACCCACTTTAATTTTCAAGAACTAGCAATGCAGCTCCTAAAATGCCGGCATCGTTTTCAAAACGTGCTACTTCTACTGGCACCGGATTTAATAAAACTGCTTCCATCTTTTCTTGCAATGAAGCCATCCACAAGTCTGCCGCTTCTGATACGCCGCCACCGATAATGACCATTTCCATATCGAATACCGCTTGCAAATTACTGATGACGAGTGCTAAGTCGGCTGTAAATTCTTCCACCACTTTTTTAGCAGCAGGATCGGTTTTTGCATTTTCAAAAAGTTCGGGAGGCGTTACTGGCAGTCCAGCTTCTTTAATGCGTCGCTGCAACGCGGTTCCAGATACGTACATTTCACTGCATCCTAGACGTCCGCACGCACATTTCACACCGTTTGGATAGAGAATCATATGACCAAGCTCCGCAGCACCACCATGCGGTCCCCCGCTTAATAGCTTGCCGTCCCATAATACTCCCCCGCCAAGACCTGTGCCGAGTGTCAATACGACGACACGATTTAACCCTTGTGCTGCACCAAATTTTGCTTCCGCAAGTGCCACAACATTGGCATCGTTTTCGACTTCGACGCGTTTGCCTGTTGCTTTTTCGAGCCATTCTTTAACAGGTGTACCCGTCCAACCTGGCAATGTTTCTGCAGCGTAGATTACCTTTCCTTGTTTCGGATCGACAAAGCCATGCGTGCCAATACCAATGGCTTGGACTTCTGGCTGCTCTGCCAATATCCGCAAAACGTTTTCTTCAAGGTACGGATAAAGTGGAATGACTGTTGGAATTTTTTCTTCGTATAAAATTTGGCCGCTCGCATCAATGATGCCCATGCGGATTTTCGTGCCACCTATGTCGACTCCTAATACTTTTTCCATAGTTCCTCCTAAATGTTCTTTTTTATTTTTTATAATAGACAATGGCTTCGTATGGTTTGAGTACTAGTTCGCCTTCGTCGTGTTGACGAGCGTAATTGCCGATTAACGTGTCGCCTTCTGGGCAAGCTATTGTTTTTTCCTGACTCGAGAAATTACAGTAAACGGTCAATTTTTCACTGTTCCATGTACGCGTATAAGCGAATAATTCTTTGTCATCACGGTACAATAGCTTGAAATCGCCATGCGTGATGATGTCCATATTTTTACGGAACGCGATTAGTTTTTTGTAGTATTGATAAATAGAATCCGGATCTTGGTGTTGTAGAGCATTGATGTTTGTATAATTTGGATTTACCTTTATCCATGGCGTGCCTGTTGTAAACCCACCATTGGGTGCATCCGACCATTGCATTGGTGTACGTGCATTGTCGCGACCTTTCGCATAAACTTTCGTCATGATGTCATCATGCGAAATTCCCGTTGCGCGCTTTTCATTGTACATATTGATGGTTTCAATATCTTTATAATCTTCTATAGAATCAAAGCGAACATTGGTCATACCCAGTTCTTCGCCTTGGTAAATATACGGTGTGCCTTGCATAAAGTGAAGACAGGTCGCAAGCATTTTAGCGGATTCGACACGCCATTGTTGATCGTCACCAAAACGCGACACAATACGCGGCTGGTCGTGATTGTTCCAATACAAACTATTCCAGCCTTCGTCGTGAAGGCCATGTTGCCATTTTTCTAGATTTTCTTTTAAGTCTGTCAGGTCGAGTGGCTTTAAATCCCATTTTTCGCCAGAAGCTTGGTCAAGGTCCATATGCTCAAACGTAAAAATCATATTGAGTTCTTGATTTTGCGCGGCGGTATAGTCGCGTGCTTCTTTAGGCGAGGTGCCCGGTGATTCACCGACAGTGACAATATCGTATTGAGACAAGACTTGTTTGTTCATTTCTTTTAAGTAAGTATGGACGTTTGGTCCGTTCATAAATTGACTACTGCCATCGCCACCTGGTGCATCTTTCATATCCGGATTTTTTGAAATCATATTGATAACGTCCATTCGGAATCCGTCTACCCCTTTATCTAGCCACCAGCGCATCATTTCGTAAACAGCGTTTCGCAGTTCTGGATTTTCCCAGTTTAAATCTGGCTGTTTTTTTGAAAATAAGTGCAAATAGTATTGATTGCGTTCTTTTTCATACTCCCATGTCGATCCACCAAAAAACGAGCGCCAATTGGTTGGTTGATCGCGCCATATGTAAAAATCGGGATGGTCTTTAAACCAAGCATGCTCATCTGATGTATGGTTGACGACAAGGTCCATGACCAATTTCATGTCACGCGTATGTACTTGTTCGAGCAGCTCATCAAAATCGGTCATCGTACCGAATTCTTTCATGATTTCATAATAATCGCGAATGTCATAACCGTTGTCGTCGTTCGGTGAATCGTATACCGGTGACAACCAAAGAATGTCTACTCCAAGCTCCTGTAAGTAATCGAGTTTCTGGATAATGCCACGAATATCGCCAATTCCATCACCGTTTGAATCCATAAAGCTTCGCGGGTAAATTTGATACACAGTCGATTTTTTCCACCATTCAGTCATCAAGACGCCCCTTTTCTCGTAAAGTGAATACTATTCTAACATCATACATGAATCCGCTGTTTTGCCAACTCCTTAATTTTTTATTGTATAATGAATAAATTATGCAACTCTTCAGAACACCAAAATTTGCGAAAAGAGGTATTCGATGATCGATCAACTAAAAAAACTTTACCCTTCGCTTCAATTACTTGACCAAAGCAAGCTTTCTTCAGATTCAGCATATAAATGGTTTTCATTGTCTGACGGCGTCATTGTCGGCATTCATGAAACAGAACTTGCTCCAAGAGATTTGTCTTTGTTGGCAGCACTCTTGACGCCGTATAACCCTTCGTTTCCAATGCAAACGGACGAAGAAAAAAAGTGGTTAGCTGCAGTAGATGCTACTGACTCGATTGACTCTGATGCATTTCCATCAGTTTCTTCGTATCGCTTTGTTCATTTTTCCATTCAAGAAAAACAGATTAGCCCTGCAGCGTTTAAACAAGCGGTTGATGATTTTTATGCGCAGACTGTGCCCATTTTGTGGGAAAACGACCATCAAGGAATATTGGTCGAATACGTCACCAAAGAGGACGGCCCCATCTCTTACGAAGAAATTATCGATGTGTTGATGAGCGATTTATATATTAACATCCACTTTTTCGTCGGCCCACTTCGTACGAGTTTAGACGGTGCCTCTACTCATTACCGAGCAATGGTAGATGGCGCAAAAACGGTCAGTCGGTATTCGAATAAAACCGTCATCCGTTATACCGATGCAGTTCCGTATTTATTGATCGACCAAACACCAGAGCCACTTCGGAATGAGATAAAGCAATCGGTTTTGCAAGATTATATTAATGATGGAGAAACGATGAAGATGTTTGAAGTTTTTGTTCGCAATAACTTAAATATCTCAGAAACCGCAAAAGCTTTGCATATGCATCGCAATAGCTTGCAATACCGCTTCGACCGCTTTTATGAAAACACTGGCATCGATGTTCGGAAATTCCATGAGGCAATGGCTGTATACTTAGCGATATTGATCAAAAAGTAAATGTGCACAAAAATAGATTTGATTTTTTAGGCAATTTTGATATTTCTTCTCCATCGTCATTCAGTTAAGCTGTTAGCAATGACAATGAGATTATCGGGGGAAACCACATGACAGGCTTAACATTAGTAAATATTAAAAAAGAATATGAAAAAGGTGTAGTTTCGGTTCAAGACTTTAACTTAGAAATTCGCGACAAAGAGTTTCTAGTATTGGTTGGACCTTCAGGTTGCGGTAAATCTACAACACTTCGCATGATCGCAGGATTAGAAGATATTACAGATGGCGACTTGTTTATCGGTGACAAGCGTGTTAACGACGTATCGCCAAAAGATCGCGACATCGCAATGGTTTTCCAAAACTACGCACTGTACCCGCATATGACTGTTTATGAAAACATGGCGTTTAGTTTAAAACTACGTAAAATGAAAAAAGATGAAATTAAAGCGCGTGTTGCGAACGCTTCAAAAATTTTAGGATTAGACGATTACTTAAACCGGAAACCAAAAGCGCTATCAGGCGGTCAACGTCAACGTGTTGCTTTAGGTCGTGCGATTGTCCGTGATGCTAAAGTCTTTTTAATGGATGAGCCGTTATCAAACCTTGACGCTAAACTTCGCGTGCAAATGCGCGCAGAAATCCAGAAATTACACCGTCGCTTGCAAACAACGACTGTATACGTAACACATGACCAAACTGAAGCCATGACAATGGCAACGCGTTTAGTGGTAATGAAAGATGGATTTATTCAACAAGTCGGTACACCAAAAGAAGTGTACGACTTACCAGAAAACATGTTTGTTGGTGGATTTATCGGTTCGCCTTCTATGAACTTCTTACAAGGAAAATTAGTTGGTAGCCATTTTGTAATGGGCGATTCCAAAGTGCTTATTCCAGAAAACAAACTTAAAATGCTTCAAGACCAAGGCTATGAAAACAAAAACCTAGTTCTCGGCGTTCGTCCTGAAGACATTCACGATGAGCCGTTATTCTTGGAACACTCGCCACATACAAAGCTTCAAGCTTATATCGATGTTGCTGAATTGATGGGTGCAGAAATTATCCTTTACTCAAAAATCGATGACCAAGATTTCGTTGCACGTGTCGATTCACGCTTTAATGTTGAAGCAGAATCGACAATTGAACTTGCTTTTGACATGAATAAAGCCCATTTCTTTGATGGCGATTCTGAATTACGCATTCGTTAATTGAGATTGCCCATCTAAATAGATTATAGTTTGCCACCGAGTGTTTCTCGGTGGTTTTTCTATTTGAATAAAGGATGTGGCAATTACTCTATAAAAAAAGCCACCACAAGGGCAGCTAGTTGTTAAAACTCTTTAATTCCTGCAATGATTTGTTTTAAAGCATCGATGGATTTGAGTGGATCGTTTTGGCAATCCAAGCGGTGGTTAATTTCCGGTAATAATGTTGATTTCAAATTCGGGTTTTCTTTCAGCAACTCGAACGCACCTGCTGAGTAATAGCGATCTTTGTCGCCAATATAGCATAATGCTTCGTTTTTGCTGTTGACCATCGTATTGAGAACCTGTTCTTGATTTAATAATGGTGTTACCCATACAGCTTTAGCATCGCTAAATTCTGGGCGCAGCATTTCAGACCCCATCGCAATCGTACCAAGCGATTTGCCGACTAAGTAAAAGTCTTGATAATTTCTTCCTTTGAGCGCTTCGCTAATTACTTGGCGCACGTCGTGGACAATCGCCTTATTCAGTTCAGTCATGGTAAAGTCGTCATAAGCTTTATCCGTGTATTGGTAATTCACACGCAACACATTGTAATTTGCGTTCAAGAAAATTTCTTCGGCGAAATGGAAAAGTGGACTTTTTGTTGTATATCCAGCACCTGGCAAGAAAATCGCCAATTTTTTTGTGTAGTCTTCAGTTAGCATCACGGTATAAGGAACTTCAATCCCCTTGTAACCTATGACTTTGTTGTTAATTGATTTCATAAAATTCACTCCAGTCTCTCTCTATTATAAAGAATATTCCATAAGTTTACTAAATATTTTTGAAATTAGCTATGATACAATCGATTTACCATAATTTTTCGGGGAGGTTAACGAATGTTAACGGAAAAAGAAAAAATGCTCGCTGGTGAAATGTACGATCCGCACGATTCAGAACTACGCCAAAAACGCATGAATGCTCGCCGTCTTAGCCGACTATTTAATGATACAACCGAAATGGACGGTCAAGATCGCAGCGATTTGCTGAAAAAATTACTTGGCTCAACCGGAGACAATATTCACGTCGAACCAACGATTCGCTGTGATTATGGATTTAATATTCACGTTGGCAATAATTTTTATGCTAATTTTGACTGCGTATTTCTCGATGTATGCGAAATCCGCATTGGGGATAACTGCATGATTTCTCCCGGAGTTCATATTTACACAGCGACTCATCCGCTAAATGCTGCTGCGCGAAATTCTGGCAAAGAATTTGGCAAGCCAGTCATAATTGGTGACAACGTATGGATTGGCGGTCGCGCCATTATTACCCCGGGTGTCACGATTGGCAACAATGCGATTATTGCGGCGGGGGCCGTAGTTACACAAGATGTTCTCCCTAATACCTTAGTAGGCGGTAACCCCGCTCGACTAATTAAACAAGTTGAAGAATAAAAGCAACGCGCTTTCACGCGTTGCTTTTATTTCACTTTCCATCATTATACAAATAAATTATAAAAAAGCGAGTTTTTTGGAAAAGTAATTCATATTTCTTTAGAACTCTTGCTTCTGAAAAAGGCTCGAAAAATATTTGTAAAAACCAAAAAAATTTAGGTGTAAGAATAGGGTAATTTTAAATTTAAACTGTAATCTTGCTAATCCTTTTTCCACTAGAAGCCTATCTTAGTCCGAAGTTGTCACTTATAGGATTGATTTAATTGCCGACCAATATTCTGTCAACTTACTGCTTAAATTTTAATTCTAACTGATGTACGGTATGATAGAGTCAGAAGATTTGGTAAAGAAAGCCTTCTTCGTAAATGTTGGTATATTTAGGAACAGGAAAAAAGTTTATCATGTTCGATGCACGCAAACGACATTATTGGTTTAACTTAACGGAGCACGATGTACAATTTTTACTCGTATCATCCAAAACGAATTAAGGGGAGACCGTCTATGCATCCAGTAAAAGATCCGCAAGTAGATGAATTTATTGAAAGACTAGAAAATCCGGTGCAAGACATCGTCTCAGAACTTCGCACATTGGTATTCGAAGCTTATCCAGAAATGGACGAAGGCTTTAAATGGGACAAGCCTAGTTATGCAAAAGAAGGTCTCGTCTGCTATATGCAAACGGCCAAAGGTCATGTCAATTTCGGCTTTTACCGCGGTGCTGAACTTCGCGACGAATCTAATTTACTCGAAGGTGACGGCAAAAAAATGCGTCACGTCCGCTTGAATAGAACTGATGAGATTAAGAGCGACGAGCTGAAGCTATTGATTTGGGATGCGGTGGAATTAAACCGAAAATAAAATAAGAAAACCGAGGCAGATTTCCGCCTCGGTTTTCTTATTTTGTCGCTTCAAAAGTAATGATGGAGTTTGCATTTTCGGGGTATTGATCAAATTGATAGCCAGATGAAATGTGGATTTTTTGAAATCCTATGTTTTCTAAAATGGTACGGAATTCTTCAACGCCGTACCAACGCATTGGATAACGTTCGAGTTCAGTTTCGATCAACTTCCCTTCGCGCCAACGTTCATAACGTCCTTGTGAAACAAAGGTTTGGTGAATCCAATCCACTTTGATTTTCTTACTTTCGACGGTTAACGTATCACCATTGAGCGCTTGCCACGTGCGTGTAGAAGTTTTCTCCAGTTCGACACCTGCTGGCACATCCAAGTCGACAATTAACCGTCCCCCTGTTTCCAAATGATTGTAGAAATTCTGAAGCGCTTTAAGCGATTTTTCACGCTCATCGAGCAACAGAAATGTCCCAGTCGGAATCACAATGGCCCCATATGTTCTATCAACCGAAAACGACTCCATTTTTGCATGAAATAAATTTGGATAGAATCCGTGTTTTTCACAATTGGTACGACACACCGTCAGCATTTCCTCGGATACATCAAAACCGTCTACTTCGAACCCTTTTTCAAGCAATGGCACAAGTAAACGACCAGTTCCAGTTGCTGGTTCCAAAATGCGACCTTTGCATGAACCGAGCCGCTCCAAGTAATATTCAATATCTCCGAACGAACTGCCAATTGGCTTATCGAGATCGTACACTTCCGACGACAACTTGCTGTAATACCCTAACAACGCCTCACCCCATCTTTTTATGAAATCACCGCTAAGTTGACGATTACCGCAAGTATATTCGGCACAGCCACCATCACTGCGTTTTTCATTTTCGTCACGCGCTGTTGCTTTTCGCGACGCTTTTCTGAACTTGTCGTTCTTGTCGATTTGTTTTTACCCGTGCCCAATGCCAAAACGCCCCATATCAATGCAACACCAGCAACAATGCCGCTGATCATGTAAACCAATGACCAATCATTTAGTAAATACGCCACTAACACGCCGATTAACGCAATCGCTGTTCCAACTAAAAAGTATTTCATTATGTTCTCTCCTTTAGATACTGTCTGTGGCTAAAATTCGCCTGCTCGTTAATTTTATCAAAAGTCACACGATAGAGGTAGTCGGAGAGTCGGAAATTTGTTTTCTTGTTATGAGTTGAGTAGGTTTGCTGATGTTAAATGAGGTTTTCGACCATTTTCATGGGTTGAGATTTTTACAGCAACTTTTGCGGCTTTTACACGAAATTTTAGCTCTCTTACATGAATTTTTGAACTCTTTACATGAACTTTTCCACTCTTTACACGCATAGAAAATTTCACAACATCTTTCCACAAAACCACCCCCCTTACAATGCCTAGCAGTTCGCATACGCGAACTGCGCTACCCCCTAAACCCCATAGAAAAAGCTGCCCATAAAAGCAGACAGCTAAAATACTTTATTATAATTTTCGATAGCGCTTTAAAGCGAAGATGTTCATAAAGATAAACACGACTGCAAATGCAGCAAGTGCCAATAAATTACTCGAGATATCCGCTAGCCCTTCTCCTCTATACATGATCGCTTTTAGGGCATCGGCTGCGTAATATAGCGGCATGATGCGGCTGAGATTTTGTAGCCAATCCGCCATCCCTTCAAGTGGAATAATACCGGCAAAAAAGATTTGTGGAATGACGACTATTGGGATAAATTGAACCATTTGGAATTCAGATGATGCGAATGTTGATAGTAAAATCCCTAGCGATAACGCCACTAATGCCAGCATTAAGTTGACAATAATCACATGCCATACTTGACCAATCATCACCATATCCAATACTTGTATCGAGTAAAATACTACGATAACGGTTTGGATAATGGCGAAAATACCGAAGCCTGTTAAATAAGCCAAAACGATTTCCCAGCGACGAATCGGCGTTGCTAACAACCGTTCGAGCGTTCCCGACACGCGTTCTTTTAACAACCCAATTCCTGAAATGAGAAAAACAAAGAAAAACACGAAAAAGCCTACGAGTACGGGTCCGAGTACGTCAAAAAATGCGGTATCTTTATCTCCAAAAACATATTCTGTTTCTATGCTTGGAGCGCTTTCTCCACCTTGCATCGCTGCGATTTGCGTAATTTTCATTAGTAATGCACGCGATGTGCTTGGATCGTTATTTTCTAATACTATTCGGAAACTACCGTCTTTTATTTCTAATAAGCCTGCTAAATTGTCCGAAACAATAGTTTGATTGTCGGCTGCATCGTAAGAAATTACATCAATTGATGCATCCTCCATCGCAGTAAGGAGCGGTTCATTTCCTCCAACGACTGCTAATCTTGGGTCTTCTGATTCGCCATTAAAGAAAAAATACATTAAGGTCAACACAATTAAAGGAGCAAAAAACAATAAAGCCATTGTCCGTTTATCACGAAGCAATTGCAACATAATCCGTTTAATCAGTGCCAAAGTTCTCATCGTGCAACCCTCCCTGCTTGCAGAAAGACTTCTTCTAAATTAGCTGCACGATAGGTAGTTTTTAGCTCATTTGGTGTCCCAGTCGCTAAAATCCCACCTTCACGCACCATAGCAATACGGTCGCATTTTTCTGCCTCGTCCATTACGTGAGTGGTTATGATAATCGTCTTCCCTTGCTCATTTTTTAGCGTCATCAATTCACGCCAAATGGAGATACGAAGTTCAGGGTCAATACCGACAGTCGGCTCATCCAAAATTAGAATTTGTGGGTCGTGGACTAATGCAATTGCTAAAGACAAGCGCCGCTTCATGCCACCTGAATAAGCTGCCACTTTTTTCCCAAGTTCATCAGTCAACTCAACCAAATTGGCAGCGTATGCGATACGTTTTTTCAAATCTGATTTTTTCATTTTGTATAGCGATGCAAAAAAACTTAGATTTTCTTTGCCCGTTAATTCGGGATACAAGGCGTCTTCTTGAGCCATATAGCCGATATTTTGAAGCAGTTTCAAATTAGGTACTCTTTTGCCCAGTACCTCAACTGTCCCATTTGTCGAGGATTCAATCCCGACAATCATCTTGACCAAGGTTGTTTTTCCTGATCCCGATGGTCCGATTAAACCAAAAATTTCGCCTTCTGCAATTTGTAAATCAACTTTTCTAAGTACATCTGTTTTACCATAAGCTTTACTAAGGTTATTGATGGAGATGCCATTATTCATGTACATTCCCTCCAGTCGAATAAAATCCTCTTGTTACTTTGTATTGTACGCTCATTTCAAAAAAAACAAAGCAGCGAGTTTGCTGCTTTGTTCAAATTTCTTTTTATTTCCATTCCTCGGCCAACATGCCGTAAACAACGTGATCGACGTAATGGTCGTATAACCACTCGGCTCGGCGGATTGTGCCTTCTTCTTTATAACCTAGACGCTCAGGAATACTGCGGCTTTTATGATTTTCTGCGGCTGCCCGAATTTCGACTTTGTTTAACTTGAGTTCCTTCAATGCATAATCAGTCAATGCTTTCGAAACGCGGGTCATGATGCCCTTCCCTTGATATTCTTGCCCGAGCCAATAGCCAATATAGGCCGTTTTGTTAGCGGAGTTGATGCTGTTAAAACCTCCAACTCCAACAATTTCTCCTTTGTATAAAATCGCTGTTCCAAGGGATGTTCCTTCAACAAAATTACTGCTACCGGATTTAATAAAATCTCTTGTGTCTTCTACTTTTGTTGTGAAATCAAGCCACGGAAGCCACTCTCTCAAGTACTCTCTCGATACGTCAGTGAGGCTGAAAATCCGTTCTGCATCTCGCATTTCCAAAACTTTGAGTGATAAGTCTTCGTCAATTTTATGTATGAACATGAAAAACACCCCTTTTATTGTATTCAGCTATCGTAGCATAATTCGTTTCTCTTCATGAATACACTTGCCACCAAATCTTTTGGTTTATTGCTTTTATTGAGGGGGTGAACTACACTATCCGTAAAGGCAACGTGCTGTTCATCTTTATAAAGTTCGCAATAAAAAAGTCTTAAAGAAAGTGAGTTGAAAACAATGCGAGAGTTTTTTACCCCGGGTAACCAAGCACTTGGCGTAACGATTGCTGTTGCGTTTGTTGCTATATTAACTTTAATTGGCATCGCTTTATGGGTCACATTGATCAAAGCGCGTAAAAATGCTGCGAGCACTGAACCACAGGAATCCGATCAGGCGATTGAAGCATTACGTCAACGTTATGTGCAAGGCGAGATTACTAAAGATCAATATGATGAGCAGTTACGTTCATTAAAAGAGTCATCAAAAACCTAATTGTGCAGATTTTATGGAGTTTGTTTATTCTGTTTATTTCCCAGATTAAAGGGAAGCTAAAAAGAAGAGAAACAAAATCTGAAAGTGGAGGTTTTATTGATGGCACATGAACAACATGCAGAACTAATTAAAACTTTGCACGATTGCGCAGCCGCGTGTAACCACTGTTTCGACGCTTGCTTACAAGAAGATGACGTAAAAATGATGGCGGGATGTATTCGTCTCGACCGAGAATGCGCGGATATTTGTGCGTACCTCGAGCACGCCATTACACGCAACTCCCCATTTGTTTCAGAACTTGCAACAGCTTGTGCAGCAATTTGTGAAGCTTGCGCAGAAGAATGTTCAAAACACGACCACGATCACTGCAAAAAATGTGCAGAAGCATGTGCAAAATGCGCAAAAGCTTGCCGTAACGTAGCATAATTCACTTTATCAAAAGCCCGGTTGCAGAGAGACTCTCTGCGACTGGGCTTTTGTATTGGCAGAAAAGCTTGCCTTTCGCCATAATAAAGCAAAGGAGTGGATTCGAATGACTCGACATGTATTGGTTGTAGGTGCGGGTATTGGTGGTTTAACAGCGGGTTCACTACTTGCAAAAGATGGGTGGTCCGTGACCCTACTCGAAGCATCTTCAGAGCTCGGTGGTTGCGCCAGTAAATTCAAACGTCATAAATACTTATTTCCCGTTGGTGCAACTCTCGGTATGGGTCTCGAACCTGGCGGCATTCACGAACGTATTTTTCGTTATCTTGGAAAACCGATGTCTATTGAGCCACTCGAACGCGTAATGGAAATGGTTCACCCGGATGCGACTTTCGTGTTTCATAAAGACCGGCAGCAACACGTTAAAGGCATCGTTGCTCTTTTCCCATCCCATAGCGAAAAAATTCAAGCATTCTATAAGGAAGTCTTTGCTGTAGCTACGACTGTCCGCACGTTAATGGATCCTCTTCCTGCCTTGCCTCCCGCAAACGCAAACGAGTGGGCTTATTTGGTTAAATCAATGCGACCGCAACATATGAAGCTGCTCCCTTATTTCAATCAAACCTTGGGTCAGCGTTTAAAAAAGCATGGCCTTAGCGAGTTGCACGAATTTAGGCATATGCTTGATGGTTTGTTGATAGATAGCATGCAAACTGGCAGTGAGGATGTTGCCTATTTACTTTCTGCAGTAGCGCTTGATATTTACCACGAAGGGGCCTATTACGTACCAGGGGGCTTGTATCGCTTTGCTGAATTAATGGGCGACAGCTTAACAGAAAATGGTGGCTTGTTGAAAAAACGACGAACAATCGAAAAACTAGAGCAACAAGGTGATGGATGGATTGCGACCGATCACCGCGGCAATCTATATGAAGCAACCGACGTTATTTTAAACTTGCCAATTCAGCAATTGACGAAAATATTTTCTCCTGAACTGGTCTCTAAACTAAAGGTATCTTTACGTGACGGCATTGCAGGAGAAACTTGGGCAACGTTGACACTATACCTAGCTGTTGATCTGACCAAACTAGACGAGCCATTGCCTGCATTCCGACAAATTTCGACTGGAGACGGACTTGCTGAAGGCGGACATTTCTTTATGTCTTCGTCTCTTCCTGGTGACGAATTGCGTGCACCTGAAGGCTTTCAAACAATAACAATTTCTACCCATTCGCGGATCGAAGAATGGGACAATCAAAAAAAATATGAAGCAACGAGAGAAGTCTTAACCGAACGCATGCTGCAAGCGATCCAGCAAGTGATTCCTGGATTTCGTGATGCGATTGTTCATATGGAAAGCGGTGCACCTAAAGCTTGGGAACGTTTCGCAGGCCGTGTAAACGGCTTTGTTGGCGGATTCCCTCAAACTTTAGATGCTGCTTTGTTTCATTCGATTTCTCACCATTCGGGACTGCCTAATCTATATGTTTGTGGCGATCATATTTTCCCAGGTGGTGGAACTATTGGAGCTGCTGCAAGTGGCATTCATGCAGCACGTTCGGTTTCTGGTAAGCGATTGATATAGAGAAAACCACTGCAGAAATCTGCAGTGGTTTTTTAATGAACCCATTTATAGCCAATTCCCCATACTGTCAAGAAATGATCGTCGACGGGAAATCCTGCTTGCCTAACTTTTTCTCGAATATTGCGGACATGCGAATCAACTGTTCGTCCCTCTGTTTCCGAGTCGAATCCCCAAATCAGTTCTAATAACCGATCACGTTCGAATACTTTATTTGGATTTTTAAGTAGCAATCCCAACATTGAAAATTCTTTCGGGGTCAGACGAATCGACTTTTGTTCATAAGTTAACTCGAAACTTTCTTCGTTCCAAAGTAAGCCTTTAAACTCAACCCGCTTTGTAGGAGCACTACGGCGGAGCAAAGCTTCCATACGCGCGAGCAATTCATCTTCGCCAAAAGGCTTTGTCATGTAGTCATCAGCACCGAGTCGAAGTCCTTTGACGACGTCTTCTTGTTGTTCGCGAGCTGTTAGCATAATAATCGGGACATCAGAAAACTTTCGGATGTCTCGACACACTTCCCAGCCGTCCATATCTGGCATCATAATATCAAGTAACACCAAATCGAAAGACTCCTTTTTTAATAATTCTAAAGCTTGTTTGCCATTGTCTGCTTTTGTGCATACGTAGTTATGTGGTTTTAAATAAAGGGCAACCAAATCGAGCATTCGTTTTTCATCGTCCACTAACATTACTTTATAAATGGTTTCCACCTCTTTTCAATCGAATGGTCACAGTTGTTCCTTTGCCAATTTGGCTGTCGATGTTGATCTGTCCACCGTGCGATTCGATAATTTCTTTAGCAATCGCCAATCCAAGTCCGGAACCGCCTCTTTCTCGCGATCTAGATTTTTCCACACGGTAAAGTCGGTCAAAAACGAATGGCAGCTCGTCTTCAGGTATGCCTTGCCCTTCGTCGCGAATTTGAATCACGATTTTGTCCTCTTCCTCTATACAAGTGATCATAACACTACCACCTGCAAATGAATGCTTACGGGCATTGTCTAAAATATTGAGCAATACTTGTTGAACACGTTCAGCGTCGATATAAGCTTGTAAGTCTTCCCCAGAATTTACGGACAAAGTAAGCTGCTCATCATCAAATGCTGGTTTAACTAAAATAGCTATGGAACTTAATAACGTTGCAATTGAGACGTTTTTTTGTTCAATAGTAAATTGATTACGATCCAATTTGGCCAAATCAAATAAATTCCCAATTAATAACGTTAAATGTGCTGTTTCTTCGCGGATAATAGTCAAGTATTCTTCCCGCTCTTTCTCTGTTGTGTCCCCGCGATCTAATATGTCAGCATAGCCTTTAATATAAGTTAACGGTGTCCGCAATTCATGCGAAATACTCGACAAAAATTCATTACGCGCTTTCTTTAATCGGTCGAGGTCTGTCGATAATTTGGTAATTGCATTGGCTAATTCGCCAAGCTCATCATTTCGTTCATTTGTTAAATCGACTTTATTATTACCTTGGCTTAACTGCTCTGTCGCCTCTTTCATGCGAATTAACGGCAGCGTAATAAATCGTGACAACAGTAAAACCGTAACAATTGTTAATACCAATGCGATAAGTGCTACTAGCAGAAATTGATTTTTTAAATGCCCGATGATGCGATCGATATTGTCAGTTGGCGAAAACATAAAGACATGACCTGCGTGTTGTCCATTAATTGTAATCGGACTATCGGTCGCGATATAACGTTTGTTTTGCCAACTTTCTTCGACAATTTCACCTTTAGTGGGTATTTCTTCAAATTCTGTATGATCAAGAACTGCCAGCATTTCTGGTTCTAGTGCATCCGAATTAACTAAGATTTCGCCATCTTTGTCGGTAATCACAACAATAAAATCAGTTGCCGCTTCCATCATGCCCACATGGCTCAACGTAACATCCTCAAAACTGTCAGCTAACACTTCGCTATGTGTTTCACCTCGGGCCAACAAATTTTCCATCACTTCGTCAACTCGTTCATTAACCAACGTTACATACAAGGTTGTAAACAAGAATGTTTCAATAATTAATATAAAGATAAAAAACAACAACCCGATTTTCAAAGATAGTTTATTGAACATAAGAACCCCCGCTGTTTTCTAGCTTTTTTATTGCTCTACTTGTCCAGCGTTTAAAATCTGCTTCCAGTCGCCATCTTCAAAAATAAATGCATGACCGACTGCGGTGTAAATGGAAAGTTGTTCTTGTTGGAGCGGATTTTGAGCGATATATAAAATCCCGTCTTCCGGTAAGTCAGGCAACTCGATTGACTCCTTATCGCCTGTCTTTATTGTATAGTTGATAAGCTCTGCTTGTGTACCGTACGTTGCGTAGTATAGCGACTCTTCATTAAAAAATACAGCCGTACCAAAAACACCATCTTCTGTCAGTAGCGAAAAGCTATCTCCGCCATCTTCCGATAAAAAAATACCATCTGTCGAAGCTGCCGCAATGAGTTGCGAATCATTTGGGTGCATCGCAAAAGCAGAAACTTCGCCTTCCAATCCAGATCCACTGACTTGTTTCCATTCTTCTCCTTCGTTTTCACTATGGTAATATCCAGGTCCCATTTGCGAATTTTCTTGTGGATTCAACACAAACATATGGTGATTGCGATAACCGACAGCCATATGATGAAAATCCGTTTCGCCTTCAAAGCCCATATGATCGAGTGAACGACCACCGTCTTTGCTGCGTTGGATACCGATTGGATTTTGCATCATCGAATCCGGTCCTGGATGACCAGATGTATAAAAGCCGTCCGCTACTGCATTAAATCCCATATAATCATTTGCGTGCTCGGTTTCTTCTAACCACTTTCCATTGCGATAAATTCGTAAGCCGTTATGCGTAGCAAAATACAAGCCTTCTTCATTTTCGATATAGCCCATGCCGTGAACATGATCAAATCGGCCATCAAATGCTACTTCAAATTCCTCTGAATTTTCATTGGTCTCGCTAGTTGATTCATCGTTTTGTGCACATCCAACAAGCAGCAACCCTGTCATTAAAGGAGTTAACATCCAGCGTGCTTTCATTTTATTCATCCTCCGATCGTTAGTTAGGTTCATTGTACAGGAAAAGTTTTGAGTTTTGGTGCAGATTCTGCACAGCAATTGCACAATTAGAGGGTAAAGTACACTTACTAACAAAATGAAAGAGGGATATAAATGATTAAAAAGAATTTTTTACTACTTACAATGTCGACTTTAACGGCAATTACGTTAGCGGCTTGCAGTGATACAGAAGAAGATATGAACCCCGTAGACCCGGAAACTGATGTTGAAATGAATGAAGAAAAAGGTGACGATGCGGGTCATGGCGGTATGGATCATTCTAGTTCTGGTGAAGTGCCTGAAGGCTTGGCAGAAGCGGATAGCCCAACATTTGAAGTTGGCAGTCAAGCGATTATTAAAGCTGATCATATGCCAGGAATGGATGGTGCTGAAGCGACGATCGTTGGCGCTTACGACACGACGGTTTACGCATTGAGCTTTACACCAACTACTGGTGGCGAACCTGTAGAAAATCATAAATGGGTCATTCATGAAGAGTTAGAAGATGCTGGCGACATGCCACTTTCAGCTGGAGACGAAGCGGTAATCACCGCAGATCATATGGAAGGCATGGACGGAGCCACTGCAACAATCGACACTGCGGAAGAAACTACGGTTTATATGGTCGACTTTGTGGACACTGAGAGCGGTGACGAAGTAACTAATCATAAATGGGTAACTGAAAGCGAATTATCTGCTGAATAACTGACGAAATCCCCTGCATGTTTGCAGGGGATTTTTTTGTGTGCGGAGGTTGTGCGTGGTTGGCTGGATTTATGCGCGGTCCAGCGGGAATATGCTCGCTCACCGAAACTTATGCACGCTCCAGCAGAAATATGCTCGTTCACCGAAACTTATGCACGCTCCAGCAGAAATATGCTCGTTCACCAAAACTTATGCACGCTCCAAAAGTCCAACACAAAAACGCAAAACCCTGATTACACAAAAAAGCACGGCAGAAAAATCTGCCGTGCGCTAAACCTAAACCTTAAGACAACAACGGAATTCGCTCGCTGTACTTATCGATCAACTTGTGATTATGTTCGTCTGACCCGTCGATATTGCCACTCAAGAATATCGGTGGCTCAAATCCGGCATCTGCCATTTCTTTAATAGCTTCTGCGAAAATTGCATTTAATATTGTGACACCGACTACTGTTGAAGTCGGACCAAATGGTATGTCAACACCCTCGTAGGATAATACAGCATCACCAGGGACAGAGTGATTGTCGATTACTAAATCTACTGAATTAAATAGATGCTTGCCCGTGCTATGTCGCGAGGACTGACTCACAGAATACGAAAGTGAGGTAATGCCAATAACAAATGCGCCTTTTTCACTCGCTGCTAAAGCTACGTCTACAGGCACAGGGTTACGACCAGATGTTGAGATGACAAAAACCACATCGTCTTTTTGAAAATCTTGATCTTTCAAGAAACTCGCTGCATAATCGTTTTTCCGCTCTAGCTCGGATGATTGGACGGCACCTTCATGCAACATTAACGGTTCTACGAAAATCGGCTTGATTGGTACCAATCCACCCGCACGGTAAAACACTTCTTCGGTTAAAATATGCGAGTGTCCGCAACCAAATAATTGAATGATGCCACCCGATTGGATGGCATCTGATACTTTTTTGGCAGCGAATAGCATTGCTGGTGTTTCATTTTTTTCAACAAGCTCTAGATGTTCTTGTGCTTGCTTGAAATAACTTTTTAACATTGTGACTCAACTCCACATCAAATAGGTGCTTATGCTTCCCCAAGTCCCTCAGCGATAATTAGTTCATCTACTTTCGCCATCAATGATTCTTCATCACTGCCGTCAGCTGTAATTTTAACTGTGTTGCCTTTTGAAACGCCAAGTGACATAACGCCCATGATGGATTTTAAGTTAACTTCTCTTTCTTTATAAAGCATTTTCACGTCAGCTGAAAACGGGGATACCGCTCCAACTAGTTTTGATGCTGGACGTGCATGTAACCCTTCGTCGCTTGTTATTGTATAAACTTTTTCAATCATGTTCATTTCTCCTTTTTAATTAACGTTTAATTTCGGTTGTGAATTTATAACGATCTGCACGGTACGTACTGCGAACCAACTCAAATGGCAAGTCACCATCTAAATAGCTGATGCGTTCAATCATTAAGATAGCGGCTGGCACATCGATTTGTAGCAGTTCGGCATCTTCTTTTTTAACCATTCCAGCTTCCATCCGCTGGGAGGCATGACTGATTTTCAACTGCTGATTGTTTTCAATCATCGCATATAGCGATCCCTGTAGCAAATCCTGGTGCAAGCCAGGGAATCGTTCGACTGGTAAGTAAGTACGCTCAATCGCCATTGTTTTTTCATCGGCAAAGCGAATCCGCTCGATAAAGTAAACTTTTTCGCCATCAACTAATCGCAAATCTGTTGCAACTTCAACATCAGGTTCTAAAATTTCAAAGTTGATGATTTTATTGCTCGGTGTCATTCCACGAGCTAGCATATCTTCTGTAAAGCTCGTTAAGCCATTTAACGGTTGTTCCACTTTAGGCGAAGCAACAAATGTGCCGCGTCCTTTTTCCCGGTACAGCAAACCATCATTCACCAAATTGGTTATCGACTGGCGCACCGTCATCCGGCTAACACCAAAATACTCGGACAACTCTCGTTCAGATGGAATCGCCGCACCGATTACGAAATCTCGTTGCTGAATTTGCTGTTTTAGCTGTTCTTCTATCTGAATGTAAATCGGAATTGGCGATTGTTTGTCCAGCACTGCGATCACTCCTCGTTTGCCGTTACCAAGCTGTAAGCTTCCTTATCAACAATTAGTGTAACATGACTGTGTTTCCATAAAAATGATGCTGGAAACTGTTCACTAATGCGTCCTTCTAACAAACGCTTGACTGCCTGCGCTTTGGTTTTTCCTGAAGCCAACACGAGAATTTGTTTGCTTTTTAATATCGACTCAATTCCCATCGTAATCGCATGTGTTGGCACTTCATCACGATCACTGAAAAAACGGGCATTGCTGTTTCGAGTTGAAGGTTCTAGCAATACGCAATGTGTAACACTGTTCTCAGGTGTTCCAGGTTCGTTAAAGCCGATATGCCCGTTCATTCCCATACCGAGAATTTGCAAATCCGGTGGTCCGATTTCATTAACCAATGCTTCGTAACGTCGGCATTCTTCCTCTACTGACTTCGCTTTACCATCTGGAATATGGGTGTTTTCCACTTTTATATCAATATGACGGAACAGCTTTTCATTCATAAAATAACGGTAGCTGTTTGGATGAGTTCCTGCTAGCCCTCGGTATTCATCCAAGTTTACGGTATGAATGTTCTTGTAAGAAATACCGCGTTCTTTCGCACCTTGAATAAGGTTTTCGTAAAGACCAAGTGGTGTTGAGCCTGTCGCAAGTCCGAGTACTGCATGATCATTTTCTAAAATTTGTTGCTCTACTAACTCTGCCGCCTTGCTGCTCATCTCTTCGTAGTTTTCGACACGTATTAGTTTCATTATTGATTCTCCTTCTTATAAGCAATCGTTCCTCTGCAAATCGTCAGTTGAACAGTAAAGTTTTCATCGACAATTGCTATATCTGCATCCATGCCAGTTTTTAACTCGCCTTTATTTGACAGTCCGAGCGCTTTTGCCGCGTTAGCAGATGTCATCGACACTAGCTCTTTCAAACCACATCGTGTAATCGACTGTACATTTTGAATCGCCTTTTCCATCGTCAAAATACTGCCTGCTAATGTGCCATCCGCAAGTCGCGCATCTTTTTCAGTTACTTGCACATCTTGACCGCCTAAATCGTAAACGCCTGCAGACAAACCTTTCGCGCGCATCGCATCAGTAATAAGAATGAGTTTCTCTGCACCCTTTTGACGGAAAGCCAGTTCCACAGAAGACGGATGACTGTGAATAAAATCAGCAATCACTTCTACTGATAACTCGTCTTCTAATAATGCGGCGCCTACAACCCCAGGATTGCGGTGATGTAGTGGACTCATTTGATTATAAAGATGTGTTACATGCTTTGCTCCGCAACGCACAGCTGTTTGCACTTCTTCAAACGTAGCGTCTGAGTGACCAATCGATACTGTAACACCTTCGTCTGTTAAACTTTTAATGAATTTTGAACCAGTCGCTGTTTCTGGAGCCAAAGTCACCACACGAATTTGATTGCCACTAAGCTTTTGCCATTTAGTAAATAGCGGCAAAGACGGCGTGATAATGTGTTCAATTGGTTGCGCGCCCGCGCGTTTGTCTGAAATGAATGGGCCTTCTAAATGTACGCCCAGCATTTCCGCCTGACCGTCTTGCGCATTAAACGCTCGAATGTTTTGCAGTGCAGCTGAAATTGCCTCGTCCGTTTGTGTCATCGTTGTCGCAAGAAAACTTGTTGTGCCTTCTTTTGGCAAGGCAGATGCCAAGCCATTTAACGCTTCGGGTGTTCCATCCATTACATCGTGCCCTGCAGCTCCGTGAATATGAATGTCAATAAACCCAGGAAAAGCCGTCCAGTTTTTTCCCGTTGCATCGACATAGCTATCTGCTTGCAAATCAAGCTTTTCGGCGACGCGCGTTATTACTCCATCTTCTATTAGAATATCCCCAACAAAACTTTCTTCTTTAGCATCTGCAATCGTGATGCCTGAAATCAATATACTTTTCATCATTTAGGTCACTCCTTAGGAAAAACCAGGAAGATCTCGGTGGATTCTCCTGGTTTTTCGGCTATAGTTATTCGACTTTCAGAATGGAAGCTGTTCCTTGTTCCTGGAAGCCGTCTTTCATCATCGTCACTTTTTGATCGGTTAAGTTCGTAAAGATTACAGGTGTTGCAATCGAAGGTGCATTTGCTTTTAAGAATTCCAGATCAAGTTTCAACAATGCATCTCCGCGTTGCACGAATGCTTCTTGTTCTACTAATGTCTCAAAGCCTTGCCCTTTCAATTTGACCGTATCTAAACCAACATGGATTAATATGTCTACGCCAGTATCCGTTTGAATACCGATGGCGTGTTTAGTTGGGAAAACACTAACAACCCGACCGTTTACTGGTGAATAAAGCGTGTCGCCAGTTGGCATAACCGCAAATCCTTGCCCCATCATACCTTTTGCAAATACTTCATCAGGTACTTCAGACAACGGAATGATATCACCTTGAATTGGCATTTCAAAATCTTTTGCTGCAACAGCGAGTGCTGCCACCGCTTCGTTTGTTTTCTCTTCTTCTATTACAGTTAAATCACTAGGTGCTGGATTGCCACTTGCTAGACGCGGCTTCATTGCATCTGCTAAAAATTCAACTGCTGTACCGATTACGACTTGAACGTTTGTTTTATTAACTTTCATCACGCCCATCGCACCGTGACGTTTCAATTCTTTTTCGTCTACCAAACCAGCATCTTTAACCGACATACGAAGACGTGTTGTGCAATAATCGATGGCTGCAATATTCTTCACGCCACCAAGACCTTCGATCATGTGGTAAGCACGGACGTCAACTGCTCCGTTAGCTGAACCTGTATTTTCTGCTCCTTCTTCGTCTTCATCTTCACGGCCTGGAGTTTTCAGATCCAGTTTGATGATCAAGAAGTAGAAAATCACAAAGTAAATAATTCCTATACCCAGTCCAACGACAAGAAGCAATAACGGATTGGTTGCGAGACCATAATTGAGCACATAGTCAATCGCTCCGGCAGAGAAGCCGAAACCGTGATGAATATCTAATGCATAAGAAACCATCATTGACACACCCGTTAGTAGGGCATGAATTACATATAATAGAGGAGACAAGAACATGAACGTGAATTCAATTGGTTCTGTGATCCCTGTTAAGAATGAAGTAAATCCAATACTGAAAAGCATTCCGCCAACAATTGCTTTACGCTCTTTTTTAGCAGCTGCATACATCGCAAGACATGCTGCTGGTAAACCGAACATCATAATTGGGAAGAAACCAGATAAAAACGGTCCTGCTGTTGGATCACCTTTTAGGAAACGGTTAATCTCTCCGCGTACCACTTCACCCGAAGCGTCCGTAAAGGTTCCAAAATCAAACCAGACAACCGTGTTGATCACGTGGTGCAATCCTGTTGGGATCAACAAACGGTTTAAGAATCCGTAAGCACCGACGCCGAACATACCGGCATTTAAAATCCATTCACCCGCACTATCAATACCTTCTTGAATTGGAGGCCATGCGTACCCAAGTAGACCAGCCAAAATTGTCATCGTTGCAGCGGTAATAATTGGCACAAACCGTCTGCCCCCGAAGAAAGCAAGCCATTGTGGGAATTTCACGTTATAGAATTTATTGTATAAAAGTCCACCGACAATACCGGATAAAATACCGGCGAAAACACCCATATTAATCGTATCGTTAATCGTTACGATTGCTGAAGTTAATACAAGATAAGCAACAGCACCCGCTAAAGCTGCTCCACCGTTACCATCATGAGCGAGACCCATGGCAATACCGATAGCAAAAATGATTGCTAAGTTATCGATAATCCCAGCACCGGCAGCTGACATAAACGGAATGCCGAGCATGTCATCTTGTCCAAAACGTAGCAATAGCGCTGCGGCTGGCAATGTAGCGATCGGGAACATTAACGATTTCCCTATTTTCTGTAGAAAACTGAACATAAATTTCCACCCCTTTTATATATTCTTAATTTTCACTATAGACACTATCGGTATAGTTGTCTATACCAATTTGAGATATTTTTAAAATAAAGTAAGCGTTTTCTTAAAGAAGTGGAAAAACACTAGTTTTGCAGACTATTTTCGTGCACCTGCAATTGTAGCGGGCGAAATGGATTTTTTGGAAAATCCATTTCGAGTGCACGGCAGGTTTTTCTGCCGTGCTTTTTTTGTGCAATTGGGGGTTGGTTTTATTGAGCAAGCGTATTTTTTTGGGAGCGTGCGTATTTCCTCTGGAGCGTGCATAAGTTCACGAGCACCGTGCGTATTTCACGCTGACCGCGCGTATTTTTGTTGGAGCGCGCATAAGCTCTCGAGCACCGTGCGTATCTCCTCGGGAACGCGCATAAGCACCGCGTAACCACGCGTATTCCACTCCAACCTCGCATACCCCTCTCCCGCCAGACCAAGTAAAATTTGCCAACCAAAAAACTGCAACTCTCTCGACCGACTCGAGAGAGTTGCAGTTTGAATAGCCAGATTTTACCTTTCTGATCGATTATCCTGATACTGCTTCTTTAACCTCTAATACAATAAGTAGTCTTTTCTAACTTTTTTAAACTCTTTCAACTCTCCCTGCCAGCGTTCTTTCATTTCCTCTATGGTCATTCCATCTTTTATACCACTACTGATCCACTCGTTACCTATTAAGTTATTGAAGAAAGAGCTTAACTGCAGTTGCCCTGGATACAGATCGTAAATCGTTTTCACTATGTGCAGTCCTGTTTCCACCGGTTGATATGCTTCTCGGTCCGTCACATGAACTTGAACGCCATGCGATAACTTACCAACATGTTTAGAGAATGCCGGCGTAAACGACGTTGCTCGGAAACTAACTCCTGGTAGTTGCAACGCGTTCAGTTCTTTTGCAAGTTCTGTACTATTAATAAATGGTGCCCCGATGTATTCAAAAGGCTTTGTGGTACCACGTCCTTCTGAGGCATTCGTCCCTTCGATCAACGCCGTTCCCGGATATACTAAAGCAGTGTCGAGTGTTGGCATATTGGGTGAAGGCGGCACAAACTCCAGACCAGTTTCATCATAGTAGGACTGTCTTTGCCACCCTTCCATTTCTACAACTGTTAAGTCTGCATCAATCCCGATTTCTTCATTAAAAAATATTGCCAATTCGCCGACGGTCATTCCGTGACGAAGTGGGATCGCGTATTGTCCAACAAACGAAGCATATGCTGGGTCCAAGACCGGTCCTTCTACTTTTGTGCCACCAAGCGGATTTGGGCGATCCAATACGATAAATGGAATTCCCTGTTCTTGAGCGGCTTCCATCGCTAAAGCCATAGTGTAAATGTATGTGTAGAATCGTGCGCCGACATCTTGAATATCAAAGATTAACACTTCTATGCCTTCAAGCATTTCAGGCGATGGCTTCCGCGTTTTTCCATATAGGCTATAAACAGGTAACCCTGTTACTTCATCAATATAATAATCCACATATTGCCCCGCCTGTGCATCTCCTCTTACACCGTGCTCAGGTCCGTATAAGGCAGCTAACTCAATATCTGGATCGTTGTTCAATAAATCAACAATGCTAGTTAATTCTTGATCAACACCTGTCGGATTAGTAATTAACCCGACCTTCTTTCCGCTTATCAATTCTTTTTGTTCATCTAGTAATACTTCCACTCCCAGTTTGATATCTTTATGGTCTTTCCGATTATCTTTCGATTTTCCATTGCCATTATCATGATCCGCAAAAGCGATAGATAACGAAGTTAGAACCAGTAAAATCGTTGTCAATATTGCTATCCACTTTTTCATTCCCTCTCCCCCTTATGATTAATAACTCACGCTATGTCCATACTCATAGAATACTTCTCCTGCTAGATTCGGAATTGTGACCGGCAGTTTTCCAGTAGGATTTAGCTCCCCCATGATTGTTGCAGCCATAGCTTTGTAACTCGCTGTGCGGAAACTGTATTGCGTCAAATAAGCATCAATTTCCGGGTATGCCATGATGTCGTAAGGGTTTCGAATGGCTACTCCAACTACAGGTGCTTGCGATTCAGCGATTACTTGATTGATCAACTTCATTTGATCGCTGCCTGGTGAACGTTGCGACAATGACGATGTAGAAGTTCCTACAATGACAGCTTGCGCGGTGTTAAGGGTTTCCAACTGACTGGCAGTTAATGGCTTTGTTGCCTCTATCCAAACTGTCTGTTCATGCCGTGCCTTGATTTCTTTATATAATTCGGCGGATGATGAATTTCCTACCACTACTAACAGCTCTTCAGGAGTTGGTGCGAGTGGCAGTACTCCTTCATTCTTTACCAAAGTGATTGATTTTTCAGCTGCTTGTTTTTCGATTTGTTTATGTTGTTCTGAGCCTACCACTTGCAATGCGTTTGCTGTTTTCTCTGCTAATGAAACCGGTGATTCTTCTTTTAGAATACCGCGCTTCATTTTCAAACTTAAAATACGTGTAGCCGATGCATCGATCCGCTCTTGTGAGATTTCGCCCGAACGAACTGCTTCGTAAAGACCTGCTGCCACTTGCTCGAGTCCAACCGGCATAAGGACAATATCTGTTCCGGCATTTACAGCGCGAATGACAGCATCTACAGGACCAAAATGATCAGCAATTGCTTGCATATTCAGTGCATCGGTGAATATAACGCCTTCATAGCCCATATCTTCTCGCATCAACTCTGTTAAAACTTTATAAGAAAGCGTCGCTGGCAAATTAATCTCGGTGCCATCTTTTTGCGAAATGACTTTCGTGTCATCAATTTTAGGGAAAGTGACATGCGCTGTCATGATGGCATCAATATTAGCTTCCATAGCCTTTTGGAAAGGGTACAATTCGACGGCTTTCAGTCGCTCCAAATCATAAGGAACAGAAGGCAAGCCAAGATGCGAGTCGACTGCGGTGTCCCCGTGTCCTGGAAAATGCTTTGCTGTTGCAGCTGTTCCAGTTTGTTGCAGCCCTTTTGTATAAGCTACTCCTAAGTCAGCTACAAGTTCCGGCTTTTCCCCAAACGAACGAACGCCAATCACAGGATTATCTGGGTTGTTATTAATATCGAACGACGGAGCAAAGTTCATGTTAATACCTAGTGCAGATAATTCTTCTCCAATTGCTCGTCCTACATTTTCAGTAATCTCTGTTGAACGCGTTGCACCAAGCGCCATATTACCAGGCATGTCGGTACCCGATTGTAAGCGAGTAACAATGCCACCTTCTTGGTCAATCGTCATTAACAAATTATGCTTTTCAGCCGCTTGTTGGTAGTCGTCAACCAATTTAGTGGTTTGTTCCGTAGTTACTACATTTTCACGGAATAAAATAACTCCCCCTAAATGATATTCTTTTACCAACTGCTCAATTTCTGGTAACAGAGTTGTGACATTTTGGCCGTTCCACTTTCTAAAATCAGGCATTAACATTTGGCCAACTTTTTCTTCCATTGTCATTTTTTCAATTGCGCGATCTATTAATTGATAACGGTCGCCACTTTCTTTGATTACTGAAGCGATAAGTGTCGGTTTTCCTTTTTCTCCTTTTGTTTTAGCACCGGGCTTTACATGTATGGCAACTTTATCTGTATATGTTCCATCTGTAACGTGAATAAATGTTTTTCCTGGTTTGCCAGCTACCGAAACACGTCCATCTAAATCGACTGTCGCGACGGTTTTATTTGTAGAATGCCAGCTTAAGTTGGTTCTGGTGAGCTGATATTGTCCCTTATCCGCAAGATGTACGGCTTCGAGCTGAAGGCTTCCAGCGATCGTCCCCACTTCAACTTCAGGTACATTTTGAAGAATGACTAAATCTGTAACGAAACTTTCTGCCGAAGTTTTTTCCGCTCCAGTGTAAAATGAAGAAATAATCAACGTGGTGATTAACATTGGCAGTAACAGCATTTTTTTCATTTTATATCCTCCTAGTTATTAATACGTGCGCAAGACCCAATCGTTGTTACTTTTCACAGGTTCTATTTTTTCATTGTCAGCAGTCAAATTTTTGATATAGAGTCCGCGACCATTAACCGACTTATCCGTGACGTAACGGAAACGGACAAACTGCGTTTCTTCAGGTAAATCCAGGTGATGATTTGTCCAGTTTTTGCTATTACCAGTAAATTCAAGCTCAGTTTCACTCCAGTTTTCACCATCTGCAGATGTTTCGACATAGCCGTAATCCGAGTTTTGTTCAATGCGATGCCATGCTTCAAAACCGATCTGAGAAGCTCCATCCACAGCGACAGTCATCTCACGATTTTGCGTGTCTCCGTATCCTGCAAACCATGCTTTATCCTGTTTTTTTATAGGAATAGAAATGGCATCGGCAACTTTTCGTGCAAAATCTCGGCGGATGAAATTCGTCGATACGGTCGTTCGTGTAGGATGCACACGGTTTGTTAACAAAATAGCCGTTGTGTGGTTGGCACGATTTATGACAATGCTTGTCCCGGTATAACCCGTGTGACCAAAAGAAGTCGAATCCGACAATGCATCCATATACCAGCCTTGGTTTAACTCCCACCCCAATCCGTGATCAGATCCTGGAAACTCAGGAATTTGATTGGTTTCTAGCATGCGCACGGTTTCTTTCTTCAAAATTTGTTGTCCTGCGTATTTGCCGTCATTCAAAAACATATGTGCCAACTTCCCTAAGTCCAGTGCCGTGGAAAACACGCCTGCATGACCCGCAACGCCATCAAGTGACCATGCATTTTCATCATGAACTTCTCCCCACACCATTCCTCGACCAATCGCCGGCTGATACTCCGTTGCCGCAATTCGATTTTTTAATGAAGCCGGTGGATTGTACATCGTATCTTTCATGCCCAGTGGACCTGTTAGTGCTTTGCTAATAAATTCATCCAGACGCATACCTGAAAACTTTTCAACCAACGCCCCTAACGTAATCAAATTAAGGTCACTGTATTTATACGTAGTTCCGGGTGAGTTGCTAAGAGGATAATTCAGTACATAGTCAATTCGTTCTTCGCGTCCTCCTTCTTGCTGATAGATTGGCGCCCATGAAGTAAATCCAGAGGTATGTGTCATCAGCTGACGAATCGTGACATCTTCTTTGCCATTTACTGCAAACGAAGGCAAATGTGTGCTGACTGGATCGTCTAGCTGAAAAAGACCGTCTTCGTATAAAATCATTGCTGCTGTAGTTGTAAAGATTTTGCTAATTGACGCAACATCAACTATCGTCTCTTTTGTCATGGCGACAGGGTTTTCCATCTCTGTTTGTTTATCATCTGTATAAAGAGCGGCATAACCAAAGGCATCATGCTTTACAATATGACCACTTTTGGCAACAAACGTCACAATGCCCGGCGCTGTTCCATTTTCTACAGCTGTATTCATCACGCCATCTATCTCTGCTAATGGTTCTTTAACGAGTCCTGCGCTTTGTGCTGAGCCTCTGTGGAGTACCGAAGACAATGGCTTCGGCGAATCCCATTGATTTACTGATGAAGCTGCCACGAATGTAGGTTGACCCAAAGGAAGTACGAGTACAATAGCTGCAACAGCTGCTGCAGTTTTAAGCCTCAAATCTTTCTTCATGTGATCCCTCCAAATTTAGTTTTTCATAATACAAATCATCGATGCATTAAGGGTACCGAAAGCTTCCACCAGTTCCTATCCACCAATGGAGCTGTATTTACAATATATTCCGAATATTTTATTTATGTATCCATTTCCAATTACTTACTCTTGTGAAATTTCACTAGATACAAAGTATCTATTTTAGAGAAATTAAATTTCAATAAATCTAAGCACGTTGTAAATAGTCATTGCCCATATCTATTTTCATCAAGAACGTGCGTAAGCTCTCGAGTAGCGTGCGCATTTTTACTCGAGCGTGCATAAGTACCCCTCAACCGTGCGTATTCCTCGCCAAACGTGCAGATCCTCTCTCACTAAAGACCGAGCAAGATTTTCTCGCAAAAAAACTACAAATACCTCGACCAACTCGAGGTATTTGCAGTTTGAACAGCTAGATTTTACCTTTCAAATCCATTTTAGTTGAAACTCGACTCCACCCTTAATGAATGCCAATAATGGCAGATCTTCTTCTATCACTTTGCCAATCACATTCACTTTATCATCGGCTGGCAAGTTTCTTTTCGTGATTTGTAGTTCGCCTCTATAACGACCGTATTGTTCATTGTCTACGGTGATGCTTCCTTTGCTTCGAAAAATCGTATTTTCGGGTTTCAATAAATGCGTGCCGATCAATCCATATTGGCGAGATTCCATCGACCGAATACAATCTCGAGCAGCGTCCCACCGATTGGTCTGGACTGGCAGCTCTCCTACTTTCACAAGCTTCTCCGCTCGCAGTGAGATGACTCCTTGACCAAATGATTCGAATTGCTGCAAGCTTTTTTCACTAAGCGTAATATCGCCAACCAGTACTTTATTCACTGCTCCGTTCTCTTTCAAATTCATGTACGCTTCAAAAGGAGTCACCCCACGATGTTCCTCTAAGGTTGGTAAACCTTTGTACAAAGGGCCTCGTAGAATTTCGTCACCTGGAATAAAAGCCATCACCATTAAGCCTTCGCTCCTTAGCCATCGATTGGTTTTTGTAAACTCCACTGAATCTAAACCAGTTTCTGGTCGTGGGTAAAAATTATGCCACATTTCTACTGATTCTTTCTGCAATCCACATTCCATCAATGCAGCAAGCCCTTCTTTTGTTAATGTACTGGCGTTTAATGCGATTTTCATCTTTTGTGACAAAGCGGCAATCACTTTGTCATCGATTCCATAATCGATTCTCAAGCCTGTCACACCCCAGTCCAACAAACCTTCTGCATTATCCCAATCAAACCCAAGGTGAACTAAAGACGCTGGTGCAATATCCGCTACGAGCTCCATGTCGAATTGCTGCGCCCAGCTGCCAAGTTGCTGCAATCGTTCTTTGTAGAAGAGTGGATTGTCCTCAGGTATGTGAAGCGACGTGAAAATAGATTTAAATCCAATCTTACGCACCTGCTCAATGTAGGGTCCCAACTGCTGAAACGAATCGTCCCCCAAATAAACTGAAATTCCAAGCATTTTTCCAACTCCTCTTCAATATAAATACAATAAAAAAAGGGAGATTTCTCTCCCTTTCTTTTAAATACCTTCTGCCATCTCTTCTTTGAATCCAAACAGATAGGTGAAGATAAATCCAAAAATATACGCAACCACCAGTCCAACAAAATACCAAACATATTTGCTTTCAGCAATTAAAGGAATCAACGAAATACCTGATACGCCTATTCCAAGTGCTGCTGTTTGCATAACCGCTTGAAACGCTCCGCCAAAAGCAGCTCCCATACAAGCTGTGATAAAGGGTCGACCTAGTGGTAATGTCACACCGTAAAGAAGTGGTTCGCCGATACCGAGGAAACCTACCGGTAGAGCTCCTTTAATAATATTCTTCAAACGCTGATTTTTTGTTTTCACATACACAGCGATCGTAGCCCCAACTTGACCAGCTCCAGCCATTGCCAAGATCGGCAGTAAAGCTGTTGCCCCAAGAGTATTCATTAACTCTAAGTGAATTGGTGTCAAACCATGATGCAATCCAAGCATAACTAGCGGCAAGAAGAATCCGGCTAGCACTCCGCCGGCCAGTGCACCACCAACATCAAGTACAGAAGTCAAGAAAGTCATAATGCCGTCTGATAAAACACCTGCAATTGGCACAATCGCATATAAAGAAAAGAATCCGACGATTAATAGCGTGATGAGTGGTGTAAATAAAATATCAACTGAACTATGCATGACTTTGCGAACGTTCTTTTCAACAAACGTCATCAACCAAGCTGCCAAGATAACGCCAAACAATCCGCCTCTACCCACAATCAACGGTTCGCCGTATATAACGATATCCGCAAGCATTGGATTGAATAAAATACCCCCAGCGATAGCGCCAAGTACTGGCGTTCCACCAAATTCTTTTGCTGTATTCCAACCGACAAGAATTGCTAAGTACGCAAATACGGTGCTTCCGAGCAACAGCAAAATTTGCATCCACGTTTCCGTTGCATCTACACCGGCGTTTTTTGCAAAGTTTGCTGCGCCATTAATCAGTCCCGAAGCAACTAATCCAGGAATTAACGGAATAAAGATATTCCCGACACTACGCAAAAATAGTTTGAATGGCGTTTTGTTTTTTTCTTTTAATTTGTTTTTTTTCATCGCTGCTTTTTCTTCGAAACTCATATTCTCTTCATTGATATCAGCCATTTCACCGATTGCTAGTCCGGTTTCTTTACTGATCTCAGCAGCTACTTTGTTGACTGTCCCTGGACCTACAACAATTTGCAATGTGTCGTCTTCTACAACACCCATTACACCATCTACACGCTTGAGTTCACTAAGATTTACTTTGCTGTCGTCTTTAATCGATAAACGCAATCTCGTCATGCAATGTGCTACTTGATTGATATTCTCTTTCCCACCAATTTTCTCAAGAATATCTTTTGCCATTTGTTGTTCCTTTTTCATACAACCCCTCCGCTCCCCTAAATGTTATAAAGCTTTGCGAACAAATCCACCTGCTAGTGTTAGTTTTTCAATAGCCTGTTCTTTTGTACAATCCAACAAACTCATCACAATTGCTGTCTTTACGTGACCGTCAGCTTGTCCATAAAAATGCTCTGCTGTATCGTAATCGACTTGCGTTGCATCCATAATAATCCGTTTTGACCGCTCAATCAGTTTTGCGTTCGTCGCTTGGACATCAACCATCAAATTCCCATAAACTTTCCCTACGCCAATCATCGCAGCTGTTGAAATCATATTGAGTACTAGCTTTTGAGCAGTTCCTGCCTTTAAACGGGTAGAACCCGTTAACACTTCTGCACCTGTCTCGATCTCGATTGCTGTGCTAGCATAATCACTGATTTCCGATCGTTTATTGCATGAAATAGCAACAGTCTCTGCACCAATCTGTTTAGCGTATTGAAGCGCCCCAATTACGTAAGGCGTTCGTCCACTTGCTGCAATTCCGACAACTGTGTCATTTGGAGTGAGTGAAATCGCTTTCAAATCTTCCATTCCAACTTGTGGCTGATCTTCTACACCCTCGATGGCTGTCTTGATTGCCTTAGCACCGCCCGCAATAATTCCAACAACTTGCTCTGGTGAGACACCAAATGTTGGAACGCATTCAACGGCATCCAAAATTCCTAAACGTCCGCTTGTTCCAGCACCTATGTAAATTAATCTGCCTCCCTTTTTAAAGGAATAGATTACTTTTACTACAGCTTCCTCAATACTTGCTAATTCTTTTTCGATAACTCCTGGAACGCTGTTGTCTTCGTTGTTCATCGTTTTTAATATTTCTAGCACTGACATTTCATCCATTTTCATGGTGTCGTTGTTTCGCTTTTCTGTGGACAAATTCTCCAGCATTAGCTCACCTCTTCTTTGTATTTATTTATTGTCTTAATTTTAGCCTTAAGAAATTTAATGTCAATATATATTTAAAATATTGTGAATTTTAATTTCATAAAACTAAATAAAAAAAGAGCCGAATCATCGACTCTTATCTTCTCAAACGTTCCATTTCACTGCGTGCATCGTAATATTGCTGCAACACATTTTCTCCAACATGATGGAAAATACTCAAATATAAAGTATCAATAATCGTCAATTGCGTCATACGTGAAGCAATACTCCCAATACGAAAATCTTGTTCGACGTTTGGCGTGCATAAGTGAATCTCTGCTTCTTTGTATAAAGGAGATTTACTAAGTGTTGTAATGGCGATAATAGTTGCACCTTTTCTTTGAGCAAACCGCGTGAGTTCTAAGACATCTTTGGTTTTGCCTGATGTACTGATTGCAACGAAAACATCCTTTTCGGTTAAATGTGGAATAACAGAAAGCATATGGTGAAAATCCAAAGAAGTAATCGAATGGTATCCGAGTTTTGTGAATTTATATTGTGCGTCGACTGCAGCTGTTGAAGAACCGCCCACACCAAAAAAGACAATTTTTCGCGCATCTCGAATTGCATCTACCGCCTTTGTTAACTCTTTACGATCGAGTGAATCCGCACAAGATTCAACTGCAGATTTGTTAACGTGAATTACTTTATGAAAAAGATCGTATGGCGAGTCTTTTTTATTTACTGCCGAGAAATCCGTTAAGCTTGTGTCTGTTAAAGTTAAATCTTTCATGAGAGCGAGCTTAAAAGATTTATAACTGCCGATACCGATAGACTTACAAAAGCGAATAATAGTCGCTTCACTAACAGTTGCTTTTTTTGAAAGTTCTTTTGTTGTCATATGAGGAACCGCCTCAGAGTTTCCTAGAACGTATTCTCCAATACGCCGCTCTGCTTCCGATAACCCCGAAAGCGCTTGTTCGATTTTCTGTCTTAAAGAAGTCATTTGTAACCCCCTGTGTTTCTGTTTGTGTGTTTTTAAACTCTTTTGTTTATCTTATATAGCATACACGAGTTTTTCTAGTAATTAGCTATTTATTTTGTTGACAGTTCTCTCAAACAAGCATAGAGTTGGCTCATATTTTACTTCTATAAGATGAGGAAGTGTCTAGCATGTGGTCCTGGAAAAAAAAGCGGTTGACTGTTTCTCCGCCATTGGTGATTTCCGGAAGCTTTTTGTTTTTAATTGTATTGGGCACTTTTTTATTGAAATTACCGTTCGCCACTACCGAGTCGATTTCTTGGACGGATGCTTTGTTTACGGCTACTTCTGCCACTACGGTGACCGGACTTAGTGTCTTTGATCCAGGAACTGTGCTTACTGCATTTGGAGAATTGGTGCTTCTTGTGCTTATTCAATGTGGTGGTATTGGCTTGATGACTTTTGCGGTTGCGATTCTTATTTTATTCCGCAAAAAAGTAGGTCTGCAAAACCGCATCTATTTACAAGAATCACTGACACAAAGTTCAATTGGCGGCATCGTCAAGCTAGTCAAATTGATTTTGACGTTTGCGTTAACGGTAGAGGCTGTCGCAACGGTGTTTCTGACCATTTACTGGATCCCTCAATTCGGCTTTAAAGATGCACTCAATTACAGTATTTTTCATGTTATCTCAGCTTTTAATAATGCCGGTTTTTCTTTATTTCCAGATAACATGATCGGCTTTGCTGGTGATCCAGTGGTAACGTTATTGATTTCTTCATTGTTTATTATTGGGGGAATTGGTTTTACTGTCGTGATGGATGTTTCACAAAAGAAATCAATTCGTCGGTGGTCGTTGCATACTAAGTTAATGGTTGGCGGTACATTAATTTTAAATTGCTTAGCCATGTTGGTTATTTTCCTATTGGAATATAACAATCCAGGCACACTCGGCCCTATGTCGATATTCGATAAGTTAGTGACTTCCTATTTTAGTGCCGTAACGCCACGAACTGCTGGGTTTAATATGTTGGATTATGGACAACTTGAAGACCCTACATTGTTATTCACTATGCTGCTAATGTTTATTGGCGGCGGGAGCGCTTCAACAGCTTCCGGTATTAAGTTGACTACTTTTATTGTGGTTATTCTCGCAACTGTTTCTTTTTTGCGATCACGGAGAGAACCGGAAATTTTTGGCCGTTCTATCCGACTAGAAACTGTTATCCGATCGCTTGCCATCACGACAATTAGCGTGTTACTCGTTGTTCTCTTCTTATTTTTATTAACCGTATCCGAAACCATTCCATTTCTACCGCTCGCCTTTGAAGTGGTGTCGGCCTTTGGTACAGTTGGTTTGACTATGGGCATCACAGGTGATTTGAGTAGCATTGGCGAGGTTTTATTAAGCATCGTTATGTTCACTGGCCGCATAGGACCGTTAACTTTATTCTTTATCTTAATGAAACCTCGCAAAGAAAATTATCGTTATCCTTATGACCCCGTATTTACTGGATAGACGCAAAAAACGCAGTTCCGAATGCATCGGAACTGCGTTTTTTTGTCAGGTTATCAACTTTCTTCAACTGTAACCATGCCGTATGATGTGATCAGATGCCACATGTTTTGCGGGATATCCAATGTTCCTACCATGTTTTGCTTGATTACTGGATTGATATCCTCTTCTTTGCCTTGTTTAATTTTTTCCGTCCACTCGGGATCGATCAAAGCTTGTCGACCCATTACCACAATGTCGGCACCTTCAGTCATGGCCGATAATGCGTCTTCTGGGGTTTTTACACTTCCAACAGCTACAAATGGGACACGCCCTTTGATTTGATCGGCTAGAATGCGAACAATGCTGTCGCCTTGTTCAGCGCCTTTTGGTGTTTTCTTAAATTCGAACAACGACACGTGAATATAATGAATTCCGCGATCGATTAGCTCTTCCACTAATATTTTTGTTTCTTCGATTGTATAGCCTGTCGTTTTCTCGTTGTTTTCTTCTGGTGATAGGCGGTAGCCAACAATAAATTGCTCATCCGCATATTTAGCCACTGTGTCTTGAACTTTTTTCATAACGGCAAGAGGGAATCTCATACGATTTACGAGGCTGCCTCCCCATTGATCCTGACGCTGGTTTGTAACTTTCGATACAAATTGCTGAAGCAAATACGTATTCGCTCCGTGAATTTCAACACCGTCAAAGCCTGCTTCGATGGCTCTTCTTGTCGTTTCACCGAAGTCTTCAATGATTGCGAAGATTTCATCTTCAGTCAATTCGCGCGGTGTTGGCTTGCCAGCTTCACCTGGAACAGCACTTGGCGCTACTATTTCGTTTGCTTTAATCAATTCAGGCTTGCTTTGTCGACCACCATGTTGCATTTGTAAAATCGCTTTGCTGCCTTTGGATTTCATTTCTTTTGCTAGTTGTTTTAAACGTGGAAGAGCACTATCGTCAAATCCAATAAACTGATTCGGGAACGCAAGACCATTTTCTGAAACTGCGATGCATGCCGTAACGTACAAACTCCCAAGACCTGCGCGGCGGTTGTAGTAGCTTAACTCTTCATCGGAAACGGTACCGTCTTCATTTCCTGAATAAGTCGTCATCGGTGCCACACCTAAACGATTGTTTAACACGACGCCATTTGGCAAAGTGATTTCGTTAAATAATTCTTTATATAATGACTTCATGGAAGTTCCTCTTTTCTCGGTTCGTATCTTTTCCGATATGCATCGGTATTTCAAAATAGCATATGGAATTTAAGGAATCAAGAATACACGCTCGCCCCGTTTTTTCGGTACATTATTTTTGACCGCCCTAAATCTGAGTGGTACGCTTTTCTCGAATTCGTATATATAGGAGGAATTTTTCATGACAGCTCGATTACAGAAAGAAATTCAATTGGCAAACCGCCCAGAAGGCATGCCAACGAATAATGATTTTAGTTTTGTCGAAAAAGAAGTTCCAACACCTGCTGAAAATGAAGTTTTATTAAAAACACTTTACTTGTCGGTTGACCCGTATATGCGCGGACGAATGAGAGATGTAAAATCTTATATCCCCCCATTCGAATTAAACCAAGCATTAACGGGCGGCATATTAGCTGAAGTTGTCGAATCACGCTCGGATTTATTCGAAAAAGGCGACATCGTCAGCAGCAACCTTAGCTGGTCAGAGTACAATGTAGCAGCTGCTGCTAAGCTTCAAAAAATTGACCCAACAGCTGCATCAATTACCGCTCACTTAAGTGTGCTTGGATTAACTGGACTTACGGCTTATTTCGGATTACTTGATATCGCGAACCCGCAAGCAGGCGAAACAGTTGTCGTTTCAGGCGCAGCTGGTGCAGTCGGCTCGATTGTTGGCCAAATCGCTAAAATCAAAGGGACTCGTGTTGTTGGTATCGCCGGCTCGGATGAAAAAATTGATTACTTGATCAATGAACTTGGATTTGACGCTGCCGTTAATTATAAAAAAGACAGCTTTAAAGAAGATTTGCTTGCCGCTCTTCCTGACGGTGTTGATGTTTACTTTGATAATGTAGGCGGCGATATTTCCGACGCCGTGATTCGTCAGCTAAACAAACATGCACGCGTGACATTATGCGGAGCTATTTCTTCTTATAACGCTAAAGATGGCGATATCGGTCCACGCATGCAAAGTCAATTCATCAAAACAAGCGCGATGATGAAAGGCTTTACGCTTGGCGATTATGCAAAAGATTTACCAACAGGCGTTGCAGCATTAACGCAATGGCTACAAGAAGGTAAATTGAAATACGACGAAACAATTGTCGAAGGTTTTGAAAATACGCCAGATGCGTTCCTGGGCTTGTTCAAAGGTACAAATCTTGGTAAACAGCTCGTAAAAGTCGCAGATCCTGAGTTTGCTAAGCTATAAAATGAAGAAAAGCCGCCTAGTTTAGGCGGCTTTTTTCCATTTTTTTGGCGATACTGTCGGGAATGGATGAAATACTGTCCGATTCCACTTGAATACTGTCGGAATTGAGTCGAATACTGTCCAAATCCGAGAAATACTGTCCAACTCCTTTTTCGAGAATAATCTCTTTATAATTCTTTGAGAAAACGAAAGACCATGCGTGGCAAAAAATATATAAGCTCCAGACACCCTAATATAAATTCAATCACATCAAAAATCCACCAGCGACTTTTCTTCTCTTTCGTCTTCGTTTTAATCTCCATTTGCCACGCCTGCCCTTCTTCTTTGTAATTTATACGCAGTGAGATAGAAATGGTTTCATTTTCCAGATAGGTTAAATGCAGATGCCACTCCAACCCATTTTTACTTTATTGAATAAATCCATTTTGTGACAGCCTCTTTAAATTATCAGTTTTTTCCGAACCGCCTTAGTACCGCTTTTATTGATTAGTAGATTAAACTTAAAACAAGAACCGCGAAGAAATCACTCCACTAAGAAAGGCAGGAGCTTTGATATGAAAATACTCTCACTTACGGGCTTTGTGGTTTTATTGCTATTGCTGCTTTCAGGTTGTGGAAGCGCAAGTGTCTCAGAGTCCAGTAGCGCTGATTCTGGGCAATCGACAGAAACTAGCACGTCCAAATTTCCAGACAATCCAAATGTAGATCTTGAATTCGATACAGATAAACTGCAGGACATTTATTTAGCTGGCGGCTGTTTCTGGGGCGTCGAAGCTTATATGGCACGCGTTTACGGCGTTTACGATGTCACATCTGGCTACGCTAACGGCAATACGGAAAACCCAACTTACGAAGAAGTGGTTCGTGAAAACACCGGACACGCTGAAACGGTCCATGTCCGCTACGACCCAGAACGTGTTGATTTAGAAGAAGTACTAAATCATTATTTTATGATTATTGATCCAACCCTGTTAAATCAACAAGGCAATGATCGCGGAGAACAGTACCGAACAGGCATTTATTATGAAAATGAAGATGACCGAGCTGTGATCGATAAAGTAGTGACTGCCCAAGTAGATCGCTATGACGATCCAATCGTTACAGAAGTTGAAATGCTGGATAACTATTATTTGGCTGAAGAGTACCATCAAGATTACCTCGAAAAAAATCCAGACGGCTATTGCCACATCGAATTTGATACCTTAGAAGATCAAAAAGTAGGCGAAGACGCACAGTCGCTGATCGACCCAGCACTTTATCCGAAACCAAGTGACGAAGAATTAAAAGCAACATTAACTGATATTCAATACTCTGTTACGCAAGAAGACGATACAGAACGCGCGTTTTCAAGTGAGTACGATGGCTTTTACGAACCTGGTATTTATGTCGACATCACAACAGGCGAACCGCTTTTCTCATCTGCCGATAAATACGATTCCACGACCGGCTGGCCGAGTTTTACTAAACCGATTGATCCGGAAGTGGTAACTGAACATGATGATGGATTGTTCTTTATGAAACGAACCGAAATTAGAAGTCGCGCTGGAGACAATCACATTGGTCATGTCTTTAACGACGGCCCTGCAGACAAAGGCGGCCTGCGCTATTGCATGAACGGCGCAGCGCTATTGTTTGTACCCGAAGCAGATATGGAAGCACAAGGCTATGGTTTCTTATTGGATAAAGTAAATTGACTGCCTGTTACTAATGAATGAAAAAACAAAATCCCGAACGTCACTTGATTAAGTGACGTTCGGGATTTTAACTGTTTAAGGGTTAAGATTTCGCTGCAGGCGGGCGCTTCCGCTTTTCTTTGTCCAGACTCCAGCGCCCAGCTCTTTGGGGCTTAAGCCAACCCAGCTGTGTGGCAAAATGCGCCACTTCGCTGGTCTGTCTTATGCCCGGCAGAGCTACACGGGCGCTTCCGCTTTTCTATCATCAATCAACTACAAAATATCTGGCATCTGGGTGCGCAAATACGATCGCGGATACGGATGCTTCAGGGTCCATCATGTATTCTTCTGTTAAATGCACGCCGATGTCTTCGGGTTTGATTAAGTTGAATAGTTTGGCTTGGTCTTCTAAGTTCGGACACGCGGGGTAACCGAATGAGAAGCGTTGTCCTTGGTATTTGGCAGCAAAGCGGTCGCGCATGGAGAAGTCTGTCGCATCTGAGAAGCCCCATTGATCTCGGATTTCTTGGTGGATTCGTTCAGCAAAGCCTTCTGCGAGTTCAAGTGCTGTTGCTTGCAGCGCATGACTTTCTAAAAATTTGCCTTGTTCTTTCAAACGTGTTGCTTGTTCGCGTACCCCAAATCCCGCAGTAACTTGCATAAAAGCGACGTAATCCATTTCGCCGCTGTCGACCGATTTCAAGTAATCGGACAAGCAAAGAAATGGTGACGCTGATTGTCGTGGAAATGTAAAACGCTCGATTTCTGTCTTGGCGTCTTTTGGATCGTAAACGATCACATCGTCTCCATCACTTTGAGCCGGGAAAAATTGATACATCCCGGACGGCTTCAAAACCCCTGAACCCAAAAACTCAGTTGCCAGTTCATGAAGCTGAACAGCACGCGGATCGCCTTTAGCTAACGAATTATCGTTATAGCCTTTCAACCCAAGGTGATGACCAATCAATGTGCGCATGTTGACGTATGGATACAAATGAGCCACAGAATACTCTTTCAATACGTGACGACGCAAATCGTTCGGCACGTGAACCGTGACGTCTTCGCGTACTGTTTTTACTGGTTTTTCAGCAACTGCTACAGCGGGTTTTGCAGCTCGCACGGCTTCAGACGCTTGGCGTTTCTCTTGCTGTGCGTCCAACTCTAACAGCAATTCCGCTTTTCCAGCTCCATTTTGTAAACGGTTTGCCAAGTCTAAGCCTTGCATCGCGTCTTTCGCATAAATAACCGGTCCATCGTACTCTGCTGAAATTTTAGTTTCTGTAAAGCGTCTAGATAAGGCCGCCCCGCCTACTAAAATCGGTACATCGATGCCCGCTTCTTTAAAATCTTGTGCGGTGATGACCATTTGCTTCGCTGACTTAACGAGTAACCCGGACAAACCAATCATGTCTGGCTTTTCTTTTCGAATTACTTCAATCAAGGTTGCTGGTGTCACTTTAATGCCGACATCAATAACTTTAAAGCCATTATTGCTCAAAATGATTTCCACTAAGTTTTTGCCGATGTCATGAACGTCACCTTTTACAGTAGCTAAAACGATTTTTCCTTTTCCGGAATCGTCTTCTTTTTTCTCCATAAACTGCTCAAGGAATGAAACTGCTGCTTTCATGACGCCAGCACTTTGTAGCACTTCAGCCACGATCAATTGATTGTCATTAAATAAGCGACCTACTTCGGCCATTCCCTTCATCAAAGGTCCGTTGATGACATCAAGCGGTTCATCGTACATATCCAACGCTTTTTCCAAATCTGGAATCAAGCCTTCTTTTGTTCCTTCTATAATATAGTAAGCTAAGCGATCCGGTACCGTTTTTGGGATGTCGTCTTCGGTTTTTTCTTTTTTCTTATCACGATAAAAAGCTGTAAAATCAGCTAGTGTCTCATCTGTTGTCGTAAACAGTAATTCATTAGCCATGTCGATTTCCTGTTTCGGAATCGACGCGTACCGCTCCAACTTTTCCGTATTGACGATGGCATAATCCAAACCTGCTTGTGTGCAGTGATATAAATACACGGCATTTAATACTTCACGACCGACCGGAGGTAAGCCGAATGAAACATTACTGACCCCTAAAATGGTTAACGCACGCGGCAGCTTTTCTTTAATGAGACGAATGCCTTCAATCGTCTCAACTGCAGAACCGATATATTGTTGATCGCCCGTTCCGACTGGGAACACGAGTGGATCGAAAATGATGTCTTCTGGTGCGAGCCCCCATTTATTAACTAGCAAATCATAAGAGCGTTCTGCAATCTCGAGTTTCCGTTCCCGTGTTACAGCCATCCCTACTTCATCAATCGTCCCAACCACAACGGCCGCTCCGTATTTTTTCACAAGCGGCATTACCGCATCAAATCGTTCCTCCCCATCTTCTAAATTGATCGAGTTGATAATCGCTTTTCCTTGTGAAAACTTCAATGCCACTTCAATCACTTCTTCGTCCGTAGAATCAATAACCAGTGGCACTTTTACTTTTTTGACGACTTCTTTCATGAAATGAGTCATGTCTTCAACTTCGTCACGGTCAGGGTTCGCCAAACAAATATCAATAACATGTGCCCCGTTTTTCACTTGAGCACGAGCAATTTCAGCGGCTTCTTCAAATTTCCCATCTATGATTAATCGTTTAAACTTACGAGAACCGATTACATTTGTCCGTTCTCCGATAAACAAAGGACGCATCGTTTCATCGTATTGCAAAGGCTCAATCCCGGAAACCACGTGACCATGTTCGACAGGATCCGGCTTTCTCGGTGGCAATCCCTCCATCGCCAGGCGAACCGCTCGAATATGTGCAGGTGTTGTCCCACAACAACCGCCGACAACGTTCAACCAACCTTTATCCGCAAAACCGCGCAATTTTTTCGCAAGCGATTCTGGCGTTTCGTGATAATGTCCATCTTCGTCGGGTAAGCCGGCATTGGGGTAACAACTCACATAGCCGTCCGATAGCTCTGACAGCGATCGAAGGTGGTCAGTCATAAATTCTGGACCCGTCGCACAATTTAATCCCACCGATAAAGGCTTGACATGTTCAATGGAAATGTAAAAAGCTTCAATGCTTTGTCCGGCAAGCGTTGTCCCCATCGGCTCGATTGTTCCTGACACCATAATCGGCAATTCAATCCCTGTTTCTTTAAACGCTTGGTTAATTCCAATCGTTGCGGCTTTAACATTTAACATATCTTGACTCGTCTCTAATAAAATTAAATCGGCGCCGCCTTCAACTAATGCTTTCGCCTGCACATAAAAATTTTCCAGCATCTCATCAAACGTAGCTCCACCTGTAACAGATAGGGTTTTCGTCGTTGGCCCAATCGCACCCGCTACAAATCGAGGCCATTCAGGTGTTGAAAATTCTGCAGTCGCTCGTTTCGCAATTTCAACTGCACGTCTATTAATGTCAGCTGCTTGGTCACCGATTCCGTATTCATCCAATACAATTGGTGTACCCCCAAACGTATTGGTGCAAAGAATATCCGCTCCAGCTTCAAGATAAGCGATGTGCACATTTTGGATAACATCTGGTCGTACGATATTCAAGTACTCATTGCAGCCATCAAACTCTTCTCCGCCAAAATCTTCCGGAGATAAATCTTCATTTTGAATCATTGTCCCCATGGCTCCATCAATAATCAATATTCTTTTTTCGAGTTGTTGTTCAATAAGATGCTTGGACATGGCTGTGATCGCTCTCTTTCTGTTGATCTAGTTGACGAATATAATGAATCAATTCTACGGTCATATCGTAGCGAACAAAAGGTGTGATCAAGTAAATTCCATGGAATAATTTGGCTGCTGTATCAATTAATTCTTTCGCAATTTGAATGCCTTCTGCAGTTGCCAGGTCTTTGTCATCACCACATGCACGCATCCGCTCCAATGCATCATCTGACAGTTTTATACCTGGTACTTCATTGTGCAGGAATTCTGCACTGCGAATACTGGTTAACGGCATTACGCCAATAAAAATGGGTGTTTCTATATGTTTTGTCGCTTCGTAAATTTCGATTATTTTCTCTTTTGTATAAACCGGCTGCGAAATAAAATAATCTGCGCCACTGTCGATTTTCTTTTCGAGTCTTGCAACAGCTCGGTCAAGCACACGGACATTCGGGTTGAACGCTGCAGCAACAGAAAAGTTGGCTTTTTTCCGTAACGACTTCCCAGAAAATGAAATGCCTTCATTTAACTTTTTGATTAATTGAATCAGTTCCATACTTGACACATCATAAACGCTTGTCGCTCCTGGAAAATCCCCCACTTTAGTCGGGTCACCTGTCACAGCGAGTATATCGTGTATGCCAAGTGCATCAAGCCCCATTAAATGCGATTGTAATCCAATTAAATTACGGTCGCGGCATGTAATGTGCGCAAGTGCACGAATATCTTCTGTATGTTTTAAAATCGAACCCATCGCCATATTGCTAATACGCGGTGAAGCAAGTGAATTGTCAGCCATTGTTAAAGCATCGACACCCGCTGCTTTTAATGCAACTGAACCTTCGAGAAACTTCTCAACATCTAAATGACGTGGTGTATCGAGTTCCACAATAATCGTTCGTTCGGTTTTCGCTTTTTCATGAAGCGGGGTTACTGCTAAAGCTTCTGCTTCTCGAATGACAATCGGCTTTCTCTCAGTTACTATTTTATGAACAATCGGCTTTAGCTGACCTAAATGTTTTTTTACTGCTTCGATGTGTTTCGGCGTTGTTCCACAACAGCCACCAATTAATCGAACGCCTTCTTCTCGTAACAATAAAGCGGCACGTCCGAAATAATCTGCTTCTGATTCATATACAATTCGCCCGTCTTCCACATCTAGCAAGCTGGCATTTGGATAAGCTGACAAGAAAGCTTTCTCAGGCAAAGTCACTTCTTCAAATGCTTGAATCGTATGGTGAGGACCTAACCGGCAATTGACTCCGACGATATCGGCTCCGAGCGTTTCTAGTTGGTGAAGCGCATCGTTTAATGTCATACCATTTTGCAAAATCCCCGGATCATGCATCGACACTTGAGCAATTAACGGGGTGTCTGTGATGGTTTTCAAGTGTTTCACCGTAGCTGCAAGTTCTTCAAAATCGTAATAGGTTTCTAGCAATAATCCATGTGGATCGCCTTCTAATAATTGGTTTGCTTGCTGGTCAACCATGGCAATGATTTCTTGCAAACTGGCATCACTTTTTCGAATTCCTCGAATGCCGCCAATCGTGCCAAAAACAAATTGTCCACCCGGTGTCGCTGCTCGGTTTGCGATATCGATCGCGGCTTTATTGATTTCTGCAACTTGAGATTCTAATCCATAACGAGCTAGTTTTAGTGCGTTCGCCCCGTACGTGTTGGTTTGGATAATATCTGCCCCGGCGTTAATATAATCGAGATGGATTTTCTCTACAATTTCAGGGCGTTGTAAATTCAACTCCTCGTTGCAATACTCAATGCCGTACGAATATAGTAATGTTCCCATAGCACCGTCTGCTGTTAAAATCCTTGTCTTCAACTCATCTAGTAAACCCATCTATTAACCCCCCTTTATATAAACAAAAAAAGCCTTCATGAAAAAGAAGGCTTTACGATATCAAACTCGTTCCTTTTCATCTGTCAGACAATTTCTTGCCTGCTGGATTTAGCACCTTACCTTTCGGCTGGTTGCTGAAGTTTCATAGGGCCAGTCCCTCAACTTCTCTCGATAAAGATTCACTATTCAGTTTTAGTATTCTTAGTATAGTACAGGTATCTTTTGACCAGGTCAAGAGAATTTATCTAAAAAAAATGAACTTTCTGTTAAATTTAAAATATCTATTTTAATACAACTCTATGTGGAACAAATATGAAAAGTCGGTTCAGAATTTTATCTGAACCGACTTTTCATTTCATATTCCGCATTCCGTTACTTGATCGGTAATAAACAAACTTTGCAGTTCTTTTACAGGCCGGACGTTGGGCTGACCTTCGTAGTTTGTAAACTCGATTTCTCCAATATGCATTCCCACATTGTACTCGCCAATAATTGAATCCAATAAAATAAAAGCAGCCGAGACAAATTCGTCTTCATTTTCTTCGTTAAAGTCTTTAATATAAAGAATCAAGTCCAGTTCACCATTGTTTTCATCTTTTTCGCATGTACAAAAAAGGTCATTCCATCCCAATTCGATATCACCATATGAAATTGAAATTTCTTCAGCTTGTTGTTGACGAAAAGCGACAACGTCAAAAAAACTAAGTTGAGGAGCTTGCTTAACTAATTCAATCACATCATCAAATGCTTCGACCATGCCATCTGCACTAATAACAAACTCAGGCTTACTGCCCTTACGAGGCTCACCCATTTCAAAAACTAAATGCTGATTTACTTTCTGCAACTTCTTTTCCAACTGGTTAAGCAGTTTGATTCCGCCCGTACTGTCTAGTTGAAGGTACGATTCTTCGTTAGCAACAAACCACTCCCAAAAAGCTGTCACCTTATTCTTTCTCCTCGGCAACCAATTCATCTCGCTATCCCCTTTGTATCCATCTGTGATTACTTCTCTCTATCATAATCATATTTACACAAAAGTGATAGTTCTTTTTGTCCATAAAAAAGTCTTATTTTCCAATATAAAAAATCCCCATTAACCGATACTGTAGGCTAATGGGGATATATTGTTATTTTCTATATTTGATTGCTAATCCTTTAAGGAAGTTGCGAGCATAACGATCGCCACATTCTTGGTAATTTTTATGTCCGACTTTTCGAAGTAAGGCACCTAGCTCGCCTTTTGTAACGGTAACTCCTGCTAAATCCCAAACCTCTAACATGTCTTCACTATTTAGCTGTAAAGCGATTTTCACTTTCTTCAATAGTAAGTTATTCGAGCGTTCATTGGTCAATGACGGAACTTCAGGTTGTCCAGGTTTTGGCTCTTGACGACCTCTTTTAAAAATTATAAAGCCATTTAAAAACGATTCAAACAGAGAATCTTCCGCTTTGATGTAATCATCATTATCTTCATGATCAATCCAAATGCTGTCGTCTTCATCTTCATCGCTTTCAGGAGTCTTCGTCAGCACCTTCAGTACTTCTTCCTTACTCAGATCGATGCCACCTAATTTGAAAATATCGACCATGTCTTTATTTTTTATATCCAATGCATAGCGCAATCGGATCAATAAATCATTATTGTCCATCTAAATTCCTCCTGTTGCTCTCAATTATCTTTATGATCTACATTAAATCCTGTCCTAATAATAGCATAACTTCTCTCGTCCTTCAGTTTCTTAAAGGCAGCAAAAAAGACAGCCTCACATGACTGTCTCTTTTGTTTCTCTATTTTTTCTTATTTTTAAACGTTCTACGTTATTCTTCAATTCTTGAATAATCTTTAATGACTCTTCATCATCTATCGATTCTTTATAGAAAAAATTTAAATCTCGCTCAATATCTGCTAACCGTTCATTGTAATGTTTGAGCTTCTCAGCAATAATCAATTGCTTGGCTTCTTCTATACTCTTCATCTCGTTCTACCTCCGTTTTGACAATGCAAAACTAATACTTTATATCTATTCCCTTTCTACGTGTTTTCAAACTTCTTAAGACCTATATTCTACCAGCTTCTAAACTATTCCATAATTGTCAACCGAGTTTACAATTCTAAGATAGTGTGTTATAGTGGTCTTAGATGAGTTTCATTTGAGGAGGAAAAAAGATGTTCGCTATTGGAGATCATATTATTTATTCCACCCACGGCCTTTGTAAAATTAACGATATTTACGATATGACGGTTTCAGACGTCACAAAGCAGTATTACCAACTGCAGCCTTTGGAGAATACCTTAGTAACAATTAGTACACCTGTCGGTAACGATAAGGTTGTTATGCTAAAACTTCTTCAAAGAGATGAAGCACTTGAAATTATTGAAGTGTTTAAGCAACCCGAAGTAGAAGCTGAAATTCTACAAAATCCAAAAGCACAACCTAAGAAAATCCAGTCAGGTGACCGTATGCAAATTGCAGGCGTAATTAATGGATTGCTACGCAAGAAATTTGATACCCAAATTCAAAAAGAGTCTTTTTATGCTCATGATTATAAACTTTTGAATAATACCCAAATCATTCTTTTTAAAGAACTTGCGCATGCGCTCGATACCAGTTTTGAAGAGGTCAATCAAATGATTAACGATTTGATTACAGATGGTCAACCGCAGGCAGTTAATTAATCTTACAAACAAAAAACGTTTCACTTTCTCAAGTTTTGAGAAAGTGAAACGTTTTTTAGTGTTTATTAAATTCCCCAATCAGCTTTCAACATATCTTTCAAAATGTTCAATTGATCGGCACCAATTTTATTAGCGATTTGAACTTCTAGCCGCTGTTTCAATATTTCGTGTTTCTCATGACACACTTCACCTAAAGCAGTTAATCGAATGCATTTTTCTTTTTTATTGTTCTCCACATTTTTTACTTCCACTAAACCTTTAGCAGCTAAGTTTTTAATAAATTTATGAATTGCTTGACGAGTGATATCTAAGTTTTTAGTGACGGACGCAATGGTAGGTTGCTGTTTGTATATATGAGCCATAATAACCCACTCAGAATTTGAGATGCGAATTTCACTTTCCTCGTCCCAAGCTTGTTCTGTAATTCGTCGTGTTGCTATTTGACGTTCGCTTAATAAATCGATCAAGTTTAAGTTTTGCAACTCCACGTTTGGCGTCAAACGGTTCACTCCTATCATCTGCTTCGCCATTTAATATAACGATATCGTTATGTGAAGTCAATTAGTAAAAATACTTCGGTGTTACTGATGTATAAATCTAAACAAAAAAGCCATCGCCAATATTATTACTTGGTGATGGCTGCTAAAAAACTTAGCTTACGCATTCGTTTCTACTGAACTCTCCGCTTTATTCAACGCTTCAAATTCATCCAACAATGCCCGGACTTGGTCGGTGGTTTCGGTATACATCAATTGATTTCTCAATTCGCCAACGCCACGGACACCGCGCACATATATTTTGAAGAAGCGGCGAAGCGGTTTAAATGCAATGGGTTCGATGTCGGTTGAGTATTTATCGTGAAGATCCAAATGCAATCTTAGTAGATCAAACAACTCTTTCGGACTATGTTCTTTTGGCTCTTCTTCAAAAGCAAACGGGTTATGGAAAATTCCACGTCCGATCATAACACCATCAATGCCGTATTTTTCGGCAAGTTCTAAGCCAGCTTGGCGATCTGGAATATCTCCATTGATCGTCAAAAGTGTATCCGGTGCGATTTCATCACGAAGTTTTTTAATCTCTGGAATCAGTTCCCAATGAGCAGGAACCGCGCTCATTTCTTTTTTGGTACGCAAATGAATCGACAAGTTCGCAATGTCTTGCTCAAATACATGCGTCAGCCAGCCTTTCCATTCATCTAAATCGGTGTATCCTAGTCGTGTTTTCACACTTACTGGTAAGCCACCTGCTTTAGCTGCTTGAATAATCTCGGCTGCATTATCTGGATAGCGAATCAACCCGCTGCCTTTTCCTTTAGCAGCTACGTTTGGTACAGGGCAACCCATGTTAATATCGACACCTTTAAAACCTTGCTTAGCCATGCCGATACTCATTTCTCGGAAATGCTCAGGCTTGTTGCCCCATATATGCGCGACCATTGGCTGTTCATCTTCTGTAAATGTTAAACGGCCACGAACACTAAAGATTCCTTCCGGATGACAATAGCTTTCGGTATTCGTAAACTCAGTAAAAAACACATCAGGTCTTGCAGCTTCAGCCACTACATGGCGAAATACGACATTCGTCACATCTTCCATCGGCGCTAAAACAAAAAATGGTTTCGGTAATTCACGCCAAAAATTCTCTTTCATATTCAAATTCCAATCCTTTCATCAAGAGATGACTTTTCATCATCCAAAATTCTTGTTGTATCTATACGGAAAATCCATAAGTATCAAATGTTTGTGTTGGTCTCTTTCTTTTCTTAACCTTGTATAGTTTACACGACTCTCGGCTTTGTGGAAAGTAGCGTGTTTCAAGAGCACATACCATAAGCATAACTTTTTGGTCCACTCGCCTCTTCCTGTACAATGAAGTTATTAGAGAGAGGAGATTGATTGAATATGACAACTTACCAAGAAAACATAGCAGGTTTTGAAAAAATTGATTCGACAAAAGCAAAAGAATTACTGAAAGGTGATTCTGAGGCCGTTCTTTACATAGGTAAAGAGGTTTGCCCTTTTTGTAAGACTTTCGTACAAAAACTAAAAGAAGTTGCAGATGAAACAGCTACTCATGTTTACCATGTAAACAGCGTAGAGTCAGATGATATGACAGGCATTACTTCGTTACGTAATGAATATAACATTCCAACAGTTCCTGGTTTCATTTATAAAAATGGTGATACAGTAAACGTGAAATGCGATTCATCTATGGACAATGAAGAAATTAAAGCCTTCATAAACAAATAAGTTTTATAGAAATTGAAAGACCGTCGATCATAAGATCGACGGTCTTTTCACTTTATTTTGAATAACTAACCCAACTCAAACCAGTCGTTCCGTCACCTGCGTGTACTGCTACACAGACACTCAGTGCGGTCACTTCTACTTTTAGATTTGGAAACTCCTGCAATAACTCGGCTTTCCAAATTTCTGAATCTGGTGCGTTGTTGCAATGAATCACAGCCACTTCTGGAACTGTCCCCTTCGCCATATCTGCGCGCAACACCGACATCACATAATCTTTAGCTCGTTTATTTGTTCGCACTTTTTCAGTCATTACAGGCTTTCCGTCAACAAAACTTATGACCAATTTAATGTTCAGCAAATTACTAATAAATGCCTGCGTTCCTGAAACGCGTCCACTTTTATGCAATTGCGCTAAACTTGAAGGGATAAATGACAGTTTTGACTTCTGTGTCATTTCAGTAAGGGTTGCGACCACTTCTTCGATTGTTTTGCCATCTTCGAACAAACGATTACCGACTTCAATCATTTTCACCATTGGAAAAGAGCCAATTTGTGAATCGATTGTGTATACTTGAAAGTCTGTCATTTCAGAAGCTGCTTGTGCCGTTTCAAATGTACCTGATAAACCACTTGATAAGTGAACAGCAACAGCAAAATCATAGCCTTCTGCTTCTAATTTTTCGTATAACTCAAGCATCTCACCAATCGCCGGTTGTGATGTTTTTGGTGAAACTTTTGCTATTTTTAATTTATCGTAAAATTCTTCTTTTGTTAGGTCAATGGATTCTCTGTATTCCCCATCTGAAAAAACAACACCCAGTGGCAATACATAGACGTCATGTTTTTGGATAAAGTGATCTTCGAGTTGTGCAGCTGTGTCCGTAATCCAAGCTATCTTCTTCATAAAAAATTTCTCCTCTAAGTACAATTTTTACAACGGAATCAGCTATCTCCTAACAATAACTTACATGACAAATCCGTAGGACACTAGTGACAATTGTCATATGAAGTCGAAATAGTGAAAGCGGTGCCATATTTTGAACATATTTTGCTTTTATCAAAAAAAAGCCAGCAACCTCATGATGAGCTGCTGACTGAATTATAATTTTTTCTCTAAGTTTTTCTGCTTATACATCTTTTAATGGATTCGTCCCAGTAGCTCTACTCTTCGATTTGGCAGTTCTACCAAATTGATCTTCAAACATGATTTTCGCAGCTTTTGGCGCAGCCCAGAACGTCGGTAATAACAACACCGAAACTGGCATTGCGGTAACGACAATAAACGATTGAATCGCTTGAACGCCGCCTTCGCTAATCATTAAGAGTACAATTGCTACCGCACCCATGACGATTGCCCAAAAAACGCGCATGCTTTTCGGTGGGTGACCATCACCTGTAATGGCTACCGAAATCGTATACGCCATTGAGTCTGCAGTCGTAACAACAAATAAGACTGTGACGACCAAGAACAATGGAGCGATCAATGAACTAAGTGGCAATTGTTGTGTAATAGCTACCATTGCAGCCGGCATTCCCGCAGTATTTAATGCGTTTGATACAATCCCTGGCTGAGCAAGTTCATAAAACATCCCCGTTCCGCCAACAACTGTAAACCAAAATGCGGTAACGATTGGAGCTGTAATTGACACAGCCAAAATCAATTCGCGAATTGTGCGTCCACGTGTGATCGTAGCGATGAAAATTGCCATCATTGGTCCATATCCAAGGAACCAACCCCAGAAAAAGATGGTCCAAGAACCTAACCAAACTGAATCTCCTCTAAACGTACTCATTGACAGGAATTCTTGAAGATGAACTCCAGTTGCTGCAAGAAACGTATCAAAGATAAACCCGCCTGGTCCTAACACTAAAATAGCTGCCATTAAAACTAGCGTAATAAGGATATTCAAATTACTTAAAAATTGTATTCCTTTACGCAAACCTGTAATAGCGGAAATGGTCGCTATCGCTACTACAATGATAATGATGGTTACTTGCGTAAACAAGTTATTCGGCACGCCGAACAATGCCTCCATACCATAAGCTGCTTGCAAACCGAGAAATCCAATCGGTCCAATTGTTCCGGCTGCGACCGCGATAACAGCCGATGCATCAATAATCGTACCTAATACGCTGTTTTTCATAATTTTTTCACCGAGCAACGGATACAATAGTGTACGTGGTTTTAACGGCATGCCTTTTTGGTAATGAGCATACATTAATACAATCGTTCCAAGCGTTCCAAGAATCGACCACGCAAGAAATCCCCAATGCAAATAGGATTGTGCAAAGGCAGGAACAATGGCGCTCTTAGTACCCGACTCTACACCTGAACCTGCAAAATTAGGCGAGACATCGAGAAAATGATACATCGGTTCTGCGGCTGCCCAAAATACGCCTCCGCCTGCTAATAAGGTTGTCATGATCATCGCAATCCATTTAAAATAAGGAACTTCTGGCTTGTCCATAGCACCAAGCCGGACCTTGCCGTATTTCGAAAATCCTAAAAAAAGTGCAATAAAGAATGTTCCCAATAACAAGACTTGCCAAAATGCACCGAAATAGTTAACGGCAAAATCAAATGATTGATTTACACTATTCGACACAAACTCTATATTGATAAATGCTGCAATAACAAAAGCGACCAGTAACCCACCACTGATTAACAGCACGGGCCAATCTGTCTTCGATCCATACTTCTTCAAACAATAAAACCTCCTATTAATAGTCTGTGCATCCACACATACTTTAAAAAGCAGAAAACTTCTCCACAATGATAATATCAACCTCACTAGCTGCTCCGTGTGACAGCGTGCTCTGCACATCTATTTCTAAACAGTATGTTCAATTGTCGTTGCCTTTTCTTTCGCATAAGAAGAGCACGTCACTCAAAAGCTTTTTGGCAATAAGTATGTAATTGTATATGAGTTACACACAATTTGACAACCCTTTTGACTCTTGGAAGAATAATTGAAGAATTCGTGTCAGAAACCGTCCATTTTATGGAATATCGATCTCGGGAAAATCCTGAAATATATGGTTATATTGAGTGAGGACGACTTATCACATCCTCTTTGAGCACGCATCATCATTCAAAATTCCGACGACAATTGGTGGCTTTGAGATATGCTATCGTAATAGCTCTCACAATCCTTTATGATGAAATCCTAAATATAGGACTACGAGCAAGTGAATTGAGGTATAGATTAATAACATCTATGATATAGAGATACTAATAATCATTTTCGTGACCATTGCAAGCTAAAATTCACGATAAAACTAAAGGAGTGCTATTCAATTAATGGTCAGTTCACAAACTCTTGATAATACACAGCCGTTTGATTTGAAAAAGCATATTCCTCTTTTAGCTGTTTTGCTATCAGGTGCTTTTATCACTATTTTAAATCAAACTCTTTTGGCTACAGCCCTTCCGCCGATTATGAACGATCTTCAAATTAGCGAAAGTACAGTCCAATGGCTGCAGTCTATTTTTATGCTAGTTAACGGGATTATGATTCCCATTACCGCCTTTTTAATCGGTAAGTTTACGACGCGTAGTTTGTTTTTAACCGCTATGAGTTTGTTTGCAGCAGGAACCTTACTCGCTGCTGTCTCTCCTAACTTCACCTTTTTATTAGGCGGACGCGTGTTACAAGGGGCCGGCGCTGGAATTATGATGCCGCTCTTGCAGACCGTTCTTTTTTTAATTTTCCCCGTTTCACAACGAGGAAAAGCAATGGGTATGTTTGGCTTGATTATTGCCTTTGCACCTGCAATAGGACCTAGTTTGTCAGGTTACTTAGTTGATCACTATCCGTGGCGAAGTGTTTTTTATGTTGTCTTACCGATCGCGATCATCATTATCATTTCTGCTTATTTCGTTCTAAAAAACGTTACTGAGCAAACGAACCCCAAAATGGATTATTTATCAATTGTCCTTTCGACTTTCGGGTTTGGTGGAATTCTCTACGGCTTTAGTATCGCTGGGAACGTGGGCTGGCTCAGCCCGAACGTAATCATTTCGCTTGTCGTTGGTGCTATTGCGCTTTACTGGTTTATCACGAGACAATTAAAACTAAAACAACCCATTCTCGAATTCCGTGTCTTTAAATACCGCATCTTCTCCATCGCAACCTCACTTGGCATGATCGTCTTTGCTTCGATGATTGCGACAACCGTTATTTTGCCACTGTTTATGCAAAACTTACTTGGGTTTGACGCGTTGCATTCGGGGTTGATGTTGTTACCAGGTGCGATCCTTATGGGAATTATGAATCCTGTAACGGGTGCTCTTTTCGATAAATACGGTGCCAAATGGCTATTGCGCATTGGGTTTGCCATTTTAACCATCACGACTTTTTTCTTTGCAAACTTATCCGAAGATACAACGTTTCTTTATCTATCCGTGTTGAACGCTATTCGAATGGTGGGAATTGCTATGGTGATGATGCCATCCACTACGCTTGGGTTGAATCAATTGCCGAATCATTTAATTCCTCATGGTACGGCCATGAACAATACGTTCCGCCAAATTTCAGGAGCTATTGGAACCGCCGTTCTTGTAACAGTTACCGTTACCGCTGCTAGTGACAATTCAGTTGCTGGTGCGATTCACGGAGTGAACATGGCCTTTGTTGTAGCCGGCATTGTTGCAGCCTTTGGGTTCTTGTTATCATTTGCTGTTAAAAGCCCAAAACCAGCTACGAAGAAAAATTAAAGACATATAAAAAGCTCACTTCATCTTTTCTAGATGAAGTGAGCTTTTTTGGATTTAAACGCGTTGGTGATCGGCACGCCACATATTAATCGACTTTTTAATGTCGTCTGCTGATAACTCTTCAATTACTGCACGTTCAGCTAATCCAACTACTTCCGCATCAGGTGCAAAACGCAAGGCGATTAGTTGTGATTTTGTTAAACGTGAATCCAAGCGATTTCCTGTCAGCATAAAGTAGCGCAATTGTTCTTCCGTACAAATTAAACGATCTTGTAAAGTGAGCGCATAAATTCTTGCGAGCATTCCTGGAATGATTGCGAGGATAATAATTGCAAATATCAATAATAATTGCATTGAAAATCCATTTTTCATAAATTGATAAATACCATAGCTTGCTGTTGTTATGAGCAATACAAAGCTTAACGGGACCCAGAAAAAAAGCTGTAACCTTGGGTAACGTACATGTTTTTCATACGATTGTTCTTTCAAAAATTTCACTCCTTAACTACCTATAGAGATACCATACTATACCGCAATACTTTTTCCTATTTTGTTGTTTGTATGAACTTTAGTATTCAAGCTAGTTTCAACAGTTTCCAAATTCTATCACGACACCTGTCTTGACACTTAACCTGGCACATACGATAATTTAAGATAAAGGATTATCGAAAGGACAATGCAGTGTGAGAAAACAACTAAAACTTGGAACCATGATTCATGGAGTCGGCGAAAAGATTTCAGATTGGCGCCACCCGGCAATGCCAGCGGATGCCAGTGTCAGTTTTGAATTTTACAAACAACAAGCGCAAACTTCAGAACGCGGCAAATTTGATTTTGTATTTATTGCAGATGCTTTATACATCAATGAAAAATCAAATCCGCATTACTTAAATCGCTTTGAACCGTTAACGATCCTTTCTGCCTTGGCAGCGATTACGTCAAACATCGGACTCGTTAGTACGTTATCTACAACCTATAGTGAACCGTTTTCAGCAGCACGCCAGTTTGCTTCATTAGATATGTTGAGTGGCGGACGCGCTGGATGGAACGCGGTTACTTCAGGACTGGAAAAAACCGCATTGAATTTTAGCAAACAACTCGACGATCACCCCAGTCACGCGGAACGCTACCGAATGGCTGCAGAATTTGTTCACGTCATGAAAGGCTTATGGAATTCGTGGGAAGATGATGCCTTTGTTCGTGATAAAGCGTCTGGGCAGTTTTTTGATCCAACCAAGTTGCATCCATTAAACCATCAAGGCGAATTCTTTTCTGTGCAAGGGCCGTTGAATATTGGTCGCTCACCACAAGGACAGCCCGTAATTTTCCAAGCCGGTTCTTCTAAAGACGGCATTGCTTTTTCTGCACAACAAGCAGATGCCGTCTTTGCCATTATGCCGAATATAGATGAAGCCACGCAGTATTGTAAAAATGTTAAAGAACAAGCCCGTTTGAGCGGTCGTCACTCTGAAGACATATTGGTCTTACAAGGCATCAGCCCGATTATCGGTGATACGGAAGAAGATGCCGAACGAAAATACCAAGAGCTGGCCAGTTTAGTAACGACCGAACAAGCTCTCGCTTTTTTAGGACGTCTATTTGAACACCATGATTTTTCTCAATACCCACTCGACGAACCGTTTCCAGAACTCGGAACCATCGGCAAAAACAGTTTCCAAAGCGATACCGACCGTATTAAAAAAGAAGCACGCGAGGAAAACTTAAGCTTGCGCCAAGTGGCTTTACGTGAAGCGACACCGCGCACACCTTTTATAGGCACACCTGAATACGTCGCTAATTTGATCGAATTGTGGTACGAACAACACGCAGCAGATGGCTTTATGATCATTGCCAATTTGCCAAGTGAACTCGAAGCGTTTGTCGACCAAGTGGTACCAATTCTGCAAGCACGCGGAATTTTCCGGAACGAATATGAAGGAAAGACGTTGCGTGACAATTTGGAGTTGCCTTATCTGGAAAAGCGGCAGTCTGTTAAGCGGTAAGTGCACTTTTCACAATAAAAAAATAAGAGCCTCACACTAATTCGTTGAATTGGTGTGAGGCTCTTTTGTGTAGTTTGATGTCGTGATTGTAAGCAATAAGATGTTTTTAACACATTAACCCTTATAAGTTCCAGGGTTAGGTGCTTATTACATCATGCCGCCCATGCCACCCATATCAGGCATGCCGCCGCCTTGTCCTGCTGGTTCTGGCAAGTCTGCAACAACCGCTTCAGTTGTTAAGAACATTGCCGCAACAGATGCTGCATTTTGTAATGCTGAACGGGTAACTTTAGTTGGATCAACGATTCCTTCTTCAACCATGTTCACCCATTCGCCGTTTGCAGCGTTATAGCCGATTCCGACTTCTTCTGTTTTCAGACGGTGAACGATGATAGATCCTTCAAGTCCTGCGTTTGTTGCGATTTGACGAACTGGCTCTTCAAGCGCACGAAGTACGATGTTGATCCCTGTTGCTACGTCGCCTTCTTGTGCTGTAAGAAGTTCTGCTACTTTGTTGTAGACGTTGACTAATGCTGTACCACCGCCGGCAACAATTCCTTCTTCTACAGCTGCACGAGTTGAGTTCAAAGCATCTTCAATGCGAAGTTTGCGTTCTTTCAATTCCGTTTCTGTAGCCGCTCCGACTTTGATGACAGCTACGCCGCCAGCTAATTTCGCTAGACGTTCTTGTAGTTTCTCTTTGTCGAATTCAGAAGTTGACTCTTCTAATTGGTTGCGGATTTGACCAACGCGCGCAACGATATGCTCTTGGTTGCCAGCGCCTTCTACGATTGTTGTGTTTTCTTTTGTCACAACAACTTTTGATGCACGACCTAGTTGAGCAATGTTTGTTGTTTTCAATTCAAGCCCTAGATCCTCTGTGATCACTTCTGCGCCAGTTAATGCTGCAATATCCTCAAGCATTGCTTTGCGACGATCACCGAAGCCTGGTGCCTTTACAGCTACTGCGTTAAACGTGCCACGCAATTTATTCACTACTAATGTTGCTAACGCTTCGCCTTCAACGTCTTCAGCAACGATCAGTAACGGTTTGCTTTGTTGAACCACTTGTTCAAGGACTGGTAAGATTTCTTGGATGTTGCCAATTTTCTTGTCCGTCACTAAAATAAATGGGTTTTCTAAAACAGCTTCCATTTTATCTGAATCGGTTACCATGTATGGTGATTGGTAGCCACGATCAAATTGCATACCTTCTACAACGTCAAGTTCCGTTGTAAAGCCACGTGATTCTTCTAATGTGATCACGCCGTCGTTACCCACGCGCTCCATTGCTTCTGCAATCAATTTGCCGACTTCTTCGTCCCCAGACGAAATCGCTGCAACTTGTGCAATTGACTCTTTGCCTTCGATTGGTTTTGAAATCGCTTTTAATTCGCTAAGTGCGCTTTCAACAGCTAATTCAATTCCGTGACGGATGCCGACTGGGTTTGCACCAGCTGTAACGTTTTTCAACCCTTCACGGATCATTGCTTGAGCAAGAACCGTTGCTGTAGTTGTACCATCACCAGCGATGTCGTTTGTTTTAGAAGCAACTTCCGCAACAAGTTTCGCACCCATGTTTTCAAAAGCATTTTCAAGTTCGATTTCTTTTGCGATTGTCACACCATCGTTGGTGATTAACGGCGAACCGAATTTTTTCTCAAGCACTACGTTACGCCCTTTTGGTCCAAGCGTTACTTTTACTGTGTCTGCTAATTTATCTACGCCTCTCAGCATTAAACTGCGTGCGTCTTCGCTGAACTTAATCTCTTTTGCCATGTTTAGCTTCCTCCTGTGTCGTTGGTTTATTTTAGCCTAAAACTGCTAATATATCGTTTTCACGTAAAATCAAATATTCTTTGCCTTCATATTTCAATTCAGAGCCTGCGTATTTCGAGAAGATAACGCGATCGCCAGCTTGCACGTCTAATTCTGTGCGCTGTCCGTTTTCACGAATAAGTCCATTTCCTACAGCGATCACATGGCCCTCCTGCGGTTTTTCTTGTGCCGATCCCGGTAAAACGATACCGCTTGATGTTTTTTCTTCCGCTTCGATGAGCTCAATAATTACACGATCTCCTAGTGGTCTTAACAAATGAAACACCCTCCTCAAATTATCTAAATGTTCTCGATTAGCACTCTCAACCTTTGAGTGCTAACCCATTATCAAGTTTAATAAAATCTTCAGTCTTTTGCAAGTAGGAACTATTATGATTTTGATTTCTTTGCGGTTATCTTCTGAAAGCTCTACAATAGAAGGAGTTTAAAAGTGAAAGGAATTGCATTATGCCCTCTAAACGAAAGAAATTCATAGACACATTTTTTGAGAACGATACTAGAAAAAAACCAACTGTACAAAAAAGTACCAATAATCGCCCAAAGTATAAAGGTAAAAAAACACCGCTTTATGTATTATTAATTTTCATCGCGGCACAGCTATCGCCGATCTTGTTTATTAGCCCTACCTTAGGCTACTTCCAAGACCAAGGCATGGACCGCGAAGCTGCTGGGTTTGCAACATCCGGCTGGCTAATCTTTTTAACGATGGGAATTGGCTTTATCTTAACGCTCATCCTCATATCCCGAGACAAACGCTTTTTCGATATTTGGAAAGGCAAAAAATCGTCTCTTCTCATGTCGATTATCTGGGGCTTTCTCGGCTTCTTGCTGTTACTCATCGGCCAATCCATTGCCGCTTTAATTGAAATGAATTTCCTTGGCATTGATCCCGGCTCTGAGAATACCGCTTCATTAGTTAACATTGCCGAAGTGGTGCCACTCGCGATCGTTTCAATTGTCTTGTTTGGTCCAGTTCTTGAAGAGCTTGTTTTCCGCCGCGTGTTGTTTGGGTCACTAAACCAGACAACCAACTTCTTTTTCGCAACTGCGGTGAGTGCATTGACGTTCGCGTTAATCCATTTCGACTTTACGCACCTATTGCTGTATTTCACAACCGGGTTGATTTTGGCTTTTCTATACCAGAAAACAAAAAGCATCGTCACGCCAATCATTGCGCATATTCTGTTAAACAGCTATGTAATGGTTATTCAATTGAACATGGACAAAATCATGGAATTTCAAAAACAACTGGAAAATTTACAGTAAAAAAAGCCTTCCCCGATCAATTCGGTGGAAGGCTTTCTTGTTGTTCTTCGATCGCTTGTTGCTGCTCTGCTTTTAAAAATTTACGGTAGCCGATTTTAGCAATCACAACACTAAATTCATACAATATAATAAGCGGTAACGTAACAATCATATGTGAAACGATGTCAGGCGGAGTAATAAACGCCGCAATGATCACCAATCCAAGATAGGCAAACTTACGATACTTAGTCATCAACATCGGTGTAATAATCCCGAGTCTTGTTAAAAACAACATCAGTACCGGTAGCTGGAAAATCACACCGAACGGCAACGTAATCTGGAACAAGAATTGAAAATACTCATTAATGCCGATGGTTTCTTGTATATTCATGTTATCGGATATATTCAACATAAATCCGATGACGTATGGAAACAAGATTAAATAGGCGAAAGCAATTCCACCTAAAAACAGTAGTACTGAAAACGGAATATAACTTAATGTCGCTCTCCGCTCTTTATCGAGAAGTCCAGGGCTTATAAACGCCCAGAATTGGTACATGATTAGCGGTGAAGTGATGATTAACGCTAAAATCATGGTTACCTGCATAAAAATCTTCAGTGGATCCGTAATTTTGAACGCATTCAAGGTAAGATTTTTTGCTTCTTCGGTATATTGCAAATACTGAATCAGCGGCTGTGCAATGAAAAAGCTAATAATAATCGCTAATACAAAGAAAACGACTAGAATGGTCAGTCGTTTTCTAAGTTCACCTATATGTTCAATTAATGTCATATCTTTTTCTGTCATCAGACAAACATCCTATCGTATATCCTTTTGCTAGTCTTTCTTTTTCAAATCTACTTTATCGTCGTCATCGTCTACAAGTCCTTTTGTTGCGTTTTTAAACTCACGCAAAGAAGAACCAAATGCTTTTCCGAGTTCCGGTAATTTTTTCGGACCGAAAACAAGTAAAGCAACAACACCGATAATAATGATACTCATTGGACCTGGCATACGTTGCACCTCCTGTATTATGGCTCTATTTTACATCATTCGAGCGGGTTTGGCTATTTCGAAAGGCTGTAGAAATGTGAAGGTTTTAAGTCATTGCTGCTTGATTTGGTAGATTAATGTTTGCAGCTCTACTGACAGATCAATGGTCTGGACACGGATATGTTCAGGCACCGAAATTCGAACCGGTGTGAAATTCAAAATCCCTTTAATATCCGTTTTTGCTAAACGGTCTGTTACTTCTTGAGCTGATCGGGAAGGCACGGTTAAAATAACCAACTCTATCCCGTATTCTTTAATCTTTTCTTCGATTTTATCGGGATGATACGTGTCAATGTCGTTGATCTTTTCGCCCTCTTTTGGACTATTGGAATCAAAAGCAACAATGATTTTTGTATTGTGATTGCGGTGAAAATTATACTTTAAGAATGCACTGCCAAGCCCACCAACACCAATTAATGCGACATTGGTCGCTTCATCTTGATCTAATGTTTTGCGAAAAAACAGCAGTAATTCTTGAACGTCATAGCCATAGCCTTTTTTACCATGTGCACCCAATTGAGAAAAATCACGGCGGATGGTAGCAGAATCAATTTTCATCGCTTCACTCAATTCCTGCGAAGAAATTCTTTTTTGTCCGGCGTTCGCAAAGTTTTGAAGAAAGCGATAATATAGTGGCAGCCTTTTTGTCGTGGCTTGCGGAATTTTAGATGTCTCTTGTAACATACGCTTTCGCATCCTCCTGAGGTGTTGTCAAATCGCTTTCATCTTACAGTAGGAGCATTGATATGTAAAGACTTGTGCAATTGCGAACACACGCCCTATCAGCTACACTTAAAGAGAATAGAGGTGACCTACATGATTGTTTTACAAGTAAACCAAGTCCATAAATCATTTGGCGCAGAAGAGATTCTCTCAGGCGTTAAATTAGAAGTACAACACCGCGATCGCGTGGCATTAGTAGGCCGCAACGGCGCAGGAAAATCGACTTTATTGAAAATTATTGCTGGAGATATGTCTTACGATAGCGGCGATATTAGCATGCCTAAAGATTTAACCATCGGCTATTTGGAACAACAAACCAATTTAGAATCAGACGCGACTATTTGGGATGAAATGATGACGATTTTCCATCATTTTCGTGAACAAGAATCGAAACTTCGCCATTTAGAAGCACAAATGGCAAATCCTGATGTCTATAACAACCCGGAAGAAAATGATAAAGTGATGAAACAATACGACGTTTTGCAGCATGACTTTAAAGATGCAGGCGGCTATCAATACGAATCGGATACACGCGCCATTCTTCACGGCATGAAATTTTATCCGGAAGATTACGATAAAAAAGTGACATCTTTATCAGGTGGGCAAAAAACGCGTCTTATGTTGGCGAAACATTTGCTAAGCAAACCCGAGCTTTTAATCCTCGATGAGCCGACCAACCACTTAGACATTGAAACCTTAAGTTGGTTGGAAAACTATTTGAAAAATTACCCTGGCGCTTTACTTATTGTTTCCCATGACCGTTATTTCCTAGATCAAGTAGTTACGCTCGTATATGAAGTATCTCGTCATCGCGTTAAAAAGTATACCGGTAACTACAGTCGATACTTGGACGAAAAATCGAAGCAATACGAACTTGACCAAAAGCAGTTTGAAAAACAACAAGGGGAAAAGGCTAAGCTCGAAGATTACGTCCAGCGCAACTTAGCCCGAGCTTCCACAACGAAAATGGCGCAAAGCCGCCGGAAAGTTTTGCAGAAAACCGATTGGATGGAAGCCCCCGATGGCAATGAAAAATCAGCGAGCTTTGGTTTTACAATTGGCAAACAAAGCGGTAACGATGTATTGAATATACAATCGTTAGCTATTGGCTATAGCACAGAACCCGTATCCAAAGACATTTCAGCAAAACTATACCGCCAAGAAAGTTTAGCTTTAGTCGGACCAAACGGTGTCGGAAAATCTACACTGCTAAAAACCATTATGAAAGAGTTAAAGCCATTAGAAGGCGATATTCATTATGGTACAGGTATTCAGTTTGGCTATTACGACCAAGAACAAGCCAATTTAAAAGGCAATAAGCTGGTACTGAACGAATTATGGGACGACTACCCGCTCATTAACGAAAAAGACATACGTGGCATATTAGGTCGATTCTTGTTTACCGGTGACGATGTGCTAAAACCTGTTTCTACATTATCAGGTGGCGAAAAAGCACGTGTGGCACTAGCAAAACTTATGATGCAAAAAGCCAATGTCTTGTTGTTAGATGAGCCAACCAACCATTTGGACCTCGACAGTAAAGAAGTTTTGGAAAATGCATTATTAGATTACCCTGGTACATTACTTTTTGTTTCCCATGACCGTTACTTTATGAACCGCATTGCAACAAAAGTAATTGAACTTACGCAAGATGGCACGACTGAATACTTGGGTGACTACGATTATTATGTAGAGAAAAAATTAGAGATTGCTGAACTAAAAGCACTCGATGAAGCCGGTTCGGTCACTGAAGTAAAAGCTCCAGTTGCTTCCTCTACTTCTCAGATTGACAAAGAAGCGAAAAAGCGCGAACGTCAATTGCTTCGACAATCAGAAGAAATCGAACAATCGATGGAAAAGCTAGATTTACAAATTACTGACATCGAAAAACAACTATGCAAGCCAGAAATCTTCCAAGATCATGAACGAGTACTACCACTTCAAAATGAACTTGAAGAGCTCAAGTCCACTCATGAAGAAGTTATGACGCAATGGCTTGAAATTCAGGAAGAAATTGAAAATATGTAGTTGAAACCGGCTAGGGTATAGCCGGTTTTTTTGATACTATATATAGGTCAATAGCTATTTGCAAAATATTTATTTCCACAGATTTCTCCACAAACTCGATAGTGTCTTATCAACGGTCAACAGACTTCTCCACATTATCCACAGAATAACTAAAAGTTATACACATAGTTTTCCACTTTCTAGTACACAATATGTAGGATACCCCCCTTTTATCCTCTAGTTATAAACAGTTTATTCACAAATTGTGCATAAGTACAAATGTTCTCTATTGACAGAACAATTTTCTTTATAATGCAGAAGACTGAATTTTATGGTAAATAAAAACAAGCAATTTCACACATCTCAGATTTACTGAAATGATGAAATTACTTGTTTTATTAAACCCATGATGTCAATTGCATACCTGGTCGTCCATTCATGGCCATTGTGCCGAACAGTCCTTTTTGATACATGACAGTTCCTGCCGCTGCGATCATGGCTGCATTATCTGTACATAATGGTAACGAAGGAATATAGAATGGTACTCCTTTTTCATTGAATGATTTTTCTAAAGAGCTTCGCAATCCTTTATTCGCAGCAACTCCACCTGCGGCAATGACTTGACGAACTTGATATTCTTCAGCTGCACGAACCGTTTTACCCGTTACAACTTCAACCACACTGTTTTGAAAACCTGCTGCTACGTGCTCAGGCACCACTTTTTCACCGCGTTGAGCTGCATTATGCATATAATTTAAGACGGACGATTTTAATCCACTAAAACTAAAATCGTACGACCCTTCTTCCAGCCAAACTCTTGGGAACATGATCGCTTCTTCTCCAACATGTGCCAAGCGATCAATATGAGGGCCACCAGGATAAGGCAGGTCTAATGTCCGTGCCACTTTATCATAAGCTTCTCCTGCTGCATCATCACGCGTTTCTCCAATAACAGTGAAATCACCATGTTCTTTCATATAAATAAGCTCTGTATGGCCACCAGAAATCACTAAAGCAAGCAGTGGGAATTCCATTTCCTGTTCTAAACGATTGGCGTATATATGACCTGCAATATGATGAACGCCTACTAAAGGTAGTTGATGAGCAAAAGCAAAAGCTTTAGCGGCGTTAACGCCCACTAGTAAAGCACCGACTAATCCAGGTCCTTCTGTTACTGCGACTGCATTCAATTGATGCGGTTCTAGTTGCGCTAATTGCAAAGCTTCTTCAATGACTAAAGTGATTTGCTCTACATGGTGTCTTGAAGCGATTTCTGGTACCACGCCACCAAAGCGTTTATGGCTTTCAATTTGAGATGCTACAACATTCGAGATGATTTCCGTTCCATTTTTAACAACAGAAGCTGCTGTTTCATCACAGCTTGTTTCGATTCCCAATATATAAATGTCTTTATTCATCGAATTTCACCCACATAACTATGGCATCTTCGTAATTATCCGTATAATACCGCTTACGAATGCCACCATTTTTAAATCCTAACTTTCGATAAAGATTTTGAGCTACTGTATTACTGACTCGAGCTTCTAATGTCATTAATACAGCCCCTTGCGCTTTCGCAGTCTCAATCGCCGCTTCCATTAATCCGCCACCTAGTTTTTTCCCTCGCTGATCCGGGTGAATAGCGATATTGGTCACATGTGCTTCATCCATCACAAGCCACATTCCACAATATCCAACAATACCTTCCTCCGTTTCAGCAATAACATAATACGCATGCTCATTAATATTCATTTCATTGAAAAAAGCATCCTTCGTCCAAGGCAGTGTAAAAGACAGTTTTTCAATTTCGTAAACCGCGTCAACGTCTTCAACCGTCATTTTTCTATAACTTACGGTTTCACTCATAGCGCTTTACCTTCTTGAGCTTTATTATAGTTTGCTTCAGCTTCTGTAATCCGGCGATACTCAGGAACAGCGTGATGAACAGCGCTTTCCTTAGACTCTTGAGCCAACAGGATCAAGTTTGATGCGCGTGGCAATCTATTTGAAACTTCACTCCAATGAGCCTGCTCCCCAAGCACTTCTTTAATAAGTGCTTGGTGCAAGTCAGCGTCAACTCCGGTAAACATGACAGGACGATTGAGTTCTTTAATTTTGTGTAAGAATTCTTTTACATCACTATGTCGATCAGCAAAAACAGTGTTTAAGCTAAGACCTTCATACAAGCCGATAAAAGCTGTTCCTCGCCGAGCATCCATTATTGGACAAACTAGCCCCTCAAAGCCCTTTCCGTTTGCTGCAAGTACTTTTAAACTTGAAACAAGATGGAGTGGAATTTTCAATGACCATGCTAATGTCTTGGCAATCGTTAAACCAATACGTACTCCTGTATACGAACCGGGTCCTTCCGCTACTGCTATATGCGTCAAGTCCGCAGGTGCAACTTTTGCCTTTTTCATCATTTCTTCAATGGCAGGCATCGCTGTTAACGAGTGATTGATTTTTAAATTAGATGTTTCTTCTATTAAAACTCTTCCATCCTCAACTAACGCGAGAGACAGTGGAGAATTCGAGGTATCAATTCCGAGATAGATCATAAGTTTAGCTCCCTGCAAAGATTTTCATACCGTCTGCCAATCGGATTCAAGGTCATTTTTCGTTCTTGTTCAGATTGTCGGTTGATGGTGATTTCTAAGCGTTCTTTTGGTAAATATTCTTCAATAAATCTTGCCCATTCAACAACCGATACAGCTTCGCTATCGAAGAATTCATCAAAGCCAATATCTTCGTCGCTGTTTTCGAGACGATAGACATCGAAATGATTCAAGTCTAGTCGACCCGAATATTGTTTTAAGATGGTAAACGTTGGACTGTTCACCATCCGTTGAATGCCAAGACCTTTAGCTAAGCCTTTTGTAAAAGTAGTTTTTCCAGCACCCAAATCTCCTTCAAGCGTTAGCAAATCTCCAGCCTCTAATCGTTCCGCAAGATAGATAGCAAAGCTTTCGGTTTCTTCAGGCGATTTTAGTATTTTAGTATATGTCATTTATCATGTCACCTCTATTGAGTCTTTACATAGTTTAGCGAAATAGTTGAAGTAAATCAAAATATATTGTTTTTTAGCTAAGATTTTTGGATAAAAAAAATAAACACAGCATGATCGCTGTGTTTATTATCAAAATTACGGTCCCGACCGGGATCGAACCGGCGATCTCCTGCGTGACAGGCAGGCATGTTAACCGCTACACCACGGGACCAAAAAAAAAAAACAGACCAGCGACGTCTTACTCTCACAGGGGGAAACCCCCAACTACCATCAGCGCAAAAGAGCTTAACTGCCGTGTTCGGGATGGGAACGGGTGTGGCCTCTTTGCCATCATCACTGGACTATTTGGTTGAGTGCTTGTTCACTCAAAACTGGATAAACGACATTGGAAACAGTGACGCAAAAGCTTCGCCTACAATTTGTTGGTTAAGTCCTCGATCGATTAGTATTCGTCAGCTGCACGTGTCGCCACGCTTCCACCTCGAACCTATCTACCTCATCGTCTTTGAGGGATCTTACTTGCTTGCGCAATGGGAAATCTCATCTTGAGGGGGGCTTCGTGCTTAGATGCTTTCAGCACTTATCCCGGCCACACATAGCTACCCAGCGATGCCCTTGGCAGAACAACTGGTACACCAGCGGTGTGTCCATCCCGGTCCTCTCGTACTAAGGACAGCTCCTCTCAAATTTCCTGCGCCCGCGACGGATAGGGACCGAACTGTCTCACGACGTTCTGAACCCAGCTCGCGTACCGCTTTAATGGGCGAACAGCCCAACCCTTGGGACCGACTACAGCCCCAGGATGCGATGAGCCGACATCGAGGTGCCAAACCTCCCCGTCGATGTGGACTCTTGGGGGAGATAAGCCTGTTATCCCCGGGGTAGCTTTTATCCGTTGAGCGATGGCCCTTCCATGCGGAACCACCGGATCACTAAGCCCGTCTTTCGACCCTGCTCGACATGTACGTCTCGCAGTCAAGCTCCCTTCTGCCTTTACACTCTACGAATGATTTCCAACCATTCTGAGGGAACCTTTGGGCGCCTCCGTTACTCTTTAGGAGGCGACCGCCCCAGTCAAACTGCCCGCCTGACACTGTCTCCCAAGCCGATCAGGCTTGTGGGTTAGAATTTCAATACAACCAGGGTAGTATCCCACTGACGCCTCCTCCGAAGCTGGCGCTCCGGAATCTCAGGCTCCTACCTATCCTGTACAAGTTGCACCAAAATTCAATATCAGGCTACAGTAAAGCTCCACGGGGTCTTTCCGTCCTGTCGCGGGTAACCTGCATCTTCACAGGTACTATAATTTCACCGAGTCTCTCGTTGAGACAGTGCCCAGATCGTTACGCCTTTCGTGCGGGTCGGAACTTACCCGACAAGGAATTTCGCTACCTTAGGACCGTTATAGTTACGGCCGCCGTTTACTGGGGCTTCAATTCGCACCTTCGCTTGCGCTAAGCACTCCTCTTAACCTTCCAGCACCGGGCAGGCGTCAGCCCCTATACGTCACCTTACGGTTTTGCAGAGACCTGTGTTTTTGCTAAACAGTCGCCTGGGCCTATTCACTGCGGCTCTCTCGGGCTATTCACCCTACCAGAGCACCCCTTCTCCCGAAGTTACGGGGTCATTTTGCCGAGTTCCTTAACGAGAGTTCACTCGCTCACCTTAGAATTCTCTTCTCGCCTACCTGTGTCGGTTTGCGGTACGGGCACCTCCCGCCTCGCTAGAGGCTTTTCTTGGCAGTGTGAAATCAGGGACTCTAAGGGTAAACCCTCTTGCCATCACAGCTCAACGTATCAGGAATGGGATTTGCCTCATTCCACGCCTCACTGCTTGGACGTGCACAACCAACGGCACGCTCTCCTTATCCTTCTGCGTCCCCCCATTGCTCAAACGGCGGGGAGGTGGTACAGGAATATCAACCTGTTGTCCATCGTCTACGCCTATCGGCCTCGACTTAGGTCCCGACTAACCCTGAGCGGACGAGCCTTCCTCAGGAAACCTTAGGCATTCGGTGGACGGGATTCTCACCCGTCTTTCGTTACTCATACCGGCATTCTCACTTCTAAGCGCTCCACCAGTCCTTCCGGTCTGACTTCTACGCCCTTAGAACGCTCTCCTACCACGGATCTCTTACGAGATCCATCCACAGCTTCGGTAATCCGTTTAGCCCCGGTACATTTTCGGCGCAGTGTCACTCGACCAGTGAGCTATTACGCACTCTTTAAATGATGGCTGCTTCTAAGCCAACATCCTGGTTGTCTAAGCAACGCCACATCCTTTTCCACTTAACGGATATTTGGGGACCTTAGCTGGTGGTCTGGGCTGTTTCCCTCTTGACTACGGATCTTATCACTCGCAGTCTGACTCCCAAGCATAAATCACTGGCATTCGGAGTTTGTCTGAATTCGGTAACCCGGGATGGGCCCCTAGTCCAAACAGTGCTCTACCTCCAGGATTCTCTATCTTGAGGCTAGCCCTAAAGCTATTTCGGAGAGAACCAGCTATCTCCAGGTTCGATTGGAATTTCTCCGCTACCCACACCTCATCCCCGCACTTTTCAACGTGCGTGGGTTCGGGCCTCCAGTAAGTGTTACCTTACCTTCACCCTGGACATGGGTAGATCACCTGGTTTCGGGTCTACAACTACATACTCTGTCGCCCTATTCAGACTCGCTTTCGCTGCGGCTCCGCCTTCTCAGCTTAACCTTGCATGTAATCGTAACTCGCCGGTTCATTCTACAAAAGGCACGCCATCACCCATTAACGGGCTTTGACTACTTGTAGGCACACGGTTTCAGGATCTATTTCACTCCCCTTCCGGGGTGCTTTTCACCTTTCCCTCACGGTACTGGTTCACTATCGGTCACTAGGAAGTATTTAGCCTTGGGAGATGGTCCTCCCAGATTCCGACGGAATTTCACGTGTTCCGCCGTACTCAGGATCCACTCTGGAGGGGTAGGGTTTTCGGCTACGGGGCTGTTACCCGCTGTGGCGGACCGTTCCAGGTCGCTTCGCCTAATCCTACCTTTTGTAACTCCGTATAGAGTGTCCTACAACCCCAAGAGGCAAGCCTCTTGGTTTGGGCTGATCCCGTTTCGCTCGCCGCTACTCAGGGAATCGCATTTGCTTTCTCTTCCTCCAGGTACTTAGATGTTTCAGTTCCCTGGGTCTGCCTTCTCATGTGCTATAGATTCACACATGGATACTACCCGATTAAAGGTAGTGGGTTCCCCCATTCGGAAATCTCCGGATCATCGCTCACTTACAGCTCCCCGAAGCATATCGGTGTTAGTGCCGTCCTTCTTCGGCTCCTAGTGCCAAGGCATCCACCGTGCGCCCTTTCTAACTTAACCAATGGTTAATTAAAAAGTTGTGACCAATGGTCACGCGTACTTGAATTTCTTGCATTTGTTTCAATGTCGTTTTATCCAGTTTTCAAAGAACAAGTTTGAAAGTCACAAAAAAAGGCGTTGCCGCCTGAAGGTGAACCTTCAAAACTGAACGCAAAACGTCAACCCCGAGAAAACTCGGTTCCGAATTTATCCTTAGAAAGGAGGTGATCCAGCCGCACCTTCCGATACGGCTACCTTGTTACGACTTCACCCCAATCATCTGTCCCACCTTCGGCGGCTGGCTCCACAAGGGTTACCTCACCGACTTCGGGTGTTACAAACTCTCGTGGTGTGACGGGCGGTGTGTACAAGGCCCGGGAACGTATTCACCGTGGCATGCTGATCCACGATTACTAGCGATTCCGGCTTCATGCAGGCGAGTTGCAGCCTACAATCCGAACTGAGAACGGTTTTATGGGATTGGCTCCCCCTCGCGGGTTGGCAACCCTTTGTACCGTCCATTGTAGCACGTGTGTAGCCCAGGTCATAAGGGGCATGATGATTTGACGTCATCCCCACCTTCCTCCGGTTTGTCACCGGCAGTCACCTTAGAGTGCCCAACTGAATGCTGGCAACTAAGATCAAGGGTTGCGCTCGTTGCGGGACTTAACCCAACATCTCACGACACGAGCTGACGACAACCATGCACCACCTGTCACCACTGTCCCCGAAGGGAAAAGTGTATCTCTACACCGGGCAGTGGGATGTCAAGACCTGGTAAGGTTCTTCGCGTTGCTTCGAATTAAACCACATGCTCCACCGCTTGTGCGGGCCCCCGTCAATTCCTTTGAGTTTCAGCCTTGCGGCCGTACTCCCCAGGCGGAGTGCTTAATGCGTTAGCTGCAGCACTAAGGGGCGGAAACCCCCTAACACTTAGCACTCATCGTTTACGGCGTGGACTACCAGGGTATCTAATCCTGTTTGCTCCCCACGCTTTCGCGCCTCAGCGTCAGTTACAGACCAGAAAGTCGCCTTCGCCACTGGTGTTCCTCCACATCTCTACGCATTTCACCGCTACACATGGAATTCCACTTTCCTCTTCTGCACTCAAGTTCTCCAGTTTCCAATGACCCTCCACGGTTGAGCCGTGGGCTTTCACATCAGACTTAAAGAACCGCCTGCGCGCGCTTTACGCCCAATAATTCCGGACAACGCTTGCCACCTACGTATTACCGCGGCTGCTGGCACGTAGTTAGCCGTGGCTTTCTGGTGAGGTACCGTCAAGGTACCAGTAGTTACTTGGTACTTGTTCTTCCCTCACAACAGAGTTTTACGATCCGAAAACCTTCGTCACTCACGCGGCGTTGCTCCGTCAGACTTTCGTCCATTGCGGAAGATTCCCTACTGCTGCCTCCCGTAGGAGTCTGGGCCGTGTCTCAGTCCCAGTGTGGCCGATCACCCTCTCAGGTCGGCTACGCATCGTCGCCTTGGTAGGCCATTACCCCACCAACTAGCTAATGCGCCGCGGGCCCATCCTGCAGTGACAGCCGAAACCGTCTTTCCGTGCAGCCTCAGGAGAGGCCGCAAACTATTCGGTATTAGCACCGGTTTCCCGGAGTTATCCCGATCTGCAGGGCAGGTTGCCCACGTGTTACTCACCCGTCCGCCGCTAAACATTGGGAGCAAGCTCCCAATGTTCCGCTCGACTTGCATGTATTAGGCACGCCGCCAGCGTTCGTCCTGAGCCAGGATCAAACTCTCCATTATAGAGTAGTGTTGATTGCTCAATACTGCTGGCGTATCGCCGTCCGAAGACGCACGATTCGCTTTGATCTGCGTAAGCTGATCAGTAAGTTTTGCGCGGGCCGTTTTGCGCGACCGTTGCTATTTGTTGACGTTTTGCTGTTCAGTTTTCAAGGTTCAGTTATTAATTTAAAATTATGGAGCGGGTGAAGGGAATCGAACCCTCATCATCAGCTTGGAAGGCTGAGGTTTTACCACTAAACTACACCCGCATTATTATAAGAAGAAATTTATGGTGCGCCCGAGAGGACTCGAACCTCTAACCGCTTGATTCGTAGTCAAGTACTCTATCCAATTGAGCTACGGGCGCATTAGAGATTATATGGTGCGGCCGAGAAGAGTCGAACTTCCACGGGATTTCTCCCACTAGGCCCTCAACCTAGCGCGTCTGCCATTCCGCCACGACCGCTTGAATTAATTTTAGAGACAAATTCTATTATACTGCATCTTCACTTTAATGTCAATGAGAAATTAGAATTTCTAATTCATTGTCGTTTCGGCTTATTAATAATGGCTGGGGTACCTGGATTCGAACCAGGGCATGACGGGATCAAAACCCGTTGCCTTACCGCTTGGCTATACCCCAATAAATGGCGGTCCCGACCGGGATCGAACCGGCGATCTCCTGCGTGACAGGCAGGCATGTTAACCGCTACACCACGGGACCATTTGGTTGCGGGGGCAGGATTTGAACCTGCGACCTTTGGGTTATGAGCCCAACGAGCTACCGAACTGCTCCACCCCGCGACAATAATATTAGATTATTTTTTTCAAAAAACAATAATTCGTTTTTTTATAGTTGTTTAACTCATGTATTAGTGTACCACAGTTATTATCTAACTATAACTTTTCAGATTAATTGTTTTTTAAAAGTTGGTGACCCCTACGGGATTCGAACCCGTGTTACCGCCGTGAAAGGGCGGTGTCTTAACCGCTTGACCAAGGGGCCATAAATGGCTCCGAAGGTAGGACTCGAACCTACGACCATCGCATTAACAGTGCGGTGCTCTACCACTGAGCTACTTCGGAATAATGTTTAATTACTTGTCGACTTTTTCTATTATAGAGAGGTCTGAGAGAATCGTCAATACCTTTTTCGTTTTAATTTTACTTTTGTTTTTCTTTAGAGAAAATTACACTCTAGTCCCAAATAAAAAAGGAGACAAACCAGTTGTGGGTTGTCTCCTTTTCAGCTGAATTATTATTGTGCTACTAGTTTTCCCGAGCAGCGACCACATCTGTAGCGTTCTGTATTCATCCGAATCTTACGCTTGTAGTTTGTTTCGCACATTACACATTGATAAACATAAGTCTTCATAGAGCGCTGCTTCGTTTTGTTTTCTAACAATGAACAAAAACGAGGTGATCCTGTTTTCTGGAGTAATTCTTTAAAATCTTGATCTCGATGCTTATATCCTCTTCCTTCTATATGAAGATGGTAATGGCAAAGCTCGTGTTTAATAATCCCTTCCAATTCGACATATCCAAATTTCTCATAAGACCTTGGATTTATTTCAATATGATGAGAACGCAACAGATACCTGCCCCCTGTTGTTCTCAATCTTGAATTGAAAATACCTTCATGCCGAAATGGCTTAGAAAAATTTTCTAGCGAGATCTCTTTTATTAGTTCTGTTAGTTCTTCGTTCGTCATAGTAATTCCCCTATACTTAAAGTTAAAGGGTTTGCTCTTCCGGTTGTAACATCGTTAAGGCAATGCGTCCTTTATCTTTTTCTACTTTTTCAACCCAAGCAGTGACAATGTCCCCTACCGCAACTACCTCTAGTGGATGCTTTACAAAACCTTTTTTCAGTTTCGAGATATGGACCAAGCCATCTTGCTTTACTCCGATGTCAATAAACGCGCCAAAGTCGACTACGTTACGAACAGTCCCTTGCACTTCCATGCCCGGAAGTAAGTCTTCCATTTTCAAAATATCGTTTTTCAATAGCGGCTGCGGAAATTCATCACGCGGATCACGGAACGGTTTTTTCAACGCATCCAAAATATCTTTCAAGGTTATTTCTCCGACACCCCACTCTGCACTTAACTCGGATAGCTCGAGCGCTTCAAGTTTTTCAGAGATACCTACTTTACCAACAGATTTTTTGTCTTCCCCTACTAGTTTCAAGAGTTTTTCTGCAATGTCATAACTCTCCGGATGAATACCTGTTGCGTCTAACGGATTCTTACCTTCAGGAATCCGCAAAAATCCGATTGCTTGTTCATACGTCTTCGCGCCTAGACGCGGAATTTTTTTCAGCTGAGCGCGTGAAGTAAAGCGACCATTCTCATCTCTTACCTTAATTACGTTTTCAGCTACAGTTTTACTTAAACCTGCTACATAATGCAATAACGAAGCGGAGGCCGAGTTAACGTTGACTCCTACTTGGTTAACAGCCGTTTCTACAACAAAAGTTAGTTGGTCTGCTAATTTCTTTTGAGAAACATCGTGCTGGTATTGACCAACTCCTACAGCTTTCGGGTCAATCTTCACCAGCTCAGACAGCGGATCTTGCAAACGACGTGCAATAGATGCCGCACTTCGTTCTTCAACTTTTAAATCCGGGAACTCAGCTCGCGCGATATCAGACGCCGAATAAACACTAGCACCTGCTTCGTTGACAATGACATAAGAAATATTTGCCGAAGTTTCCGATAAGAAGTCCGCAACAAATTGCTCAGTTTCACGAGATGCTGTACCGTTACCAATCGCCATGATTTCAATCGGGTACTTGGCCGTTAAGCGCTCCATAATTTTTTTCGAGCCTGCTTGATCAGATTTTGGTGGGTGTGGATAAATAACTGCTACCTCTAAAAGTTTTCCGGTCTCATCGATGACTGCCAGTTTGCAACCTGTTCGGTAAGCTGGGTCTACCCCTAAAACCATTTTGTTTTTCATTGGTGGCTGCAGTAAAAGGTTGCGTAAGTTTTCTGAGAAGATGTGAATGGCTTGCGTTTCACCTTTCTCACTCAACTCGGCGCGAATTTCTCGTTCGACGGATGGCTGGATCAATCGCTTATAACTATCTTCGATTGCTGCAGCTATCACCTCTGTCGTTGAGTGAGTTTGCTTTATCCAATTATTTTTCATCAACGTAACGATGCGATCAACTGGTGGATTAACGGAAACTTTTAGCACATCTTCTTTTTCTCCACGATTAATCGCTAAAATTCGATGCGGAACAATTTTTTGGATTGCTTCTTCGTATTCGTAATACATTTGAAAAACTTGTTTTTCGTCTTCATGATTTTTTTTAGCTATTGTAGCGATGGTTCCGCTTTTTCGGGTCATGTAACGAATTTTCTCTCGAACATCCGGGTCGTCCGCAAATAATTCCGCTAAAATATCTTGTGCGCCTTGAATGGCTTCTTCAGCAGAAGTAACCCCTTCTTCTTCATTGACAAATGTATCTGCTTTTTCCATTAACTTTTCATCGCCAGGTGCTAGCATCCAATCAGCTAACGGTTGCAAGCCTTTTTCTTTAGCGATAATTGCTTTTGTGCGCCGTTTTTGTTTGTATGGTCGATATAAATCTTCTAGGCGTTGTAAAACAGTAGCTCCATTAATCGCCTTTTCTAGTTCCTCTGTTAGTTTTTCTTGTTCTGTGATTGAACGAATCACTTCTATTTTTCGCTGTTCTAAATTTTGAATGTATGTATATCGATCATCAATCGCCTTAATCTGAACTTCATCTAACGAGCCGGTTGCTTCTTTTCTGTAGCGCGCGATAAAAGGTACGGTGTTGCCATCTTCTATTAATGCGATAACTTGCGCAACTTGGTCTTTTCGCACGTCCGCTTCTTTTGCGATTAATGTATGTATTTGTTGCATTTCCATCTAGACACTCCCCTTCAATTCTTTCTCATTTTAACACATAAAAAAGAAGCCTTCTCATTTGAGAAGACTTCCTGTTATGAATGTAGCGTCGTCAACCGTTTGAATCGACTCTAATATATCACTGTATAATTGTTCAGGCACCGTTGCTTTACGCATCATGGATTTTGGATTTCTTAAATCCACTCCATCAGAATGAATCAAAAACAAATCGTTCTCCATATATGTGTATAGTTGAGTACGCAGCTTTTGCGGACGTCCTGACAAATAGCCCATTACCGGCAATGGGTAAATAATTTCATCTTTTGTTTTTCGGTACAGATAAAACCGGATATTACCGACACAGCTGTATTCAAGGGTTTTATTATTAAAATCAACTTTAAAAATCGCCACAGCAGCGCCTCGTTTATGAATCATCAACTCATTAAAGCGTTGCATTAATTGATCCACTGTTTCGTGATGGTATTCTCTTAAAATCTGAGGAATCACTTGAGACGATTCACGTGCTATGGGTCCACTACCTAATCCATCAGCTACGGAGCAAATAAAGTAATCATCTGTTAACACGGTATGATAACTGTCGCCAGATTCATAATTCCCTTTTTTTGCTGCGTTGAAAATAAAAGCATTTATAGAACTATGCTGAATTTTCTCCACTAGGATACTCCGCCAGCTGCTAAAATTGCTTCTTGAAGTTTTTTAATCGCTTTTCTTTGTAAGCGAGAAACATGCATCTGAGAAATGCCGAGTTTATCCCCAGCCTCTTTCTGACTCAACTGGTCTATGTAGGTGAATTGGATGATTTGCTTTTCGCGTTCAGAAAGCACATTCATCGCTTCAGCTACAAGCATGCGTTGATCCGCTTTCTCATATCCATCGTCTTCCTGGCCAACTACATCAAATAAAGTAATTGTGCTACCGTCTGAATCTGCCTCTAAAGAATGATCCATTGAAAGTGCTTGATAGCTTTTGCCCATCTCCATTGCTTCCAATATATCGTCTTCTTCAACGTCTAGATATTCAGCGATTTCCCATACTTGTGGCGAGCGCTGAAGTTCTCTTGTTAGTACTTCAACCGTCGCTTTTATCCGAGGACCTAGTTCCTTTATGCGACGCGGAACATGGATTGCCCACGTTTTGTCACGCAAGAATCGTTTAATCTCTCCAATAATTGTAGGCACAGCAAAAGCTTCAAAACTACGACCGAACGATGGATCATAGCGTCTAATAGCTCCTAAAAGTCCGAGCATGCCTACTTGCGCTATATCTTCATGATAAGATTTCCCATTCGAATATTTTCGGGCAATGGATTCGACAAGGCGTTTATAATTTAACACCAAGTTTGTTTGGGCTTCTTCATCTTCTGTTTTCTGATAAGCTTCAATCCAATCAAGCACCTGCTCTTTAGTAGGCTGATTAGGATGAGACTGTTTCGACATCCTTCTCCACCTGCTCTCCTTCAACATGCTTTGTCATGAAGATCGTTACTCCTTCTTGATGATGAACTTTAACTTCGTCCATTAATGTTTCAATCAAATACAAGCCGAGACCTCCTTCGCGAAGAAAAGCACCTTCTTCTTCATCGTGATAAGGTCCAACTTTTGCTTTAGTTTCTTCAAAATTAAAGCTGCGACCGTGATCAGCGACCATAATTTCGATTTTATCTTCATAAAGTGCACAGCCAATTACAACTTCACCTTGCTCACCTTCAGTGTAAGCATGTTGAACCGCATTTGTCACCGCTTCACTTGAAGCAATTTTCAAATCCTCTATATCATCAAACGAAAAACCAATACGACTAGCCAAACCTGAAATCGTAAGTCTTGCAACACCTACGTATTGTGATTTAGCGGGAACTCTCATTTCTACATAATCGAAAGGACGCATATCAATTACCCTCCTTCCCGACTGATTCGATATCCATAATATCGCCTAGACCTGTAATATCGAAAAGGCGTTTCAACCGAACGGAGAGTCCTTTTAATTTTACGTGCCCACCATTTGAATTGACTGATTTATAAAAAGCTACAAAAACGCCTAATCCTGTACTATCCATATAATTAACGTCAGAAAGATCCAACTCTGCTTCTAAACCTTGGTGACTTTGGTAATCTTCTAATTTTCCGCGTAAGACTGGTGCAGTATGTGCATCAATTTCTCCGCCTATATATCCTTCAAGAACATTATTCGATTCAGTTAAATCTACTTGTATATTCATTGTAAGTTGACACCCCGTTTTTTAAAATTAACTCTCGCTTTTTAAAAAGCTACTCTAAGCCTTAATACCACCGACGCTAAGTCATTAAACCTGCTATTAGACTTTTTTATAAATTACCAATGTAAAATCATCCTGGAACTCTGCATTTTGCATTCGCTCAAGTTCATCGTAAACATATTGCACGATCACTTGTGCAGGTTTTTCTTTTTTTCGTTCAATTAATTCAAAGATAACTTCGCGCTCGATAAAGCCTTCTTCGTTTCGGCCTTCTGTTACGCCATCGGTCATCATAATGACTAAATCGCCTTTTTCCAAATCAACGGTGTGTTCTTCGTAGACCGCCGCTGGAGATACTCCAAGCAACAAGCCTTTCGCATTTAACTCTGTAAATTCATTGTCTTTTGCACGATATAAAATAGCAGGTTCGTGTCCTGCTGAACCATATGTTAAACGCGCTCGTTTCGCATCATAATTTCCGTAGAACATGGAAACAAACATCGAATCATCCACACTTTTCTCAACAATGCGGTTAATGATGCTTAGCACATCTTTCGGAAGTGCTTGTGAACTATTTAAACTGTCCATTCCAAATTTAATCATGGACATGCAAAGAGCAGCCGGAAGTCCTTTGCCGATTACATCTGCAACCGCGACTCCAGCATACCCGTCATGTTCACTCACAAAATATATATAATCACCATTCATTTTTTTCGCAGGAATAGAAAGAAGGCCTATATCTAAACCTTCTAGTAAGGGTAGTTTCGTTTTCAGCAAGGTTTCTTGCACATTCGCCGCTAAATCCATTTCTACCTTTAACTCTTCCTGTTGCTTTAAGAGACTTTGACGCTCTTGAAGCGCTAATCCATAATTGATCATCATTTCGATTAAAAAATCGAAAGAATGCCAAACAACATCCGGCAACTCATCGTAAAGTTCTTGAATTGCCCCTTTGTGCATACTAATCACTTCTTCAGGAGCAATATTCTCTAAGATAAGTTGACGGCTGAAATTTTGACCAACATATAAATTTTGTTCGGTTTGTTTTTTCATATACTCATTTAAAATCTCTTTATACTGATTCTCAATTTCATGAATCATCGGGTCTTCCCCCTAACGAAGCCACTTCGTAGCTCTTATATCTGTACCTTCGCCCACAATGGTTTCGATCTTAAAGTCGTCCATTAAACGCTTTACTCCAGGAAGCCCTGCTCCCAATCCACCTGAAGTTGTAAATCCATCTTGCATCACTTGACGAATATCTGATATTCCTGGACCGCTATCTGCAGCAATAATCAAAATCCCTTTTAACCCGTTTTCGGTCAATTGCTGAATTTCAATTCTTCCTTTTCCAGCGTATAAGTAGATATTACGAGCAAGTTCGCTTATAGCCGTTGTAATACGGGCCTGATCTACTGTGCCAAAACCAAGTTCTTTCGCGACATTACGTCCGAGTTGTCTTGCAGCAACAATATCCCATTCCGTTAAAATTTCTACCGAGGACTCATCGATCATGATTAAGCCTCCAATTCCAATTGAAGTTTATCCAGACCATTTTCTAAATCTAGTGCTGTCATAACATCTTCAAGTCGAATTCCTAACTCGATTAAAGTGATAGCAACTGCTGGTTGGATACCGGTAATAACTACTCTGGCCCCCATCAAGCTTGACATGCTGATGACGTCTCCCAAAACTTTCGCAATAAACGAGTCGATAAAGTCAATTGATGTTAAGTCAATTACAACCCCTCTAGCACTAGTTTCATGTAACTTTGTCAACAAATCTTCTTGAAATTGAAGAGCCGTTTGATCGTCAAGTTCCCATTGAATCGAAACAATTAATGTATCTCTTAATTTTAAAATTGGAATTCTAAAATTCATCAGTCTTCAACCTCCACAATTTTTCGGTTTGTCCAAGCAAGGGCCTGTTCTACCCCTCGCTGCAAGGTACTTGTCGTTGTGAAATCATTTAAATTTATACCTAATGTAACGATGGTTTGTGCAATTTCAGGTCGAATTCCGACAAGCATACATTTTGCTCCTACTAAACGCACAGCATCTGCTGCTTGGATAATGTGATGAGCAACCATCGTATCTACTACAGGAACACCTGTTATATCGAGCAAAACAACTTCTGCTCGGTGCTTAACGACACCTTCAAGTAGATTTTCCATAATTAATTTTGCTCGTTCTGTATCTATTGTTCCGACTAAAGGCATAACGGAAACTTTATCAAATACCGGAATTAATGATGCAGAAAGTTCCTGAAGCGCAATTTTCTGTAGACTAACCGTACGTTCCCACGTTTTAGAATAAGCTTGAATTGTACTTTCTCGAATAGGCGTGATCCATTTTGAAAATTCATCTATATAATCAGCAAGATTGCTATCATCAATAATTTCTTCTTTTCTCATATCTTCATAAACAATTTCAGCAAAGTGCCCAATTGCTTTTGAAACAAATGTGATAGACCAGCCAAGACGAACAACTTTTTCAGCAAAATCATTTATGCGACTTTCATATGCTTGGTGACTTTCTAGCAAATTAGAAATCATCAACTCTGCAAATTCATGGCTCGTTTGATTTATTAGTTTTTCAGGCATAATCCGAAAAGAAAGTTCCTGCTCTTCGTTCTTCATTTTTTCTTGCCATCGCGAAATAATTTCGGTTAAATTACCCTGTATATATTGAGCCATCTGTTTATTCATATTGACTAAAAACCCTCCCTGTTGCACTATGTAACCCTTTTTTCATCTACTACTCTTTATTGTATCGGAAATTCGTTTTTTTCACATCTTTTTTATCGTCATCACAAACTATAAAAAAGGCACCTTAAGAAAAATTCTCAAGGTGCCTCTACAAAATATGTATGCTTAAAATTTTACTAGGCCCACACTGATTTCCAATGCTTCATCCACTTTTTCCATCAATGTATCGTCAAGTTGAGTAATTTTGTCGGTCAACCTTGACTTGTCAATCGTTCGTAATTGTTCAAGCAAAATAACGGAATCACGCTCAAAACCATATTTCTTGGCATTGATTTCTACGTGTGTCGGCAATTTAGCTTTTTGAATTTGCGCCGTTATTGCAGCAATAATGACGGTCGGACTGAAACGATTCCCTATATCGTTTTGAATCACCAGAACAGGACGGGTCCCACCTTGCTCAGACCCGACGACTGGCGATAATTCCGCAAAAAAAACATCTCCGCGTTTTACAATCAAGTTGTCACCCTCCGCTTACGAGTCGCACAGTCGTATGCTCCGCTTCGTACTCAGCGTGAGAACATTCACAAGCAATCGATAGATTGATTTGTGACATCTCCACATAGCCCTTGATCATTGCTTCCCGAATATGATATGAGTCGTACAGATTTTTCGTCACCCGGTTTGTGGAAACGTATATATAATCTCCACTTTCCTGGACATGCTCATTTGAATGAGTTGTCAACTCCGAAATAAATTGCTTTGGCATTTTCACAACCACTTCTTTTGTCTTTGACTTACCGTACACAGCCGACACCTCCGAAAATCCCGTTCTTCTGTTATAGTCTCCCCTATCTTAACACCTTATCAGACTTCTGAAAAGACAAATCGGAGAACCCTGCACTTTCTACGTACACGCGTGGCACTCGTTTAGTTAAGATACAAGGAATTTCATAGGGGATTGTTTCAAGTTTGTCGGCCCATTCATCGATTAAAATCTGTTGTTGTCCTTGACGTCCAATCAATTGAACTTTTTCGCCAACGGGCATTTCCTCAGAAAGTTGAATCATACATTGATCCATACAAATACGCCCCACAATTGGAACACGTTGCCCTCTTACTAAAACATCTTGACCTTGCAAACCACGCAACATGCCATCTGCATAACCAATGGGTATCGTCGCAATCCACTCGTCTTGATCAGCACGATAGGTAGCCCCGTAGCTTAAGGATTCTCCAGCTTTCACTTTTTTCACATGAATCATTTCAGTTTCGAGACTAAGTGCAGGTTGTAATTGAAAGTCCATTTCCTTACCCACATAAGGGGAAGGTGCAATTCCATACAATGAAATTCCAACACGCACTGCATCGCAAACTAAATCCGGTTGCATAATTGCCACTGCGCTATTCGATACATGAACCATTACAGAAGGGTCATCCAGTTTATCAATTATATTATTCATTGCATTTACTTGCTGACTGAAAAGCGAAGAATCTTTTTCATCTGCAGTCGCAAAATGAGTAAAAATGCCTTTAAAACCAAAATCATGATCGGCAATAAAACGAAACGCATCGTCAACTTCATCTACTTGAATACCGATACGCCTCATTCCAGTATCCACTTTTAAATGAATCTTCAATGCATCTAAACCTTGCTCTATATTCATCGCGGCCATTGAAAGCCATTCAAGAGAAATAGCCGTCACCGTAATATTATGTTTCTGGGCGATTGGAATAAATCGCGCTGGAGTCGCTCCTAATACCAACAGCTCTGCATCTATCCCTTGCTCTCGTAAAAAAAGTGCTTCATCTGGAGTCGCTACTGCAAGCATACGGACACCATTTTCAATAACGTTTTTAGCAATTTCTAGAACACCATGTCCGTAAGCATCGGCTTTCACCACTGTAATTACTTCCGCATCACCGCTCTTTTCTTGAAAATAAGTCAAATTATTTTTGATTGCCGTTAAATTGATGACCGCTTTAGTCGGCCGATAATTTTCTATCATTTCAACACCGCCTGACTAGATTGTTTGTAAAAGAACTTGCGCAGCTGCAAATTCCTTTGAGTGTGTAATAGACACTAATCCCGTTTCTATTCCACGGAAGTAAATAGTAGGTTTTCCTTTATCATCTTTTCTAACTTCGATATCTTGAAAAGAACATTCACTGCCAATTCCAGTACCTTTTGCTTTGGAAAAGGCTTCTTTTGCCGCGAAACGACCTGCAAGATACTCAACTTTTCTTGTCTCTGTTAATCGATCGTATTCGGCTTGTTCGTAATGGGTTAATATACGCGTTCGAAATCTTGGTGATTTGGTATCTAATCGACGGATTCGTGACAATTCCACAATATCCAGTCCAATTCCTGTAATCATAAATGTTTCTCCTTTCATTCGCAAACAAGTAACAGGTATAATAAAACGTATGAAATAGAGGTGACAAAATGTTTATTCGAACAGAAAGCTTTAAGCAATATCTGCGTATGTATCCGGTCGTTTCCACTTTGATCGCGCTTAATCTGTTGGTCTATGTACTGACATGGTTACCTTTTCTTGGTCAATGGATTTATTTTTATGGCGTAGGGTCTAATTTTTACATTGCGCAAGGCGAATGGTGGCGCTTTTTCACCCCAATGTTCCTACATGGTGGACTGATGCACTTGCTGTTTAATATGTTTTCTTTATTCCTTTTCGGACCAGAATTAGAACGATTAACCGGTAAAGTTCGTTTTATAACGATTTACTTACTTGCAGGGTTTTTTGCTTCAGCAGCAACTTATTTTTTACAGCCACTCGATTATTCCCATGTTGGGGCAAGTGGTGCCATTTTCGGCGTTTTCGGCGCATTTGGTGCATTGGTATATTACGGGGGACGCGCTTTACCTCAACTTAAACAAATTATACTCCCAATTATCGTCATTAGTATAGTTATGACTTTCTTAACACCAAACATTAACGTTACTGCTCATATCGCTGGAATGATCACTGGATTCATAGTTGGACTTAGTTATTTCCACCCGAAACGTATCGTTAGTTGGCGAGCTAAAAAATAAAGACAGCCGGATTTTCACATCCGGCCGTCTTTTTTTATACTCATTTTTCAACTCGAACCCTCTTTTGCACCAAGCGGTTTATACCAAGTTAATATTCGACTAGCATCTTCTTTTTCCATATGCGGGGTTGTTGCAGTAGCACCCATCATACCTGATTTTATCGTTGCGTGAATTGAAGCAATTCCCTTCCGCCTTTGAAAATAACTTTGCGTCACTTGAACAACTTGAATTCGTTTTTTTAATATGAAATAACGATGCTTACTAAGTCCTCTAAATTGAGCGGTTAGCTGTCTTTCCCCAAGTGCATAACCTACAGTCTGGTGCTGCCAAATGCCGACAACAATAACAAACGGTACGATAATTAGCGCTAAAAGACCGTATGGATAGAAGAAATATCCCGCAGCAACAAAAAACGGAGAGAACCAAACTAAATTTAAGCGATAGAAAAAATGAATGCTTCGCTTTGGTGCCTTGACCAATTGAGGCTCCCATTCTAACTCCGGAAATAATTCTTCTAAAATAGGTAACATCCGATTTTTTTTAACTAAAGGAAATAGACGAATTTTTTCATCCTTATCCCCTACTGACCCACCAGCACTTTCGACTACGACCGTTGCATAACCGAATAGTTCTCGCAAAGGATTTTGGCTGATTTTAATTCCTTGAACACGTTTTAACGGAACAGAAACCTTCTTTTTTTCCAGTAAGCCTCTAGTGATATAAATTCGATCTTCATCGTACTGAATCGTAAACTGATAATTTGCTACGATTGTCATTATGACTGAAATGACCCAAGCCACCAGTAAGACAACAAAAACCGTTAGGGCAACAATTAATGCACCAAAACGCAAAAACAAGATAACTTCTTCATAAATAGCATCGTAGGGAATAAACTCAGAAAACTGCGAAAGAAAAATTGCTACTGCAGAAATGACAACGCCGATTCCTCCAGAAGTTGTCGCAAGAATTAATAATTCCTTCATAGACATATGATAAAGTGTTTTGGACATTTTTTTTACTGGAGCTTCAACATACTCTATGGGACCCATTACCGGAGTCGTATCTCGAGAAAGTTGATGTTTAGCCTTTTCCATTTCTTTTTCAATTCGATCTGCATCTTCTCTTGAAATGGCCGTCAATTCAGCTTCCGCTTGGCCAATTTTCCCAGAACCTGCTGTTTCTACTTTTACCTTTACCAAACCAAAAGGTCGGTGGAAAATTCCTTCTGCATAATTTAAGCTTTGAATCCGTTCAAATGGTATGTATCTTTTTTTCTTAACAAACAAACCGTATTCAATACGTAGTTCTCCATCTTCAAACCAATAAACAAATCGTTTCCATTTAACAATTCCAGCGACTAGTAGAAATAACAACACAGCTCCACCGACAATTACCGGAATTAACCCTTGCCAACCTTGATTAAACATCGAACTGAGACCGTCACCTCTAAATATATTGACACCAAAAATAATGATAAATGGGAGCAGTAACTCTTTCATTCCTTTAATAAAGTTTAAAAATGCCGAAATCGGATGTAGTTTATAACGTTCTTCATACATCATCTTCCGCCACCCTTGCCAATACAGAAATTCTCGCTCTCAACTCATCTGCCTCTGCTGTAACTAATGCAGGAATTGTATGAGTTGTTGCAGCTGTCGAAATTGAAATTTCTGCTAAGTCATACTTTCTTAAAATAGGACCTTGTTCAGTATCGACGTGTTGGACTCGTACCATCGGCACTAATGTGCGTGTAACAATAAACAAGCCGTGTTGCAGTTCAATTTCATGTTCTCTTACTTCATACCGCCAACGTTGCCACCGTATTTTGGGAAACCAGAAAATCAGCACGATACCAAATAGTAAAATAACCGCTCCATAAATCGCATAAAGCCATTGCGGCCAATCAAAAAAATAAGTTAGCACGCCTGCTCCAATTGCAATTAGCGCAATAACCGCTGTTTCCATACTGCCGTAAACACGCCAGACCGTTAAGCCTTTTCGTGAAATTTGGTTTTTTGGTTGGTTATCCATTGTCTTCTCTCCAATCGTCTATCTACTCATTATACGATTTATTCTTTAGAATGTTTCATTTCATTGTACCTGATATTCAAACAGCAAAAAAGGACATACGCTAAACAGTTTCCTGTTTTGCGTACGTCCTTTCAATTAATCAGTATTAAGATTCGCTACGGCGAGTCGTACGTCCTGGACGTCCGCCACCGCTTCCGCCTTCACGACGTCGGCTTGCGCCTGAGCTTGCTCCACGGCTTGATGATGGACGAGCTGATCCTGATGAACGATTACCTTTGTAACCGCCGCCTCCAGAACTGCGTCCGCCGCCGCCTTTACCTTTATATCCGCCGCCTCCGCGTGATGGCAAAGGACGTTCTTCGGAAATAGAAACTGGAATATCTTCCGGTTCTTTAGTCATTGTTTTAAGAGCTGCTGCAATCAAGTCAACCGCATCATGCTTATCAAGCATTTGCGTCGCGAATTCGCGGTAATCGCCAAGATTGTTTTTCTCTGTCATTTCAAGCAATTGTTCCATAGCAACGCGTTTTTGGCCAAGTACAGCTTCGTTCGCAGTTGGAGGAACCAATGCTTCCATTTTTTTCTTAGTTGTGCGTTCAACGATAGCTAAGTAGCCCATTTCACGTGGTGTCACAAACGTGACAGCGACTCCTTTTTTACCTGCACGACCAGTACGACCGATACGGTGAACATAGCTTTCAGGATCTTGTGGAATATCAAAGTTGTATACGTGTGATACGCCTGAGATATCAAGTCCGCGAGCTGCTACATCTGTTGCAACTAAAATATCAATTTTGCCTGCTTTAAATTGCTTTAAAACTGACATACGTTTTGCTTGGCTTAAGTCACCATGAATACCTTCAGCAAGGTAGCCGCGGATATTTAAAGCTTTTGCTAATTCGTCAACACGGCGTTTTGTACGTCCGAAAACGATCGCAAGTTCCGGTTGTTGAACATTCAAAAGACGTGAAAGGAAATCAAATTTCTCGCGCTCTACAGATTTCACATAGAACTGCTCAATGTTTTCAACAGTCATTTCTTTTGATTTGATTTTAACGATTTCTGGAGTTTTCATGAATTTCTCTGCAATGCGACGGATTGCATCCGGCATAGTTGCTGAGAACAACAATGTTTGACGAGTATCAGGAACACTTGCCATAATTGTTTGAATGTCTTCGATAAAGCCCATGTTCAACATTTCGTCTGCTTCATCAAGGATCAATGTGTTTACATTATCCAATTTAAGCGTACGACGGTTGATATGGTCTAATAGACGTCCTGGAGTACCAACGATAATTTGTGGACGGTTTTTTAGTGCACGGATTTGTCGGCTAATTTCTTGGCCACCGTATACTGAAAGAATACGTACGTTTTTATCTTGACCCAGTCTGTAAAGTTCTTCTGAAACTTGGATTGCCAATTCGCGTGTTGGTGCGATGATTAATCCTTGAACGTTACCGTCTTTAGTGTCGATTTTTTCAATCAAAGGAATACCGAAAGCAGTAGTTTTACCAGTACCAGTTTGCGCTTGTCCGATGATGTCTTTACCTTCCATACCAAGACGGATTGTTCCCTCTTGAATTGGTGTTGCTTCTTCAAACCCCATACGTTTTACGGACTTTAAAGTTGTTTCGCTAATATTTAACTCTGAAAATTTTACCAAATTTTTTCAATCTCCTTTTGTCTTCATCTGATTTACAAATGGTGTACATTTTAGATGAATTCGTGACAAGGGCGAGCCTTTATGAGGAAGTTTCACGTCGAAAATCATACTCTGTAGTTTTAAGTCAGAGGGGATGTGTGAACAGGAAAAGCTCGGGCTTTGCCGAGCGGTCTGATCGGCGGGCGTTTGATGCCCTATCTATAGAACAAACCGTTTTGCTCAAAAAAATACTCTTCACAGGGAAGAGTGTTTCAAAAATGTATCCATTGCTCTCAAAAGAATAACATGTTTTTTTACCATTTGCAATCAATACGCAAAGGTTCTAATAATCAGTTTACTCTAAGCCTTTATTCATAAACGTAAATACTTCACTAAACCATTCTTCACAGTCTTCGCTGTAACAGATTAAATGCTTGCCTTTTTCGGAACGAATCAAGTGCTTTTCTTCTGAACCAATATGGTCATAAATAAAGTCTGCTGCAGAAACTGGCACGATGCCATCTTTTTCTCCTTGCACAATGCAGACCGGAATTTTGATCTTATCGTAATAAGGTTCGACCATTTTTACTACGCGTAAAAATTCAACTGTCGAGCTGATAGGAGTATTTGTTAGTTTGTATTCGTAAAGATGAAAAAGTGCATTTTCGGTTATTTTGCCTGACACCGCATCTTTTACTGCTTCTTGTACTTCTTTAAACATTTGCACAGGACTAATGTATTTAGCAGCCGCGCTCAATAAAACAAGTCGATCTATTTTGTAGCGCATCGCTAAATACATGGCGATCAAGCCTCCCATTGAAAATCCTACAATGATGATACGATCCGCCGATTTTTTCAAGCGTTTTAAAGCTAATTCGGCTTCCATCATCCAACTTTCAGCAGTAATACTTTTTAATGCAAGTTTTTCGCCATGCCCTGGAAGTGTTGGGATTTCTACAAGCCAATCGGTTTGCTCGATTAAAAAATCGGCAAATGGTTCAACTTCAAATGGACCTCCTGTAAAACCATGAATACATAGCACACCGGTCTTCAAATCGGTTCCTTCTTTCTACTAACTAATGCTTACTGACTTTTATTGCGTAACAAAAGGTTCAATAATATTTTCCAATGCCATGCCACGAGAACCCTTTACCAAGATGACTGAGTCTTTGTTTGTTTGTTTTTTCAGGACATCGATAATCGGTCCATAATCTGATTCACTCCACAGCAACGTGCCACCATAACTCGGCTGCAATTTATCGTAAAGCCACTTCATACGCGGTCCATATAAGCAAACTCCTACCAAGTTATCGGAAATGTATTTGCTCAAAGCTTCATGATAGCTTTGTTCATCGTCTCCAAGTTCGAGCATGTCACCTAATACAACCCACTTCTTATCTTTCATCGTTGTTTCACGAATAAAGTTCAGCGCCGCATTCATCGATGAAGGAGCTGCATTATACGCATCATTAATAAAAATCGCACCATTATCTGATTGAATCATTTGCATACGCATATCTGTCAATGCTGCTTCTTTTAATGATTTCCGTATTTGCTCTTCTGACAATCCTGCTTCAAGAGCTACCAATATAGCAGCTAATGTATTTTTTACTTGGTGTTCACCTAATACAGGAATCGTAAATGCAGCATCTATAATGCCACTCACCATAAAGCTGCTTCCACTTTCAGTAGCTTTAATGTCCGTTACGGTTAATTCGTTGTTGTCATCAAATCCAAAAGACACACCTTGCGGAAAAGTTTCCATAAATGGCTGTAATAATGGTTCGTCACCATCATAAAAAAGTTTGCCATGCTGTTGAAGACCTGCAGTAATTTCAAATTTCGCTTCAGCAATTGCTTCGCGTGAACCTAGATCCTGCAAATGCGCTTCTCCGATATTCGTAATAATTGCATAATCTGGACGAGCTAGTTCAGATAAAAATTCAATCTGCCCTCTGCCGCTCATGCCCATTTCCAATACAGCAACTTTCGTATCTTCTTCTAAAGACAGAATCGTCAAAGGAAGACCCAATTGGTTATTAAAATTACCTGGTGTTTTTTGCACTTTAAAATAAGGCTTCAAAACACTAGCCACTAAGTCTTTTGTAGAGGTCTTCCCATTAGACCCCGTGATTCCAATAACCATTGCCGACAATTCATCGCGGTAAGAGCGAGCCATCTCTTGCAACGCTACTTCGCAATCATCTACAAAAAGTAATGGTAAATCTTCCGGCGCACCAGGTTCATCGCGTTGCCATAAAGAGGCAGTTGCACCTAGCTCAATTGCCGAGCGGACATATTTGTGTCCGTTCACTTTTTCACCACGAAAAGGGATAAACAAATCACCTGGCTTGAGCGTTCTCGTGTTGATTGAGACTCCCGTGATGTCAATGTCTTTTAAATTCGTTTTGATATCCAGCCATTTGGCTACTTGTTCAATCTTTTTTTTCATTTGGCTTCTCCACTCAATCTATTTTAACTTGCAGTAATTGTTTTTCTTCATGTCTCTCGATCGCTAACGTTATAAGTCGTTCAATTAGTTCTGGGTAAGGCACTCCTGTGTGCTCCCACAATAACGGAAACATACTAAAAGGTGTGAATCCTGGTAATGTGTTTACTTCGTTAATGAGGATTTCATTGTTTGCTGTAACAAAAAAATCTGCTCGAACAAGTCCTGAACAATCCAAGATTTTAAACGCCTTTTTAGCATCTACTTCTAATTTTGCGTAAACCGCTTTATCTAGTTCGGCCGGAATAATCATTGCTGTATTGCCATCTTTGTATTTCGCTTGATAATCATAAAATGCTTTTAATGGTTTGATTTCTCCAGCTACTGAACATGCAGGCTCATCATTCCCAAGAACTCCCACTTCGATTTCACGCGCGACTACACCTTGTTCGATGACAATTTTACGATCAAATTTTAACGCTTCTTGTACAGCAGCAACCAATTCTTCTCGACCCTCTGCTTTACTAATACCAACACTCGACCCTAGATTGGCAGGTTTGACAAAGACTGGCCAAGCAAGTTCTGCTTCAACTTTATCCAACCAGAAACCTTGATTTTTATCCCAGTCTCTTCTTATAAAATACACATATGGCGTTTGTTCTAAACCTGCTTGTTCGAACAATTGCTTCATCACCACTTTGTCCATTCCTGCCGAAGATGCTAATACACCATTTCCTACATACGGAATGTTCATAACTTCTAGAAGACCTTGTACCGTACCATCTTCTCCATTTGGTCCGTGAAGTAACGGGATGATAACGTCTAACTCTTCACTCGCCTGTGTAGGAAGAAAGCTAGAAATATCATTCGGTTTTCCAGATCCTTCTAAAATTTGAAGTTGTTCAATTGTTTTTGCTGATTCTTCAAGACGCTGACCTTTTCTCCACTCACCCTCTTGCGTGATGTAAATTGGATAAATTTCGTATGCATCAAAATCAATTGCCTTCGTCACAGCTAGGGCTGTGGACAGAGAAACTTCATGTTCTGCTGATTTGCCTCCATATAATAAACCAATCTTTTTTTTCATTTAAGAAACCTCATTTCATTATCCTTATTGCTTAGTTTATCACGAACCTGCAATGACTAATAATTTTTTAATGTCATCCGCCGAATATTTTCAGTCCTGCTACTCCAATAATAATGCAAGACAAGAAAAACAACTTGGCTATTTGCCTACTCTCGTTAAAGAAAATCATCCCCACCAAGACGCTTCCTGCTGCTCCAATCCCCGTCCAAACAGCGTAGCCTGTTCCCAATGCAATCGTGGTTAGTGCAAGCGATAACAAGTAAAAACTGAGCGCGCCAGATACAACCGTTAAAACCGTATAACGCTTTATTTTAAATCCTTCTGATAATTTCATTGTCGTGACAAAGACTACTTCGAATATTCCAGCAACAATCAAGATCAACCATGCCATCATGACTGCACTTCCTTATCAGCAGATCTTTTTCCATCTAATACTTTTAAGCCAATAATGCCGAATAGTAATAAACATAAAAAGAAAAGTTTTTCAAAACTTGCATTTTCATTAAATAATATGATTCCTAGAACCGCTGTTCCTGCAGCTCCAATACCCGTAAATACTGCATAGGCTGTGCCAATTGGAATCGTCTTCATCGCAGCAGCAAACAACATAAAGCTAACGATAATAAAAATGATTGTTACAAGAGAAGGAACGAAATTTGTAAATCCATTAGCAAACTTTAAGCCGATTGCCCACACAATCTCAGTCAGCCCTGCAATCACAAGAAGAATCCATGCCATGTAATCCCTTCTTTCCTATAGACTAACTGCTCTTTAGTATCAGTCCGAAAAAAATGATACCCGCTTAAAGGTATCATTTCCATACTTTTAGTTTTTTATCGTAGACAATCTTGCGAGAAACGCCTTGTTTTGTATACTCTTCTATATCAGACCAGAATTCATCTAAAAAAGAAATTTCTTCTACTGAGCGAATATGCAGTTCAATTGTATTTTTTGTTTTTTCAGGATCAGCCAATGATATGAGTACGCCTTCACGGTAATTCTTTTTTAATGATTGAAGAATTTCAGTAGGCAGTTCCGGGATTAAGTCCTTAGATTTCCGTCTCCAGAAATTTTGACCATTTCCTTCTCTCCGAATTAAATACGTAAAGTAATTTCCAACTAACTCATTTAATCGTTCTAATTTGCGGAAGTATATTTTTGTCGTTTCTTCTTCTTCACTTGATAAATAGACAAATTCATTTTGAAGAGTCGAAAAAAACGGCGTCTTTACCGGTTCTTTTTTATGACCAATGTAAAGCAATTCCGCTTGTTCCTGGGGCGTCAGGGAGTTTAATTGCTTTTCGCTTTTGAAATCGATCCAACAAAATTCACTTTTTTTATTTGCACGCGCTTTTCTCAACTGACTAAAATCCTCTTGTGTCGCAAACTCCATATGGGTATGCATATTAAAAGAGGCCTCTTCATATGGGTGTTTTAATAACAAAAGATTTTTAGGCAATTTCATAGCATCCAAAAAATGAGCAAAGGTCAGGCCACTAAATAAAGCAAATTGATCAGACTCGTTTAAATATATATATAAATGCTGTATGTATGCATCAGTGTGCAACGGTTTTCTTTCCATTTCCCCCACTCCATTCCATTTTCTATTATACGACCAAATAGAAGAAATATGAAACATCCGTACTCCAAAAGCGTCATTACTTTTGTCATGCGCATATTACAGTTATATACGTTATAATAGTTTTCGACTCATAATAATAAAAAGTACAGGTGGAATCACATGCAAACTAATAAAAGCTTTACCGACCGCATTGATTGGTCGCTAGCTTTCATCTTATTTCTGTTTTTTATCGTCAGTTTGGTAGCTATTTCTTCTGCCCAAACTTCCGGTCAGTATTTAACGAATTTTGTTCCACGGCAAGCCTTATTTTATATCATTTCTGTCATGATGATTGCCGTTCTTATGTATTTTGATCCTGAACAATACAAAAAGATGGCCTATTATCTATATGGTTTCGGAATTCTTTTGCTCATTCTATTAATGATTTCGCCTGATGGAGTTGGACAAATAGCCGCTCCCGTGAACGGTGCAAAAGCCTGGTTTCACACACCATTTGTCAATATTCAGCCGGCTGAATTTATGAAAACCTTTTATATACTCGCATTAGCTAAAATGATTTCCTCGCATCATGAACAGCATTTAATCAAATCACTGAAATCCGACTTTTATTTACTCGGTAAAATCGGTTTGTGTTTAGCTCTTCCTCTCGGCTTTATCCTTTTGCAACCTGACTTAGGAACTGCACTTGTTTTTATCGCAATTACGTTAGCAGTGGTAGTCGTTTCAGGGATCTCTTGGAAGATTATCGCACCTAGTTTTGGCGGCGTTGCTATCGTCGGGGCAATTTTGCTATGGATGACTATTAATGCACAAGACTTTTTATCTAGCGCTTTCGGATTAAAACCTTATATGTTTGAACGTATTTACACATGGCTAGATCCTTATTCTTATGCAGAATCTGGTGGGTATAACTTGATTGCCGCCATGAATGCAATTGGTTCTGGAGAAGTTTTTGGTAAAGGCTATCAAGGACGACAAGTTTATGTACCAGAAAACCATACCGACTTTATCTTCACTGTTATTTCAGAAGACTTTGGGTTTATCGGCGCTAGCGCTGTAATCATTTTGTTTTTCATGTTAATTTACCATTTGACGAAAATCACGCTGCAATTTAAAGATACGTTTAGTACGTATGTATGCGCAGGGATTATCGCGATGGTCACTTTCCATGTATTCCAAAATATCGGCATGACCATTCAATTATTGCCGATCACCGGAATACCGTTACCGTTCATTAGTTACGGCGGTAGTTCGTTAATCGGGAATATGCTCGCACTTGGAATTGTTTTTAGTATGAAATTCCATCATAAAACGTATATGTTCGATAAAAACAAAAAATAAAAAGCTCTGGCGAATTGCGCCAGAGCTTTTTATTGTTGTGACTGCGCTTGAATCGGTTGTGGTAACGCTAGCGCTTTTATTAATTCCACACGAGATTTTGTGATTTTTGCTTGGATTCCAAGTTTCGATAAATTTGAAACAATGTTGCGAACATCTACGTTTTTCGCCATCCAGATCACCTCTTTATATTATTCGTTACTTATATAAACGCAATTCACTTTACTGTGTTGCAGTTAAAATGTATAAATTATTGACTTTTTTATGTCTATGTATATAATACCATCATTTCAGGATTTTAAACTTATCATTTTGATGACAATTGTGAAGAAAAGGTAAATCAATTGATTTGCATACCCTATAGAGGTATATTATAGTGAGAAATATGAGGGGAGAATCTTCAGATGAGCGAATTAATCGAAGAAACCTTAGCATTGGATACTAGTTGCCGTAAAAGCCACCATCCTCTCTCTGTGAAAAGAGATTTAACTAATCGACTCAGTCGTGTCGAAGGTCAAATCCGTGGCATTAAAGGTATGGTAGAAAAGGACGTTTATTGCGATGACATTATCACACAACTAGCGGCGACTCAGTCTGCTTTAAACAGCGTAACAAAAGTTTTGCTAGAAGGTCATTTAAAAGGCTGTGTTAAAGACCGCCTTGAAAATGGTGAAGAAGAAGTTTTAGATGAACTATTGGTTACTATTCAAAAAATGATGCGCAAATAATGAGGAGGAATTTCAAATGAAAGAACAAATTAACTTACAAGTAAGTGGTATGTCTTGCCAACATTGTGTGAAGTCTGTCGAAGAAAGCGTTATGGCGTTACCAGGAGTCGAAAAAGTAGAAGTTTCTTTAGAAAATAACTCTGTTGATGTAGCATATGACGGTTCTGCAGTGGATGTTGGTCAAATTGCTGAGGCAATTGAAGATCAAGGATACGATGTAGCGACTTTAAGTGAATAACTGCGGAAACGCGGTTATTTTTTTCACAACATCATACCCCCTATAGGTATGCATTATTAAAAAAGGTGGGACTCACAATGAGCACAAAACAAACAGAAGTAGCCATTACCGGCATGACTTGTGCAGCCTGTGCAAATCGTGTCGAAAAAGGCCTTCAAAAATTACCAGGTGTTTCAGAAGCGACCGTTAATTTTGCAACAGAAAAAGCCAACGTTGTTTATGATAGCGATCAAGCATCAATGACTGAAGTACAAAATAAAATCGAACAATTAGGCTATGGCGTGCAACAAGAAGAAATCGATTTCACAATTCAAGGCATGACTTGCGCCAATTGCTCTGCACGCATTGAGAAAGTATTAAACAAAATGGAGGGTGTTCAACTAGCCAATGTGAATTTGGCAATGGAAACTGGACATGTTTCATATAATCCTGGAACCGTTACACCTGAAGACTTTGTTAAACGTATTCAATCGCTTGGTTACGATGCGATACTAGAACAAGAAAGCGAAGACGCAACCGACCACAAGCAGCAAGAAATCAAAAAGAAAACACGTCTTTTCTGGATTTCTGCAGCACTTTCGCTCCCGCTTCTTTGGACGATGTTTAGTCATTTTTCGTTCACGTCGTGGATGTATGTGCCTGAAATTTTGATGAATCCACTTGTTCAATGGGCATTAGCAACACCTGTTCAATTTATTATTGGGGCTTCATTTTATAAAGGTGCTTATTTTGCTTTAAAAAACAAATCCGCGAACATGGATGTTTTGGTCGCACTCGGAACTTCAGCTGCCTATTTCTATAGTGTTTACTTGGTTCTTTCTAATTGGAATACAGGACATACGATGGGCTTGTATTTTGAAACAAGTGCAGTATTGATCACGTTAATTATATTAGGGAAAGTGTTTGAAGCACGCGCAAAAGGCCGTTCTTCTGACGCCATCAAAAAGCTAATGAAACTGCAACCGCAACATGCACTCGTTGAGCGCGGAGATGAATTTGTCAGTTTGCCCATTTCAGAAGTCAAAACCGGCGATATTCTATTGATTAAGCCTGGCGCATCTATTCCAGTAGACGCTGCTGTTCTTTCAGGTAATTCAGCAGTGGATGAATCGATGCTAACTGGTGAAAGTTTACCGGTTGATAAAGAAGCAGGCGACGCCGTTTTTGCAGCGACCGTCAATTCTAACGGTTCACTTCATGTACGCGCGGATAAAATCGGTAAAGATACCGTTTTATCCAACATCATTCGCGTTGTTGAACAAGCACAAGGATCAAAAGCGCCGATTCAACGACTTGCTGATCAAATTTCCAGTGTATTTGTTCCAGTCGTCGTCGGTATTGCGGTAGTCACGTTTATCCTTTGGTACTTTGTTGTATCACCTGGAAACTTCCCAGCTGCTCTCGAAAGTACAATTGCAGTTCTCGTAATCGCTTGTCCGTGTGCACTTGGACTTGCTACACCAACTTCAATTATGGCGGGATCAGGACGTGCTGCTGAGCAAGGTGTGTTATTTAAAACAGCAGAATCGCTAGAAAACACAAAACATATTGATACCATTGTTTTGGATAAAACAGGCACCATCACCAACGGTCGACCTGTTGTTACTGATTTTATCGCAGTTGATGGAATCGATTTGGAAGAACTAAAAAATATAGCGGCAAGTGCTGAAAGTCAATCTGAGCACCCTGTGGCGCAAGCTATCTCTGATTATGGTAGAAAAAATTTAGCAGTCAGTCTTTTCGAAGCTGTTCCAGGTCACGGAATTCGTGCCACAGTAGACAATCACCAAGTTGTAATGGGCAACCGTCGTTTGATGGATGGCCTTGTCATTGACGAAGAACAAGCGAGCGTTTTGGAACAAGACGGCAAAACGGTTATGTTTATAGCTGTGGACGGCCGTTACAGCGGACTTGTTGCTGTTGCTGATACTGTGAAAGAAACTGCGAAAAGAGCCATTCAAGAAATGAAAGATATGGGATTGCACGTGGTCATGTTAACAGGAGATCAAGAACAGACGGCGATGGCGATTGCTAAACAAGTTGGCATCGACGAAGTATTTGCGGGTGTTTTACCTGCAGAAAAAGCAGATGTTGTGGTGAAGCTTCAACAACAAGGCAAACATGTTGCCATGGCTGGAGACGGCTTGAACGATGCTCCAGCTTTAGCTAGTGCAGATGTCGGCATGGCGATGGGTACAGGAACGGCGATTGCGATGGAAGCCGCTGATATCACGTTAATGCAAGGCGACTTAATGAGAGTCGTTGATGCAGTTCAAATGAGTCGACTAACCGTTCGAAATATTAAACAAAACTTGTTCTGGGCACTCGCCTATAACACGATCGGTATTCCGATTGCGGCGGTTGGTCTTTTAGCTCCTTGGCTTGCAGGTGCCGCTATGGCATTCAGTTCCGTATCGGTTGTTATGAACGCGTTACGTTTGCAACGTGTTAAATTGAATAAATAAACAGATCGCTAAAAAGAAGGCCCTTATTGGCCTTCTTTTTTTCTGGTCATTGTTCTACATAAGAAACAAAGGTAAAATGAGGGCATATTCTTTTCAGAAAGTAGGAATTCTTTATTATGAAAAAAACCATTTTGCTGCTGATGTCCGTGCAATTTTTTGTGTACTTAGGATTCGGCATTATTATACCGATTTTACCGGAAGTCATCGTACAACAAGGATTTTCCGAAATTCATGTAGGTGGCTTGATTACCATTTACGCGTTGTCTTCTTTTTTCACTGCACCGTTATGGGGAAAACTCTCAGACCGTACAGGGCGAAAAAAGCTAATTCTCGTTGGACTAGCAGGGTTTAGTTTAAGTTTTTTCTTATTTTCGTTGTTTCTTGATAATCTAATGCTACTGTATTTTTCACGTATCGTTGGTGGTTTATTTTCAGGTGCACTCTACACTGCTGTAACCGGATACGTAGCAGATATCACTTCAAATGAAGATCGTAATAAATATATGGGCTTTCTTGGCATGTCGATCGGCTTAGGGTTTATTTTCGGACCTGCTATTGGTGGATTACTAGGATCAATTTCCTTATCGCTGCCTTTTACAACTTCTGCAGTTCTCGTACTGTTATTGATGGGTTATGCGAGTCTTGTGTTAAAAGAGCCTGTACGCAAAGGCGAAGCCACAAAGCGCGCACTTTTGCCTAAAGGATCAAGTACGCTTTGGCAGTTCCGTATTCGTTATTTGTTTTTAATGTCTTTCATGGTAACTATTTTACTAGCAGGACTAGAATCGACTTTCCAATTGTTCCAAATCAAACAAATTAACATTACCCCACTTCAACTCGGTTACTTGTTTATCGCTAGTGGGTTTGTCGATGCTGCAATTCAAGGCGGCGTCGTTCGCCGTATTAAAGACGGTGCTGAAACAAAATGGATCATTGGTGCACAAGTCGTTACAGCTCTAGGGCTATTCATTCTCCCCTTCACAAGCAGTTTGATTTTTGCTGGGGTTGCACTCAGCATCTTTACTGCCGGTAATGCCTTGTCTCGTACAGCGCTCGTATCGCTAACTTCGAAAGAATCCGGTGGTAAATATGGGACAGCTGCAGGTTTGACTTATTCTATGGATAATCTAGGGCGCATTATTGGCCCTCTAGCCTTCACATGGCTTCTTACTATTCAGGCTGGCAGCATTTATTATTTATCTGCAGCATTGGCAATAGCCAGCATATTATTGATCGTATTGTTTAGAGCTTCTAATAAGACTTTAGCAACGACAAAAAAAGCCAGCACTTCTGCATGATGATAAGAGCAAGAGTTCTAGAACAGGCATCGCTTTTAGCGGTGCTTTTTTTATTCAATAAGTTATTGCGACCAAAATAACTAACCAATAAATGTGAAGCAGCAGCGTAATCGAATACAGGATATTAACAATAACGAGCGTGTAACGCCATATGTGGGATTGAATCTTGATGAAAGGTGTGAAGAGAAAGCTGAAAAGACAGAGCGACAAAAACAACTTTGTTGCGAAGAGGGCTAAAGGAGATAGCGATGCTAACAATGGATTCCCTTCATCTATAGCTCCAGTTGAAAGCCCAATATATGTTAATAAGCCATCTAAGAAGTTTAAAATGACTAAGCTCCAAACATATTTTTTTAATGGCGCATTTGCTTTTTCCACTTTCATAGTCTCCCCCCACTCACTAAATAATAAGTCCTTAGTAATGGGTTACCCAGAAAATACATACTATAGACATTAAAAGGGGGTATTTATACATAAATTATTTTAATTTTCAATTAATAAAGAAAATAATCTTTAAAAAGCGCTGAACAACATACATTAACAACGTTGTTCAGCGCTTTTTATGAAACTTATATTTTTTGAAGTGAAGGCATTGCTTCTTTCATGATCGAGGAACGCATCAAATAACTTGTTAACGCAATTAAACAAACACTGCTTATCCCTACTACGTATTCTGCAGGCAACATATCATATAACAAGCCAAACAATAAATAGCCGAGCGGCATCATAGCCATTGCCATCGACTCCAATATTCCAAAAACGCGACCTCGGTATTCTTCTGCTACGTCCTTTTGCATCATGACACCAATGGGCGTATTAACAAAGACATTGCTAATACCAAATATCAACATAAGCAAAAGGAAATAGCCAACTGTTACGTTGTAAGGCATACCAATAATCAGCGGGATGCCCATGCCAGCAAGCAAAACAGACATCGCCAATATCCCTCTTTTAGCAACTAGAAGCGGAAATCCTACTTCTTTGCTTATTGAAAAATAAATTGACGCTATTAACATCCCTATCGCAATCATCGCTTCAATCATGCCAAAATGCGTTGCTTTGATTTGCAATTGCTGAACCACGATAAATGGCAAACCAATCATCATTGAAGAAAAAAAGAAGTTGATACCGATAGCGGTCGTGACAATCACCATGATGACACGGTTAGATTTTAAATAAAGAAACCCTTCTTTCATTTCTTTCAACATAGAAGTGTTCGAACTGCCACTTTGCTGTTCAGTTCGATTTGTAAAAAGCTTGAAATTCATTGTGGACTCTAACAAGACAGCTAAAGCGTACGCCGCTACTTGGATGATGAGAAAGACATTCATCGAAACAAATCCGAAAAGAATTCCTCCTACTACAGGACCACCGATTGCTGCAATAGAAACGGCTGATTGGTTAAAACCCATTGCTCGTTGAATGCGATCTGGGTCAATCAGATTGGCAATTGACGAAGAGAATGTGACACCGGTAAACATCGTACTAATGGACAACAGCGCGGTTGTCGTATAAATAGCTGTTAACGACAAGTCATTTATTAACCCAAAAATAAGTAAGCCTGCTACTGCTAACACACTGGCTAGTTGGGACAGAATGATGGTGGCTTTTTTTGAGTATTTGTCGGCAACATATCCCGCAAATGGAGATAATAGTGATCGTGGCAAAATACTGCATATTAAATTAATCGCAAAACTAGCAGCTGAACCGGTCAATGCCAATACATACAAACTAATACCGAATGCATAAACAGAGCTTCCAAATGTGGAGATTAATTTGCTAACTGTAAATGTGTAGAGATGGTATGTTGCCTGTTTGATACGTAAATCATCTGTCATCTTTTGTCCTCCTAAACGAAAGTTTAATTTAATTAAACAAAATATATCACGAAAGAATTGACATAGCAAGAAAAAGTTTAATATAATTAAACTATTGAAGGCGGGTGATCCAATGACTACTTTAGGCGAACGAATTAAGACATTAAGAAAACAAAAAGGATTAACGTTACAAGCCTTAGCGGGCGATCAATTAACTAAAGGAATGCTTAGTTTAATCGAAAACAATAAGGCAAATCCTTCTATGGAAAGCTTGGCATATATTGCAGAACAACTAGATGTAGATCGCAATGAACTTCTTGAAAATATGCCAACACATGAATTGAGAAGCTTATTGGAAAAAATAGAAAAGCTATATACAAAAGAATTGTTAAGTAATGAATTGATTGGCAAGTACAAGGAAATCATTGAGATTTTAAAGCCATATCTCGATCGACTTCCTTTTCGCTATGAATCTGCAAGACTTCTTGAAATTTACAGTCGCTGTAGTTATCACACAAAACAAAATGACTGGGAAGAGACGTTGAGAGGCGCAGAAGATATTTATGAAAGCCTGCATATGATCAACCAAAGCGCGGACCTTCATATTTTCAAAGCAATGATGGCGTTTACGGAGCATCGCTATAAGGAAGCTTTAAATTCGATTCAAGCCTCGAGAAAAACATTTGAAGAACGTACTGGGGTTTTAGATCATCTGAAGAAATTGGACTTTGATTATTACGAGTCGATTCTTTATTCCGCTATTGGAGATGGCAAAAACGCTAAACGTTTAATGGAAGAGGCTATTCAATACTCAAAAGAGCATCAAGTATTTTATCGAATTGATGCTCTTTACCGACTAGCAGGGTTCCAAGCCATGTTGGAAGAGGATGTAATAAGAATAGATTATTACATTTCGAAACTTCGTTTGTTTGCAGATTTTACAGAAGACGATGAAGTGAGCGCATTAGCTAATGCGATTGAAGTTCATTATTTAAATTCTTTTGCTCATGATTACCATGCGGCTCTTACGTTGATTGATGAAAACTTAGAAAAGTATCCCGAAGACAAAATCTTCATGTTTACTTTAGAAAAAGGCAAAGCTTTATATGGTCTTGGGCAATTTAAAGAAGCTTTAGAATGGCTGAAAAAGCATGAGCTCTGGGAATTTCTTCATCACCCTTATGACTTATCGCTGCACTATGAAAAAGATGCGTATATGGCACTCATTTACTTAGAGCTTGGCGATAAAGAACTCGCCAAAAAACACGCCAGTATCGCTAAAGACTTGATCGAACCTATGCCTAATTTTCCTCATAAAGCATTTATATTAGATGTTTATAACAAAATTGTCGTATAACAATAGCCCGTCACATTGAGTGGCGGGCTGCTTTTACGTGATAACGATAATAAACTTCATAAAATTCAAGGAAATGCTTCCAATCTTTTTCGAATTCTGGTTGAATACAAGAAACTTGAAACAATTCACGTGCCTTTAAATAGCCACTTGCTGAATGTAACTCAAAACCTGAAAGGTGAGCATCTTCAACTAGAAAACGAATATCTTCTTCTATTTTAAAAGTTCGAGCGGTTGGGTAACCAGCCGCTAAGATTGGCCAGTCTTCCGTATCTTTTTGCAATTTATGAACACGCTGACTTAGTAGTTCATAGCGGGCTGGATATGCCTTTAATGCCTGATGTAAACTTTCCAGCAAACTCGCAGCGAATGTAAACGGGACGCCTGTCGCATAAAGTCCAAGATCTAAATAGCTGGGCACATTATTGTCTGGCTCAATTTCATGATCAGCAAAGACAATGGCAACACCACTCAACGTGCCAAGCGCCTTGCCGCTTGTTGCAGTTGCAAGATAAACTCCTTCAAGCGAAAATGGCACAGCCCCAAAACTACTAATGGTATCCAAGCAAAGCTTTATGTCTCGTGCCTCGCAAATACCAGTTAGTTCAGCATAATTATTTAATTGACCTGTCGAAGTTTCGCCATGAACCATAAGTATCCAACGAAATTTTCCCGTTTCAAGCTGTTCTACTATTTTTTTAAAATCAAAAGCTTGGCCCCATGATTCTTCTATTACTTCATAATCTAAGTTAAGACGCTCTGCTTGTTGGGCTAACCGCCTGCCAAATTCACCGTTTACTAAAACTAAACCTTTTGTATTTAGACGCTTTATTTGCGCGAGCATTGCTTCATTGGCTAAAGTTCCGCTTCCTATCAGTAAATGAGGTTTCATCCCTGTCATGTCTTTAAGTAATTGATCTACTTCCTGCCGGATTTCCCGAAAAGCCGCTGATCGATGTGAAATAGGAGCTTCTTTAAAAGGAGCAGCGAGTTGATCAGTCAAAGCAACTGGTCCTGGAACAAACAGTCTGCGCCTTGCTTGCAACCTCGCAGCTACAGAATTCATGTATTGGCGACGCGTCGTAACCATCGGAATAAAAACAGCTTCTCCTGTGCCCATCGGTTCTGCAAATGCTCGAAACCCAAGCTGGCCATATAGTTTCATCTGACGTGTAGTGCCAGAAATTATAGCTGAATCAAAACCTTGCTCTAAACAAAAATCAGATAATGCTCGGGCTAAAAGAAAAAACACACGTCCGTTTCGGTGCGCTTTACGTATCGCCAATAACCGGATTTCACAAACTTTCCCCGCATTTGGCAATAACTCTTCAATATTCCCGATTTTCAAATCCAATGAAAATGGACGTTCTGAACGCAATGCTATCATCCCAACTACTTCCATTCCCGACAATACAATTAAATATGTATTTTGTTCATGAAACGGATCTACACGTGTGCCACTTTCATCAGCTTGGTGTTGAGGAATTTCTTCTACAAAAGTTTCATAGTTCAATCTCGCAATTTCAGCATATTCTGCTTTAGTTCGGGCGATTTTGCACCAATACATATTTCTACGCCTCCTTTTCAGCTCCTGAACGCATCTTCTACTTGGTAAAGACTCAAATCGATATCGACAGGTTCCCCGAGCGCAAGTTTTGCTAACTGTCCACCTAAGTATGGACCAGCAGTTAAACCTGAAGCCCCGAGTCCATTAGCCGCAAAGAAGTTCGGATATCCCGGAACTTGTCCAATAAACGGTAACGCACTCGTTGTAGCGGGACGGAAACCAGTTGCAGCACCAGTCATCTCTGTTTCACCGAGTCCAGGTGCGGCTTCTAAGGTTTTATCAAGAATATGATGAATTCCCGCTGCAGTCAGCTTGTCATCAAAACCTACTCCATTTTCATGCGTTGCGCCGGCAACAATCTTGCCATCCGCGAACGGAACAATATATTGACCATAAGGAACCATAGCAACAGGCCAGTCCCCTGTCGCTTGAGATTCAGCGTGCAAATGAAGAATTTGGGCTTTTTGCGGCACAATGTCTAAGTCCAATCCTAAAGGTTTGAATAAATCTGCTGCCCATGCGCCTCCTGTTGAAACAATTCGGTCTGCAATAATTTGTTTGCCAGCCACGGTTACTCCTACTACTTGTCCTTCTTCAACCAATAGCTCGGCATCTCCAATCATACGTTCTGCTCCAAGCTTTACCGCACCCGAAATTAACGCATCTCGAATGGCTTTCCCATCAACTCGAGCCGCTCCACTTACCCAAAGTGCGCCATACTCTTCTGTCGCATAAGGAAAAATTTCTCTTGTTTCCTCGGACGATAACCTTTTAATGTCACCCATTTCCGGAGCATCAACTCGTCGCTCATATGCTTTTTGTTCCATCTTATCTAATTTGCTGTCTTCGTGAATGCTAACTATGCCTACTTGTCTATAACCCGTATACTCTTCTCCTAAGGCCTCAAGCTCACGAATCAATTCCGGATAATATTTAGCTCCATTTTTCGCCAAATTGTACCAAGCTTTGTTTCTACGTTGAGAGATCCATGGACAAACAATGCCAGCTGCGGCTCCAGTTGCTTGTCCCTTATCGCCACGGTCTATCAAGACAACAGCTGCTCCAGCTTTCGCTGCGTGATAGGCAGCAGAAGCTCCTAAAATTCCTGAACCGATAATAATTAATGATTTCATGTGAACACCTAGTTTCCAAAAGTCTTGTTTCTTCATTCTAATCGAGTGTGCCGAGAGACTCAAACTAGATTTCTTTGTAAATGGGAAATTGTGGATTACATTTCGCGATTATAGGGTAAAGATACCTTACCGCTTTTTAAAGTTACTAAGATTCTCCATCAGCGAAAAAGAAACAATTTTCAAAATATCTGATTGGAAATTTCAAAATACGGGTAAACACTTATGATGACCTCTTTTAAAAAGAAAAAAGGAGCTGAGCTTTGATGAACAAGAAAGCATTATTTATATCGGATCATGGAGATCCTTTAGCTAAGCTCGGTGGTAAACAATCGGGCGGTCAAAACAATTATGTTAAACAATTAGCACTCGCATTAGAAGATAAAGGTTGGCAAGTTGATGTCGTCACTCATTGGTGCGATTCTTCAGCACCTCAAATAGAAACTTTCGGTACTACGTGCCGCGTTTTAAGATTAGAAGCTGGACATAAAGGGTTTGTTTCAAAAGATGAAATGTATGCTATGCTTCCATCATTTTACAAAGAAATGAAAATCGCGTTAAATTTAGCTTCTTATGACATCGTTCATACACATTATTGGCTATCCGGCTTAATCGGAAAAAAATTAAAAAGTGAATTTGGATTGCCCTATGTACACACAACCCATTCACTTGCTTGGGCAAAAGAACAAGCAACAGGCGTTCATGACCAACGCCGAATAAATGCAGAAAAAGCAATTTTGAAAAATACAGATCACGTATTGGCTACTACTAAGAATGAAAAACAGTTGATTGAATCTCACATTAACTCACCTTCGCCAATTCAAGTTGTACCAATTGGAGTAGATCAGGCTTTTAAAGTACGTGGTAACCGAACACATTTGCGCAAGAAATTCGGTTACGATAGCCCCCTGTTTGTTTTTGCTGGAAGACTAGAAGTTACGAAAGGCATTTTCACCTTATTAAAAGCCTTCAGATTATTAGTTGAAAAAAATAATTCTGCCGATACACCTTATTTGGTAATTGCAGGTGGAGATAGTGAAGACTTTGATTCCGATACTGGATTTCCGAAAGACGAAAAACTTCGTGAAGCCATTAAAGGCATCGAAAACCGAGTAGAGTTTTTAGGTCCTCAAAGCCAAGAAGAATTGGCTCTTTTGTTCAATTCGGCTACCGCTACAATTGTTCCTAGTTTCTATGAATCTTTTGGGATGGTTGCTGCTGAAGCGCAAGCATGTGGAAGTCCTGTAATCGCATCTAATATAGGCGGATTAAAAAATGTCGTCCAAAATGGCATTTCAGGACTTTTAGTTGAAACAAAAAACGAAATTGATTTAGCTATTGCAATGGATGTTTTATCAGCAAACGCATTGTTGACAGAGCGATTAAGTCGCCAAGCAGAAAAGATTGCTCGTAAAGACTTTAATTGGGATTCTATTTCTTCTCGCATCAATTCATTATATGAGGTGATTATTCATGCACGGAGTAACACACTTATTAGCAACAGATCTGGACGGAACACTCGTAGGTGATCCAGAAAGTTTGCAGGAACTACTCCATTTTTATAACAGGCAACTGTACAATGTGTCTTTAGTTTATATTACAGGCAGACATTATCAATCTGCTTTATCGCTTATCAATGAAGAAGATTTACCGATTCCTGATGTACTGATTACAGACGTCGGAACCGCTATTTATGTAGGAAAATCATTAGAAAAAGATTCAGTATGGTCGCAGCATTTAGAAAAATTATGGATGCCCGAAAAAATAAAGGCCATTGCTCGTCAAATTGCCGGTTTGGTTTCTCAAGAACTCCCAGTTACAAACCGTTGCTCTTATTATGCGACTGACTCTACTGTTGTAGAGAATTTCCGTATAGCACTTGATCAAGCGGGAGTTTCGTACAAATTAATTTATAGTGGCGGACGTGACGTTGATGTTCTTCCAGTAAACAGCGGGAAGGGAAAGGCACTCGAATACATCTTAAATACGCATCACTTGGATAATGTTAAACTACTGGTAGCCGGAGATTCTGGCAATGATGTTGAAATGCTAACGATGGGCTTTCCTTCTGTTATCGTTGGAAATGCACAGCCTGAACTGCTTGAACAACAAAGTCACCCTTCCATTTATCGGGCTACGAAATATTATGCCGGTGGAATTCATGAAGCATGGCGTCATTTTTATCCGGATTGACCTTGTCCCTTTAAACATTTCAATTTGTTTAAAGGGACTTTTTTTATACAAAGTTCTGGCTTTCGGGGTATTTGTTTGTTTTTTTATCTAGATGGTTTATATTTAGTAGGAAGCCATTTTATCATTAGACCTAGTATCATACATAAAATTATGGAACGCCAATACACATAACAGGAGGAAATTGAGATGAGCAAAGTTTCGAATTTACAAAAAGAGTCCTTAATCATGCTAAAAGAAACTAGCCGGACCTTTTTCATCCCAATCAGCTTTTTAGAACCTACTTTAAAGAAAACTGTCGGTTCGGCTTACCTTTGTATGCGAGCGATCGATGAAATTGAAGATCATCCAGAACTAGAGGATCAAGCTAAAATTAAATTGCTAAGCACGATTCAAAAAATGCTTGAAACAGATTTTGATGAGCAGGCTTATTTAGAACTTGTTACACCTTATAAAGAATTTTTGCCACCTGTTACAATGCGCTTAGCGGATTGGATCCATGTTTGTCCTGAAGAAATTAGAGGGAAAGTAATGGAATCTACTGCTATTATGGCTGGTGGAATGTCCAAGTGGGTAGAAAAAAATTGGGTTATTCGAACAAAAGAAGATCTTGATGAGTATACCTATTACGTAGCTGGCCTTGTAGGTACAATGCTTTCAGACATTTGGTATTGGCACGACGGTACAGTTACAGATCCGGATCACGCCATCGCTTTTGGTCGTGGACTGCAAGCAGTCAATATGCTACGAAATTATGATGAAGATTTTGAGCGCGGTGTCACTTTCGTACCAGAAGGTTGGACACGTGAAGATTTGTTCGACTATGCGAAAAACAATTTAGCAAAAGCAGACCTTTATATAAAACCCATTAAAAGCAAACGGATTTTGATGTTCTGTAAAGTTCCATTGGCATTAGCTCATAGCACGCTCAAAGCCTTGAAGTCAGGTAAAGAAAAGATGAGTCGAGTAGAAGTTGAAGGCATAGTAGAACAATTAAAAAAAGAAGAACGTTTAAGTTAACAGTCTCCAGCCTTATTTTAAGAGGCTGGAGTTTTTTGAATCGCTCAATTACAAGACCTTTATACAATTACAATTTCAACTAAACTGATTATTGTTAGGTAAGAACTTGTCCACCCACGAATTTTACGTTAGGAGAATTCCAATGACCGTTACTGTTCTCAGCTTTTTAACTGCATTTATTTTTATTTTGAACGTCCTTCTAGCTGCAGCGCTCGTATTTCTTGAAAGACGCGATGCTTCCACAACATGGGCATGGCTATTAGTCTTATTCTTCATCCCTATTTTCGGTTTCTTTATTTACTTGTTTTTGGGTAGAAGACTGCGCAAAAAGACGCTCTTCAAATGGGAAGGGAAAAAACGGGTTGGTATTGAGAGCTTGATTGCTCATCAGATGAACGAATTGCATGATGAGAACTTCGAATTTAAAGATCCAGATACAAAAGACTACGCCGATTTGATTTATCTTCACTTGCGGAATAACGGAGCTTTACTTACTGAAGATAACAGTGTTCAAATATTCAATGATGGACGCGAAAAATTCAATTCTCTATTAGAGGATATCGAAAAGGCAACCAACCATATTCACGTACAATACTATATTTTTCGTTTAGATGAACTGGGCACGCGTATTGTTGATGCGTTAACTGCTAAAGCTAAAGAAGGTGTCAGAGTACGTTTGCTGTATGATGATATGGGTTCTCGGCGTTTGAGAAAGCGTCATTTCAAAGAATTAGTGGCGGCTGGTGGCGAAGTAGAAACGTTCTTCCCATCTATTTTGCCTATAATTAATCCACGCTTAAACTACCGTAATCACCGTAAAATTGTTGTGATTGATGGAAAAGTCGGTTATCTCGGCGGCTTTAACGTAGGAAATGAATACATTGGATTAAGTCGCAAGTTTGGATATTGGAGAGATACCCATTTGCGCATCGAAGGTAGCGCACTTAATCCTTTACAGACGCGCTTTATCCGTGACTGGAATCAAGCATCTGCACGGCACGACATCGAGTACGATGAACTGTTCTTCCCTGCTAAACCCACTAAGGGGAACACTTCTATGCAAATTGTTTCTAGTGGTCCCGATGAAGATTGGGAACAGATTAAAGACGGATACGTTAAGCTTATAAACTCTGCAAAAGAATATGTTTATGTCCAAACTCCTTATTTCATACCGGATGCCACTTTTTATGATGCTATTCGTATTGCTGCATTATCTGGAATCGATGTTCGTATTATGATTCCAAATAAACCAGATCATCCGTTTGTTTACTGGGCTACCTACTCTTACGTTGGTCAAATGTTAAGAGCAGGCGCACGCGTCTTTACTTATGAAAATGGCTTTTTACACACTAAAATGATTGTAACGGACAATAAAGCATCTACTGTTGGTACCGCTAATATTGATGTAAGAAGCTTCAAATTAAACTTTGAAGTAAATGCGTTTATTTACGACCAAAAAATATCAACAGACCTCGCGGAACTTTTCCACCAAGATATGAAACTTTCAACTGAATTAACGTATGAAATGTACTTACACCGGACAAGTTGGATTAAGACAAAAGAATCCATCGCCCGCTTGTTGGCTCCAATTTTATAATTTTAACCATAGAAAAAGCGTCTTCGTGATTTTTACGAAGACGCTTTTGTGTTTAATTAACTCCTAAATATTCTTCTAGTGTAATGCCTTTTTCATAAACTTGCGTAGCAACTTCTTTTCCGACATACCGAAAATGCCAAGATTCATACATATAACCTGTGATTTTTTCTTTTCCTTCAGGATAACGAAGAATAAAACCATATTTATGAGCGTTAGCTGCTAACCACTTGCCGCCTTCAGTATCGCCAAAAGAGGCAGACGCCCAATGCTGTTCTTTTCCTGATTCGCCAATATCAAATGACAAACCGGTTTGATGCTCAGAGTATCCTGGACGCGCACTATAACGATCTGCTGCTTGTTGGCCATCTTTCGCTACGTAACTTTCGTATAGCTGCTTTTGTCGTGCGAAATCACGATACGTACTAAATGCCTGCAAATTAATCCCATCATTTACTGCATCAGCTTTCATCGCTTCAAAAGCTGTACGGGCTTCTGGTACTTCTCCAGGTGCATATGTGTCTGGTAGCGGATGTTGTTTATTTGCCAATAGTATCCCCTTAATGATAAAAGGCTCTTTTGGTAATAGACTATTCTCTGGATAAACAGTAGCGTCTGTTACTTTTTCTTCAACCGGTTTTTCTGTTATCGGCTCTTCTTTTTTAGGTTCTTCTGTCACTTTATCAGATTCAGGCACCTCTGTAATTTGCTCTGTCGGTGTTTCCATGGCTGGCTCTTCAATTGTCACAGCCTCTATTAATGCGGTCATGCTTTGTTTAGCATCCCAGTCGTTAATATATAACCACAATGCTGCTAACGCTGCCATAATTGCTGTCATACCAATCACCATCCATTTTATATAAAACTTTTTATCTTTTTGTTTTAAGTGGTCTAAAAACTTCATAATAAGCCTTCCTTCTATTTAACATATTTCTTATTCTACCATTTCTACTATTGAAATTCTTCGTTAACCCATAACAACCCCTCTTAAAATCGGATTAAATTTTAATCTGTAGTTGAGAATTCCGAGGCTTTTATTACGTTTCTTTAAATGCGACATTACCCCTACATTATACCCTAGAAATAAATTTAATTTCATAAACTATATACCCCCATAAATACGATTTCTTTGCGAATAACTGTGTATAAACACCTAAGGAGTTGTCGATAGTGAACCAAATATCAGAAAATGACATTCAAACATTGATGAACCAATTAGATACATTACTTGAAGAACGTATGAAAGAAAAATATGAGTATACACAAAAAGCACAATCTCTATAAAAAAGAGATTGTGCTTTTACTTTTAAAACAGAATAGTTGCCAATACGACAAAGAATAATACACCAAAAGTAACTGACATCCCGAGCATCCATTTAGCTTCTCGGTGCATGCCTTGCGCTTTCATATGACGATAGCGAAAGCTATTTGTTAAAACGAATAGCACAGTCATAAACAGTACAGCTACCTCTAAATAGCCAAATATTAAACAAGTTAATGCGGTAATACTTAAAAGGGCTATTGCCACTCCTTGAACTAATTTCATATTCACGTAAACATCTCCCATAAAAGAAAGCCGGCAATAATTGCCGGCTCGCTATTATTCTTTTTTCTCTTCTACTGATTCAAGTGCTTTTTCTGGATGATTCGAATAGAATTTACGACCGATAAAGGTTTGAATGATCAAAAGGATCCCTCCGACTGTCCAGTACACGGGTAAAGCCGCCATCGATGTAAATGATATGAACATAATCATGATTGGTGAAATGTAGATAAACAATTTCATCTGCTTTTGTTGCTGTTCTGGCATCGTCCATAATGATACTTTTGCTTGGAAGAAGTAAACAGTACCGGCGATCAATGTCATGATGATATCCGGTGAACCTAGACTAAACCATAAAAATTCATGCGCTTGAACATCTGGTGAATGAAGAATGGCAAAGTACAGACCCATAATGATTGGCATTTGGATAACGACAGGCAAACATCCCATATTCAGCGGGTTTACTTCATGTTTTTTGTAAAGTCCCATCATTTCCTGTTGCAACTTCATTTGCTCTTCTTTGTCTTTTGTTTCTTTTAAACGTTTTTGAATGCCTTCCATTTCGGGACGCATTGCATCCATTTTGACTTTCATACCTTGCTGACGTTTATATGTACGCAGCATAAACGGCATTAATACCAAACGAATAATAATGGTAATAACCACAATGGCTAATCCGTAACTTCCGCCAAACAAGTCACCTAAATAATTCAATGACACATCGAACGGTTTGACAAAAACAGTATAAAACATACCTTCTTTGTTTTCTACTGCCGAACATCCACTTAACAAAACAACGGCTAATGCCATCATCATTAATAATGTAATTTTCTTTTTCAATTTAGTCACCTTCACCTTTTTTAGCTACTATGAAGTATAACGATAAGCAGAACAAAATTCAATCCGTGGAGAGAACACTAGCAAAAATTTTAATTTTTGTGACAAAATTACGGCACCTTAAAAACTTTCTCCTAGTAAAAAAAGCAAAAAGAAAAGGAGAATTTCTTCTCCTTTCCTTTTTGCTTTTATTTAGCGTTTGGTAATGTATAGCGGAAATACGGAATGTGCTGACTGTCCCTAAATTGCTTTGGTGTAACTTCAGTATACTTTTTAAAGATTCGCGTAAAATAACTTTGATTGCAGAAATGGAACTGCTTAGAAATTTCTGAAATACCTTTATCCGAGTGACGAAGATAATATTGCGACTCTTCTACACGGCGCACGTTCAAATATTCTACAAGCGTAATGCCCGCATGTTCCCTGAAAATACGTGACAAGTGACTTGTGGAAATATTGAAATGCTTAGCAATTTCTTCAACTGAAAGGTCACGTTCAACTTCGTCATTGATATAAATAACAACTTTATTGACGGTTTGATGGCCAAAAGAAGGTTGCTTCCGCTCAGATATGATCGACACAAAAAACTCAATCAATTCGTCTGCAACAAACATGAATTCTGAATCATTCATATGCTTATCTACTAGCTCTACACAAGCAGAATTAAAAGCAAATGCTTTTTTTGGCGGAACACGCATTTCATAAAGTTTTCGCGCCATGACAGAAGACAAGATGATGAAATAATTACGAATAGATCGAATAATGTCTTTTTCCGAGCGAAGGGAGAGCATATCGATTAATTCTCTTAATGTCTCTTTCGCACGCTCTTTTTCAAGATGATGAATCTCGTACATTAGCTGTGTTTCAATTTCAAAAAATTTATCCAACCCATCAATTTGGTTTAAATTTTCTGTTTCGTTCATAAATATTTTTGAAATGGTTTCTTGAATAGTTGGTGCAGTGATAATATTCATAATTTCCCCGTCTTTCTTTGTACAAGTTTTTCCTCATTATTTTAACTATATACTGAATTAAGTTGAAATAATAGAGTGAAACTGCTATTTTTGTATTTTTTTTATGTCATTTGCTCTATACATAATAAATTTTACATATGTCTTCAGTAATGTTTTAATACAAAATTTATACTATATAAGACGATTTCGATGGGAAAAGGTTTCATTATTACTTCATAAAACTTAATTTTAACAGGAAAGCCAAACAAACCTTAGTAAACTGTTCGCTTGCTTTCCCTCATTATGAAACACTATATTGAGTTAATAGAAAAATTTACTATTCGTCTTTTTCAGTTGGAATGAACGCACGAATATGACGTGGCAAAACATGAATCTCAAATGGTGTTGTGCATCCTTCATCACCGTCAATATTGCACGATAGAGGTTCATTTGTTTTTATTGAGACTTTGGTAGTCTTGATAACTTCAACTGCTGGATCATCTTTCAATTTTCCTCTAAGAACTGAAGTTGCTATTCGGACAAATCCAGGTAAAGCAGCATTTTCTACAATGTATAGATGAAGTAGCCCGTCATCTGTCAAAGCTTCAGGTGCTAGTTTTTCAAATCCACCTACCGAATTAGTCAATGCGACCAATATTAGTTTTGCTTCACCTGACCACGTACCATGGTCATGCTCGATTTCAAAATGAGTTTCAGCTTCAGAAGAAATCGCCTTTATCCCTTCAACAAAGTATGCCAAAGCTCCTAATTTGGTTTTTTGCTCTGGATCTACATCGTACGTAGATTCAGCGATATCTCCAATTGCGAGGATGTTCATAAAGTATTGTTCACCAACTTTAGCGATATCCACACGTTTTTCATGAGCTGTTTTAAGTGCTTCGATGGCTTCTGGTGGATCTAACGGAATTCCTAAAGCTCGTGCAAAATCATTAACTGTCCCAAGCGGAATTAATGAAAATAAAGGCTCATGTGACTGTTCCGCTATTCCTGATACAGCTTCATTAATTGTACCGTCTCCACCCATTGCTACAATAAAGTCATATTCTTTTTCACATGCTTCTGTTGCAAAATTTGTAGCATCTTTTTCTTTTTCTGTTTCTCTTGTATCCACATCGTACCCCATTGAGGTAAGTGTTTCTTCTACTTGCCCACGGTATTCAGAAGCTTGTTCTTTTCCCGAGGATGGATTTAATATAAACATGGCTTTTTTCATCATAAGACCTCCGATGGTATAATATAAATAACTGTAGCTGTCTTTCCCCTATACTGTGGGAAATAAACCCAAAAAACTGCATATTGTTTAGGAAAGTAGGAACTGCCTTGCGTATTCTCATCTATATTATAATCTTTTTTTCTTTCTTTGACTTGTTTGCTCAACTTCCAATTATAAGTCCTTACGCAGTATCTTTAGGTTCAAGTCCGTTTATCGCAGGATTAGCCGTAGGTATGTATTCGTTATCCAATACGTTTGGGAACATCATTTCTGGAATCTTCTCCGACCGAAGAGGTCCATTTGCCATTTTAGTTATCGGTTTATTATCTACAAGTGTAACTTTGTTTACTTACTCACTAATTGATGGACCTTATAGTTTATTGGCGGTGAGATTTCTTCATGGACTTGCAGCAGGATTAACTGTTCCTGCAGCTTTTACGTATTTAGCGAATCGAACGAAATCAGACAAACGAGGAAAAGAGTCTGCATTGTCCGGCGCTTTCATTGGTTTGGCAGCAATTCTTGGACCTGCTTATGGAGCCGTTTATACAAGTCGAAATAGTGTTCCAGAAACGATGTTTATAACTGGGATTTTGATTTTTTCTATTGGTATCGCTGCATTCTTAATTTTGCGTCGAACGCATATAATAAAAGAAAGTACGATTAAAACTCCCGCTTCTTTAACAGATATCTTGAAAAATACTGGTTTATTACGGTCCTTTTCAGGTGCATTTTTCTTGATGTTTTCTCAAGGAGTTTTAGCTTATATGCTCCCCCTTAAAGTTGAAGCAATTGGCTTAGATTCTCAACTCAGCGGCTTACTATTAAGCGCCTTTGGTATTTCGGCTATATTGGTATTCTTGCTTCCTGTCAATCGAATTTTTGACATTGTTAAACCGATATATACCTTAATCGCAGGCTTTTCTGTCATGGGTATTTCTTTATTTTATTTAAGTGCTGTGTCAACTGAACCTTTATTGTATATTGGCATGTGTACTTATGGAATAGGCTTTGCTTTATTATTTCCTTCAATCAACTCTATTTTGATCGATTCAACTAGCACTTCTTCGCGTGGTCGTTCTTACGGTTATTTTTACGCGTTTTTCTCCGCAGGTGTCGTTGTTGGTTCTGGTATTACTGGTGCTCTAGCATTGAACTCTAATCAAGGTTTTATGTTGAGTGGCTCTCTTTTGCTTTTTGCAGCCATTACAAACGGATTAACTTCCAGAAAATAAATAGCGATAAAAAAGGATGGTCAAAAGACCATCCTTTTTTTATAAGTTATCCGTATTTATTTTATTTTCAGGAGTTGCTGAATCAGTGTTTTCAGCCTTTTCTTTGCTAACGTCATTTGATGAAAGTTTTACATCATCTGATTCTTCCTTCTTTTGTTGTTGCTCATTGTAATATTGAATAGTTGTTGTTGCTCCACCTTCTGCAACCATATCCTCTTGAGGATCTACTGAATTGTCTGATGCTGCATCAACATTTGAACTTGTATTTCCTGACTTGTCTAGGTTTTGTGATTCCATATAAGAGTTCACCTTCACTTTCGCTTCATTGAAAGCTTTTGTAGCTTTCTCGCGATTTTTAGGATCTTTAAAATATGCATATGCTCCTGCAGCCAAACCTGCCATTAAGAGACCTCTTCCTCTTGCCATTTTGCAGCACTCCTTTTTCTGTTTTCATATTTGTTTAATACTAATGTTTACCCCTTTTTCACACCATTAATCTTTTTTTATATGTCAATCGTATTACATTTAACTGCGAACCCGTTCCATATCGATATGGGGAATACCGTCTTCATCATAACTTGCCGAAATTGGCTGAAAACCAAAGGATTGGTAAAATTCCTTCAAATAAACTTGTCCCTGCAATTTAATCGCGTCGGCACCCCATTCATTTGAAATATAATCGATGCTGCGCTCAAGCAATTCTTTTGCTAAGCCACGACCTCGAGCGTCTTCATGCACAATAACACGACCAATAGAAGGCACTTCATATTTGGCACCTGATGGCACTAATCGGGCATAAGCTATCAATTTACCGTTCTCGCTACAAAGAAGATGAATCGATTGCTGATCTAAACCATCAAGTTCTGGATAAGGACAGTTTTGCTCAACTACAAACACATCAACACGTAACTTAAGCACATCGTATAGTTTTCTACTACTCAAATCGTCAAATTGATAAATCTTCCAATCCATTGATAGAGCCTCCCCTTTAGAGTTACTTATTCTACATTAGTGGCTATTCACCTCTTTTTTTGGTATGATTGCATAAAGAATTTTAGAGGTGATTGCATGATTCGCACCGGTACATCCGCAGACATTACAGCTGTTCAGGAGATTGCCAAAATTAGTTGGAATGACACTTACGCTGGAATCATTCCCTCTACTGTCCAAGAAAGTTTTCTAGATAAATCATATTCTACTCCCATGATGGAGATGCGTTTAAAGAGAACGATTGTATTACTTGCAGAACATGAAGGAGAACCAGTTGGTTTCGCTAATTTCACAAAAGTTGATGAAGATGGCGACGCTGAACTGATTGCCATTTACATAAAACCCGAATTTCAACGTTCTGGTCATGGCAAACAATTATTCACTGCAGGCTTACGTCAGTTACTTAATGGCAATCAACTTTTTGTTTATGTTGAAAGCGAAAATATTAAAGGCCGTAACTTCTATGAAGCAAATGGCTTTAAGTTACTAGAAGAATTTGAAGAATTGTTTGAGGGGCATCCTTTGCAAACAACCAAATATGTTTACGATTTAAAAACCGCTACCTCATAGGTAGCGGTTTTTTGTGTGCACATGACTTTTTATAACGGACGATAAGGTGTGTCATTGTCTTTTTGTGTTGTAGTATCGTTATTGAATGAATCTTCTTTACGCTGAAATTCATCTTCTTGGTATTTAAAATCATCGTCACGCAAAGTTTGTGTCTGCTGCACTCGCGGTTTACGAACAAAACACATAATAGCAGCAACATAGAACAGTATAGAAGTTAATGATAATAGGCCTGCAAACAATCCTGCTAAGATAAAGAATACACCCGCTGTAGATGCATTTCCTTTTTTGCGAAGACTTATAATCGCGATAACGGCTAAAAGCGTACTTAATGCCAATAAAGCAATCACGACCCACCCTACTATTCCAAATCCGGAAGACATCACATTCATGATCATTTCTACTTCTTCAGGATTTGTTATGGTCGGATCTGCCATCATTTCTTCTTCCATATACTGTCGGAATTCCGGTGCATTCGAGTAACTTACCATTGCAAAACCCATTAATCCTATAAACAAAATATTAAAGACAATACCAATAATACCGAGAACTTTTTCACCAGCTCTATTTACGGTTTCTTGATGCATAACACTCACCTCTTCTTTTAATTTATTGTCATTACGTAATTAAATAAAGAAAGAATTCCACTCTTATTTGTTTTCCCCTAATAAAATTAATAAAACCTGTTTAAAAAGCGATTGAGCGGGTAATTTATAAATAACAAAGATTTGAAAGGGGTTCTAAAAAATGGAAAAAAACCTAATTTTTAGTCAAGCTGATTTTATGTATGGTGTTGGTGGAGCTTCAATTTTAACAGCTATCGTTTTCTTAATGACAAGCATTTAAAACGGAGGTTGCACATGAAAAACTACATAGTCGATTATTAGAAAAAGCAATCCACTCAACTAACAGCGGATTGCTTTTTATGTGTCTATATACTTAATAGAAGCTTATATCTTAATATCATCGTAATCGTTGTAGCGATCAAAAGCGGAAACTGCGTAAGAACAAACAGGTTCTATTTTATAGCTATGTTCACGAGCAAAGTTTGCTGTTTGGTCTAAAAGTTTTTTAGCCATTCCTTGATTGCGTAACGATTCATCGACAAAAGTATGCTCAACGACCATCACATCTGCCAACTGAGTCCACGCAATTTCCCCTTTCATAACACCTTTATCTTCAAGGCGATATGCAAATTCATCACTACCTAATTCTACTAATTTAAAATCCATTTCCAATTCCCCCTATTCTACGTAATACACATTGGATGCAACACGCTTTAACTCACATGCTTTTATGACGACTTTAAAACCATTCATCGACATTTCTCACACAATCTTTTATAGAAAAACTAAAATGCTTTTCTAAAATACATTTCGCTAGCAGACGACTCATTTCCTGTTAAAATGCCGAAAATTTCTGTTGTTGCCTTCTCGTAAATATTTTCTATTTATAACGGTAACACTCTAGCAGAAGTCATGATAAATGCTTGCAATTACTCCTGGCGTATAGATTCGGTAAACATTTCCCCATCTTTTAATCAAGTTTACACGGTTATCTCTATTTCAAGATTTTATCTTATATTATCACTGACTTTTGTTCTCCTCAAGAGATTAAACTTCTACAAAAAAACAGGCAATCCTCATAATACAAGGTTTGCCTGTTTTAATTAGTTGAACCAACCACTTACAGTGTCAGCTATGTTTTTAAAGAATTTTTTTACACTTGCCCAAAATCCTTCATCATTAACGATTGTTGTAATTTTGTCTTCAATCGTTTTACTCAAATCTTCTAGTTGTGTTGACCATTTTGAAAAATCGATATCAAGTTGACGAATACGATCCATCAAGTCCACTAATAACTGACGATCTTCCGGACTCAATTCGATCTGAAGTTTGCTTAATTGCTCTTCAACAATTTGTTCTACTTCTTCACGCGAAGCTGGATTTTTTTCAGCAATTTGTTTTTTGATTTCTGTTAACAATTCACTAACTTCGTCTTCTCCAACTCCACCTTCTGCAAGTTCCGTAGCAACCGTCAATTCATCATTTGCTACGTCTGTGCGTTCCGGGTCTAATGCTTCTCCGTTCACTTCGTAAGCTTTATAAATTCCAACAAGCGCTGAATGTCCTGTAACAGCTTTTGGTGCAGCCACTTCTACTGTTGCATTCTCAATACCCGCAGTCAGCATAGCATTGGCATACATTTCAGTTGTTACTTGCGTAATGTTTTCAGGTGTTACGATTTCAATGACCAAACCAGCGCCTTCATCTTTGCGTGTGATTTTAGCTGAAGAATACATACGTGCGCGAGAATCCCCGTCTTTAATGTATTTCACTAAATCTTGGCCTGTTACTTCAATTTCTTCTACATCAGCTTCTCCTGCAACATCTAAGCTCTTAGCAACTGAAGCTTTTTCATCAGCTGATAAATTGCCTCCATAAACTACAATTGGCACTCCGAATTTTTCATTAATGCCGACGTTTGCCGAACTATATGACGGTAATACAACAGATAGTGTAAACAGTAATGCTATAACTGTGATTATTTTTTTCAATTTAATTTGCCCCTTTCTTCAAATTAATACGAAATTAACTCGAAAAGGTTCCTTTACTTCGTCGACTTTGTCCAACCTTCTTCTTGGACGATTTGACGGTTTTTGTACAATTTTCCAAGTGCTCGTTTAAAAGCAGCCTTACTCATACCGAAAATTTCTAGGATTTCGTCTGGTGAAGATTTATCCGTAAACGGCATTTTTCCGCCTGACTCTTCTAAATAACGCATAATTTCTTCAGCATCGTCTAATAGACGCTCTTGTTTTCTAGGAAGTAAAGAACCATTCAATGTACCATCATCTTTCACGTCGATAATACGTACTGTTTTTTCTTCACCTAAACGCGGCTCTTCTTTACGCTCTGTTTCGTGAACAAAGATTCGGTGCATTCCTGGTACTGACAACATAAATGTACCAACTGGCAATAAACGATAAGCACGCGCTTGTACATTTTGATTGAAAAGAGTTTCTGGCGCCGGCTCCATCAATTCTAATACTTTTTCCTCTGTTGCTAAACGCCCGTATAAATCACCATGGCGATCTGTTCGAAGCGTCATAAAAATATGATCCCCTTGTTTTGGCCATAATTCTAAAATTTGTGGAAGATCTGCTGGTAATAAATAGACTTCGCGTGTTGTGCCAATATCAACTACCGCTCCCTCGCGCTGTGATACTTTTAAAACTTTTGCCCAGCCATACTCACTTGGCAAAATGTGCGGAATCATTGGCGTTGCAGAAACTCCGCCTTGGCGATTGCGATAAAGGAAAACTTCAATTTCTTCTCCAATTTCTTGTCCTTCTTCTATTTCTGATGCGTTCATCATTACTTCATCGCCTGAACCATCTGATAAAATCCATTGTGATGTTGAACGATCTTTTACTTGTAGTACCTCTTTTAACCCTGGGTGCAAAGCCATATTTAGTTCCTCCTATTGTCTTTAACTTTCTTTTCCTGCTACTTTCATCTGTTTAAGTTTTCCCGTAAAATCCGGGCTTTCTTCCAGTAGTTGGACCAAATCAGCAATTCGGTCGATTGAATTCCAGCTCAAATGATGTTCGATACCTTCAACATCTTCGTAAATCCGTTCTTCATCTACGCCGATTAACTGTAGAAACTGCTCCAGTAAGCCATGTCGCTCTAATAGCCGCTTGCCTAGCTTTTGGCCTTTTGGCGTCAACACAAGACCTCTGTAACGTTCGTATATTAAGTATCCGTCTTTATCTAGCTTCTGCACCATCTTAGTCACAGAAGAAGGCAACACGGATAAGGCCTCCGCGATATCTGATACACGCGCATAGCCTTTTTGCTCAATTAAAGAATATATGATTTCAATATGGTCTTCCATACTTGGAGTAGGCAACATTCTTTCCTCCCTCACTTAGCTATGTTTAGTTTACTATACCGCCATCATTGAAACAACTCGACTGAGTCTTGCTCCAAACAATCCGTTTTTTCAGAAAGGTTTAAGCTCATTATAGCTGGGGTAGTTATTGATATAAGCAACATAGTTATTAAAGAAAGGACAGGTGAAAAAAATGGCACGTATTCTATGGATTATTTTATCGGTTGTTATCGTAGTATGGCTTATCGGATTCTTAATGGACGTTGCAGGTGGACTTATACACATTCTTTTAGTTATTGCTGCAATCATTTTAGTTATCAACTTGGTTACCGGACGTAAAGGTTTATAACTATAGCGTGATGTATACATAAAGGGTTGACTCAAAGTCGTGAACACGACTTTCGGGTCAACCCTTTTTTGTAGTTAATTGTATAACAAGTAAAAGCAGAAAGGGCAATTAGTAAATTGCCCTTTCTGCTTTTTAATAGCGCTATTCTTCTCGAATTTTAGCATATACGCATGTATCACGTAGTTTGTTATCCACACGTGAAAGGCTATCGTTCCGCAAAATTCCTTCTAGTTCAAAATTTAAACGATTGGCCACAGCACGGCTCCGAACATTATCTGGATCGCAACGAATTTCTACACGGTTGGCTTCTAGCTCTTCAAATGCAAAGCGCGTAATCCGTTCGACCGCTTCTGAAACAAATCCTTTGCCTTCAAAGCGACTGTCTACCCAATACCCAATTTCAAATTTACGCACTTCCCAGTCGATTCGGTGAAGACCCGTTGAGCCGATAAATTGTCCAGTTTCTTTTAAAAAGAAATGCAAACGCAAATCCTTTCGTAATTTAAAGTTTGCTTCGGCTTCAATTAATGTGGCTTCTGTTTGTGCAAGATCCGGCTTTTGCTGTGCAAACTGTAACCACGGTCGAAACGACTCCAATGAATGCATAACTGCTTCATAATTGGCTTCTGCATCTTCTCTTCTTGGTGCTCGGATTAACAATCGTTCAGACTCAAATTCCTCGGGAAAGTTGAGTAAAACCGGATTGAATGGTGGCTTTTTCGCTTCAATTACAGCATCGTCCCATAGAACAGGCGTAGTAATTCCTGCTTGCCAATCTTCACGTGTCATACCGTAAATGACCGCATCGTAATATCGACTTTCCCTTGGCGAAAACCAAGCTTGCCGTAAATGAGCTTCTTTAACAAATCCGGTTCGCTCAAACGCTTTACGCATCGCAAAATTATCGTGACGTGTATTGCCTTCTAAACGAATTTTCTTTTCTGGTAGCGAAAAGACATAATCTGCAACCATTTTCAATGCTTTTGGACCGTATCCTTTATTGCGGTAGGGATCAGCAATTCTCAAATCAAACAAGGGAATGTCGTCTTGTAAGTCAAAAATTTGTACTAAGCCTACTTGTTTTTTATCTTCATTTTCAATCCAAAACGTTGTTACTTGGTCTGATTTATAGCCGCCTTCTTCAATTGTTTTTTCAATTAAAGCTCGGACCGGATGTTCATGACCATGGAATGGCCAAGAGTTCGTTGTCATAAAATGAATTAGCTGTTCCTGCTCTTCCATAGTCCACTCTGTTAATTTCAATACATAACCTCCAAACGTACCTCACTTCTGAACTTTCACAAGACGTAACGCATTTAATATTACTAATAATGTGGCACCCATATCCGCAAAAATTGCGATCCATAAAGTTAACCAACCTGGAATTATTAATAGCAATGCCATTACCTTTAGCCCTAATGCAAAGACGATATTTTCTTTTATTATACGCAAAGTCTTCCGGCTGAGTCGAATTGTATATGGAAGTTTTTCGAGATCATCAGCCATTAACGCAATATCTGCTGTTTCAAGTGCAGCATCTGTTCCTGCTCCGCCCATCGCAATACCAATACTTGAAGCGGCTAACGCGGGTGCGTCGTTGATACCATCCCCTACCATAGCTACTCGTCCATATTGTTTTTGAAGATCTTTTATCGCCGATAACTTTTCTTCTGGCATGAGTCCAGCTCGAACATCTGTCATCCCAATTTCCGCAGCAATGGCAGATGCCGTTGCCGGATGGTCTCCTGTAAGCATGATGGTCTGCTCGATTCCCATCGCTTTTAACTGCTTAATAATGGACGGACTTTCTTCGCGTATGGCATCGGCGATTGCGATGATACCGAATAATACTGCTTCAGAAAAGACAGCCGTAACAGATTTCCCACTCTCTTGGAGTTTACGCGCTTTTCCAGGAATACGTAAGCCTTTTTCTTCTGCCCAGTTTAAACTACCAACGTAAATGATTTCACTATTAACTATCGCGTATGCGCCTTTTCCTGTAACTGAATTAAAGTTTTCAGAAGGATAAGTGCTTGATGCTTTTTTTGAAATTGCTTTTGCTAAAGGATGCTGTGACATGGTTTCTACAGATGCGGCTAGCTTTAATAACTCTTCTTCTGTAATCGCAGCTTGTACAATTACATCTGTTACTTCTGGGTAGCCTTTTGTTAATGTTCCCGTTTTATCAAAAGCGACAGCTTTAATCTGTCCGGTTTCTTCTAAATGAATACCGCCTTTAATGAGCACACCTTGTCGCGCAGCATTACCGATAGCAGTTACGATTGCTACTGGCGTTGATACAACTAAAGCACATGGGCACCCCACAACAAGTACTGCCAAACCTTGATAAACCCACAGTTCCCAGTTACCGGTTACAAAGCCTGGTACGATAGCTACTAAAAAGGCAATAACGATAATGGCTGGTGTGTAGTATTTTGCAAACTGATCCACAAACTTCTGAGTCGGTGCTTTTTCAGCTTGTGCTTCTTCTACTAAATGAATAATCTTGGCGATTGTCGTATCTTCTACACGTTTCGTGACGGTAACTTCTAATGCCCCTTCTTCATTCATAGTGCCCGCAAAAACATCATCTCCCACAGTTTTAACTGCAGGAATCGATTCCCCAGTAATTGCTGCTTGGTTGACAGCGGATTCTCCACGAAGAACTGTGCCATCCATCGCAATTTTCTGTCCAGGTTTAACGATTAAAATGTCACCGATCTGAATATCTTCTGTATCCAACTCGATCAATTCACCAGCTCGTTGAATTAATGCTCGTGCCGGTGCCAAATCCATCAAACTGCGAATCGACTGACGCGCTTTGTTCATTGAAAACGATTCTAATGCTTCACTGACAGCAAAAAGGAAAACTACAACCGCCCCTTCACGCCACTCACCAATAATGACCGCCCCGATAATCGCGATCGTCATTAAAGTTTTCATATCAAACTGGAACGCACTCAAGTTTTTTAGGCCTGTCCAGAACATATGGTAGCCACCGATTGCCATAGAACCCGTAAATAACGCGATTGCCCAAGGAGCTGTTTCAGTGGTTTGAAACGATACTACAATACCTGCAATCAATAATAACAGCGACAAGACTGTCTCTATTGTCTGTCTCCGTTGATAAAACGGAACGACTTTAATTTTTTCTTTTTCTGGATAAATTCGAATATGATCAAAGGCCCCAGCTTTTTCAAGTGCTTTAATCGATACATCTCCATCAATTGTTAACTTAGAAGCTCCAAAATTTAAATCGACGTTTTTTATATTAGGCAAACCTCGTATGTTTTTTTCAAATTTAGCAGCACAACTTGTACAAGATAAATTTTCTAAGCGATAAGTTTTAACCAATTTCCACACCTTCTTTCGTATGTTCGTGAGCGATTTTTACTAATTGACGTACATGGTTGTCTGATAAAGAATAATAGATTTGTTTTCCTTTTCGTTCAGACTTCGCTAATGCTCGCTCTCTCAAATACCTCAAATGATGAGAGGCGGTTGCTGTTGAAGAACCAATAACCGCCGCAATGTCACAAACACACATTTCTTCTTCTATTGTTAAAGCATAAGCAATCCTTAATCTTGTCTCGTCTGCTAATGCTTTAAATAAATTTGCTACATCGCCCATGTCAGTCATATTTTGTTGTACACGATCGACAACTTCCGGATGAACTTTTGTTACTTCACATAGTTCTTTCATATGGCACCTCTTTCATTCAAATAAGAGTTTGATTGTTTTCTTTAGTATATTCGCTCAAACCTTTACAGTCAAACCTGCGTTTGAATGAATTGTATTTACATATGAAAAAAAAGGTGATACAGTTTTATAGCCTATAATTGAAAGAGCAAGGAATTCATCTTTCTAACTATTTTCAATTAGCTTATTACTAGTTTACGAGATATGGTATCAATACAAATTAATATAGAAGGAAGTGGAAGTTTTTGAATACTTTATCTTACAAAGAGCAATGGTTTGGTAATATTCGCGGAGATGTTTTAGCCGGAATTGTTGTCGCACTTGCTTTAATACCGGAAGCGATTGCTTTCTCCATCATTGCTGGCGTTGACCCGATGGTTGGCTTGTATGCGTCGTTTTCTATCTCTGTTATTATCGCCTTTGTCGGTGGACGACCGGGCATGATCTCTGCAGCAACAGGTGCTATGGCGCTTGCAATGGTCCTATTGGTTCGTGATCACGGATTGGATTATTTATTGGCTGCTACTGTATTAACAGGTGTACTGCAATTGATTTTTGGTCTCTTAAAAGTTGCACGTTTTATGAAATTTATCCCTAGAGCGGTTATGATTGGCTTCGTCAATTCATTAGCTATTTTGATTTTCATGGCACAAGTGCCATTTATTTTCGGCATCAATACCCTCACTTATGTTTTTGTTGGTGTTACATTGGCAATCGTTTATATTTTGCCTCGTTTTTTCACAGCTATTCCGGCTCCATTGATCGCGATCCTCGTATTAACAGGTGTTGTTATCTACACGGGCATTGATATGCAAAACGTTGGTAGTCTTGGCACAATTTCGCAAACCTTGCCAAGTTTCTTTATTCCAAGCGTCCCGTTCAACTTTGAAACTTTGCAAATCATTTTCCCAACTGCATTGGCACTTTCTGTTATCGGTTTATTAGAGTCTTTATTAACAGCGTCAATTATCGATGATGCAACAGAAACCGGATCAGATAAAAACCAAGAAGCACGTGGTCAAGGTATCGCAAACATTATCACTGGATTTTTCGGCGGTATGGCCGGTTGTGCAATGATCGGACAATCAGGTATTAACGTTCGTTCTGGTGGTCGCGGACGATTATCGAGTTTTGTAGCTGGTGTATTTTTGATGTTCTTAATTATCGTATTAGGCAACTGGGTTATTCAAATTCCAATGCCTGTGCTAGCCGGTATTATGGTAATGGTTTGTATCGGTACTTTTGACTGGGGATCGTTCAAATATTTAGCGACCGCACCAAAAGCTGATGCCATCGTTATGTTATTAACGGTAGTTGTAGTCGTTTATACACACGATTTATCGAAAGGCGTATTCGCGGGTGTTATTTTGAGTGCAGTACTATTTGCTGCTAAAATTTCCAAAGTTGAAGTGCGTAAAGAAGGATTGGAAAGCAATGCGTCGAATAGATATACGATACACGGACAATTGTTCTTTGCTTCTTCTCAAGACTTTGTCTCTGAATTCGACAACGTAGAAGTTTCAAAAGAAGTTGTTTTAGACTTTACAGATGCTACCGTTTGGGACGACTCAGGAGTTGGCGCCATCGACCGAGTTATGAACAAACTACAAGCACAAGGGCAAGCCGTTACAATTGTTGGGCTAAACTCTTCAAGCCAAAAGCTTGTTGATAAGTTAGCAACCTACAGCAATGCTGGTAAAGGTACACCATAAGGAGGATGCTCTATGTATGAGAAAATTTTAGTTGCAGCAGATGGCTCAGACCATTCAAAACGAGCTGCTCATGAAGCAGTAAGAATGGCCAAAGCCAATCCACAAGCATTTATCACTTTGCTTTATGTGATTGATTATGAAAAAGCTCGTACTGAGATTCTTCATGGCCAAAGTAGCGACGAAGTTCACTTGGAACGTCGCAAGCATTTAGTACCGCTCGAAGAAATTTTTCGTTCTGCTGGTATTAATTTTGAAACAAAAACACTTCACGGCATTCCAGGACCAACTATCGTTAAACACGCCAATGAAGTTGGCTACGACGTTGTACTAATCGGCAGCCGCGGATTAAACTCACTGCAAGAAATGGTGCTCGGCAGCGTTAGCCATAAAGTAGCTAAACGCGTTCAGTCACCTGTCATTATCGTTAAATAAGCTATAGAAGAGCCCTTTGCGAAAAATCGCAAAGGGCTCTTTTAAAGTTGTTGAAGAAATATCCAAATTCCTATTTCGCTTCATTACAAATACCAAAATTGAATAAGTAGTTTAGTGAAGTATTTACCTAGCCCCCACATCAATTATAATGAGGTTTTTTTATTGCATTAACATATAACCCAAACTGAATAACGCAATTCCAGAAGCTAAAGTAGCCGTAATATAGAGCCCACCCGTTAACCATTTACCATCTTCTATGTCTTTTACAGCATCTAAAGCCATTGTTGAAAACGTTGTAAATGCACCTAAAAATCCAGTGATCCAGAAAAGCGATATATTTTCTTCACCAATCAATAAGCCTAAAACAAATGAACCGATACTGTTAACTAACCAAGTCGCAACTTTCGGTTGCCACGTTCGACTCTCAACAAATAAATAAAATAAATAACGTGTAATCGCTCCTAAAAATCCACCAATTGCAATGCCGATCATGCTGACACCTCTTTTCTACCAACCCATAAACCTACTCCCGCTGCCGCAACACATGCCATCGTCATGCTGATAGCAAACGCTATGCCTAGCCAAATAGAAGATTCGAGGTGGTAAAACCAGGCAGAAGAGAATGCCGAAAAGGTCGTAAAAGAGCCTAGCAAACCTGTCGAAATGAACAGCCGCATTTCAGCCGATTTGTGAGATAAGCGAATGGCCGCCACTCCGATTAAAAAGCTACCGATTAGATTCACAAGCCAAAGGCCCAGATCGTCTGCAGCTACCATGTATATTCCATAACGCAAAAGTGCGCCAATCATTCCACCAAGTCCGACAGCTAGTATCCGTTTCATAGATTATTCCTCGCATCCGTTTTTCACCAGTATAACTTATTCGGCATTTAATATTAATGTTGAACCTTCAACTCTCTCTTCTATCTCTGTTTCATGAAAATCTCCTTGTGCCCAATCATCTACTTGGTTATGGAAGTAATCCGATTTCATATGACCACTCAATCCTGGTCCTACGATATGATAAGCACTCGATAAATCCGCGAGGTCTGCAACAAATCGCCATGATGCGCCATGATCAACATCGCCATCTGGTGTTGATGCCGCTGCTTGAACGGTGATGTTCGAACCACCGATGGGCACCGAATCTGGGTTTAGAAATTCAGCAAAAACTGGAGATGCCCCTGCCAGTGGATGTGGGAAAGTTAATTGATGATGATCTCCCCAACTCCAGTCAGCTACATCACTCCCTTGTTCTTCTTCAATTTCAGCGATAGCTGTTTCTAATGAATCCACAAGCCACTTTTCTGCTCCGCCGTATTCACTTACCCAAACCCCTTCGTTTCCAGCAAAAGCATCACGCATCATTTCATCTGTGATGTGATTTTTTCCATCTAACATTTTATATACGTCTTCTGGAAATTCATCTGCTAGTAAAGTTTCAGGCAATTGCTTGATCCACTTATGAAATACTAATGGCGCTCCTTGGTCTTTGCTATCCACTTGATCCCATTTCTCTAGCAACGTGAGCACTTCATTGTGTTCTTCTGTATTCGAGCGTACGGTCGCAATCATATCTTCTAAAAATTCAGCCGCATACAAATTCTTTTGGTCCATTTGTAATTCCATCATGTCTTCTGCTGTCAGTTTATCTGATGCTTCCAACACTTCAGCAATCCGTTCATAGCGATATGGTTGTGCCCAAAAATTCGTGATGTGGTATGGATACGAATCGTCGATGACTTCATTATTAGCTGTTGCAATAAATCCACTTTCCGGGTTTACTGACGTTGGCAATTCATCAAACGGCACGTACCCTTCCCACCCATAGTCCGCTGAATTTCCTGGAACCGGTAATTGCCCATCTCCAGTTTTTCGAATTGGAATGCGACCATTGGCTTTATAGGCTATGGTGCCATCAGTCGAAGCAAAAACAAAGTTTTGTGCAGGTGCTTGAAAATCTTCGAGAGCCAGTTCAAACTCCTCCCAATTGGCAGCTTTGTTGAAATTCAAAACCGCTTGCAGTTCGAGTGTTGGCTCAAGTGCAGTCCATTGCATAGAAAATACAGCTTCTGGTTTTTCATCTTCGTAAAGAATATTAGACACCACAGGACCATGCCTTGTCACTAACACTTCGAAATCTTCCGTTTTTTCACCTTTTATTTTTATTGGTTCTTTTCTTACTTCCGCTTGCTCCCATTCCCCCTCGTATTCGAATTGAGTCGGATCTTCTGGATTTGGTGTTTCAATATAGAGATCTTGAACATCGGGACCAACATTCGTTACACCCCATGCAATTTCTTCGTTGTGACCTAAAATAATTCCGGGCACTCCTGCAAATATAACGCCACTCACATTTTGTTCAGGAGACTCTAAATGCATTTGATACCAAATGGATGGCGTACTCAGTCCAAGATGTGGATCGTCGGCAAGTAATGGCTTCCCACTTGCTGTTTTATCTCCCGATACGACCCAGTTATTGCTGCCGTTAAATTCTGGCGGTATAACTGACGCATCAAACTCACCAGCTACTTGAACTTGTTGTTGTTTATTAGCCGCTAAAATTGCCGGTGCATTTTCAGGATAATTTATAAAAAGTTCGGCCGCTTTGTCTTCTGGAAATTCGTTTAATGCCCAATGGCGAACGGCAAGTGTATTCCAATGACCACCAAGGTCATAGGCCATAAACTTGCCAATCGTCAGCGAGTCAATAGGTGTCCACTCTGTCGGTTCGTATCCAAGAATGGAAAATTCAAAGCTCAAAGTGTTGTCCGCTTTCGCGCTTTTCATATAAGCATTAACGCCCTCTGCATACCACTCTAGTACTTGTTGAGCTTGCTCATCATATCCACCCCAAGACTTCTCTGCTGCGTCACGCAAACTAAAAGTTCTAAAAAACTTATCTGTATCAACAGCATCTGCCCCAATCACTTCTGCCAATTGACCACTTGCTTGCCTACGGGATAGATCCATTTGGAACATGCGATCTTGCGCTTGAACATATCCTTGTGCACGGTATAAATCAGCATCTGTTTCTGCTTTTATGTGCGGGACTCCTATATCATCTCGGATTATAGTCGCATCATTATCTAGTATTTCTACCGATACTTCCCCTTCGATGAATGGTTTAGATTTATTCAAGAAGACATTTATAAAAATAAGCAATGCCACAATTAGTATTACCATTACACCTAAAACACCGAGTAGCCATTTTAACCATCTTTTGTTTTTCACTTTCCCCTTCATGAATCTCCCCCCTTTTCCTTAGTTCTTTATTCGACTACCGAAGGAAAAACACCTTTTAATAAAGATCGTTCTTGCAACGATAGGCTAGGACTTGTTTTTCTCATCAAAAAAAGGATGTCCCATTAAGGAACATCCTTTCAAATCAGATTCAATCTTCTCCAACAATCTTCACTTCAAGTTCTAAGTCAATACCGAAGTTGTTGAATACCGTTTCTTTGACCATTTCAATTGTCTTAATATAATCGTTAGCAGTTGCATTGTTTTTATTAACAATAAACCCAGCATGCTTTGTAGAAACTTCTGCACCGCCAAATCCTTTTCCTTGCAAGCCACTATCTTGTATCAACTTTCCTGCAAAATTGCCAGGTGGTCGTTTAAATACACTGCCAGCAGAAGGAAACTCTAAAGGCTGTTTCGTTTCTCGTTGGTAAGTTAATTCACTCATTTTAGCATCAATAACCATTGGATTGCCGACTTCCAAATCAAATTCAGCCGACAATACATAATAACCTTCTTTAGTAATAATACTTTTACGATAGCCAAGACCCAAGTCCTCTTTAGATAGAACGAGCAAATCTCCTTCTCTCGAAAGAACCGTTGCTTGTTTAATGACATCTTTGATTTCTCCACCATATGCGCCAGCGTTCATCGCCATCGCTCCACCAATCGATCCTGGAATGCCACAAGCAAATTCAAATCCCGTTAATTGTTTTGCTGCTACTGCTTTTGAGACTTCTTTAATATTCGCTCCACCCTGGGCGTAAACTCTTGTGCCTTCTATACGAATTGCTCGTAACCCTTTAAAGGTCAGGACAATCCCACGAAACCCTCCGTCTCGGACAACCATATTAGAACCGTTACCAAGAAGCAACAGAGGTATATTATTTTTATATGCATACTTTACAGTGAAAGCAATTTCTTCTTCAGTTGTTGGTGCTACGAAAATATCAGCAGGTCCACCCATTTTAGTTAGTGTATGAAGATAGAGCGGTTCATCCACTTTGACGTGATCGTCTGTTAAAAAACTGCGTAAATCCGTCAACCATTGTTGTTTCGTCATTTAATGCAAATCCCTTCTTAACTTATAGCTTCTATTAGTATCTAATTTTCATCTTGATTTGACAAGCAATAAAGTAAAGTTCGGTACAAAAGTCTAACTAATTTTTATCTCGAATTAAAAAGTTTTTAATTAAAGACAATTGACTTCGAGATTTAATTCTGCTATATTTATTTTAGAAAATATTTTTAGGAGGAATTTAACATGAAAAAATGGACAGTAGATGCAGCACACTCAGAAATCGGGTTCTCAGTAAAACATATGATGATTTCAAAAGTTAGAGGTACTTTTACTTCTTATGAAGCAACAATTGAAGCAAACGAAGAAGATTTACAAGGTGCATTAATCGATTTCAAAATCGATGTAGACAGCATTAGCACAAAAAATAAAGATCGCGACGCTCACTTGCGCTCTGCAGATTTCTTTGATGCTGAGCAGTTCCCACACATTACATTCAAAGCAAATGAAATTGTCAAAAAAGGTGACGAATACACAATGACTGGCGACCTTACGATGAAAGGTATTACACGCCCAGCAACTTTCGATGTAGAATATAACGGTAAAGGCACAAACCCATGGGGCGTTGAAGTTGTAGCTTACAATGTAGACGGTAAAGTAAACCGTAAAGATTTCGGTCTCACATGGAACCAAGCACTTGAAACTGGCGGCGTAATGGTTGGCGAAGACATTAAAATTCATTTGGAAATTCAAGCGAACCCAGCTGAATAAATTCGAATAAAAGCAGTGAGGAAAATTCCTCGCTGCTTTTTTCTGTTTTAATATTGTTTAGTTGTTTGTAAGTCCATTATTCCTCCTGTATTTTTTTAAGAGGTTTTACAGCTGGTCCATTCAGTACATCTCCGGTATACGAAAAACGTGATCCGTGGCACGGACAGTCCCAAGAACGTTCCGCATCGTTCCACTTAACGTCACAACCCATATGCGTGCACGCCGTATCGACAAGGTGGACTTGACCGTACTCATCGCGGTATCCTCCTGCTTTCTTTTTACCAACTTTGACTAGCGAACCTTCGTCTTTGCTCAAGTCGTCAACTGTTTTAGTGGTTCGTTGTAACTTGCCTGTAACTAACGCTTTTGCTACCGATGCATTATCTTTTGCAAAGCTCACCGCATCTTTAGATTTCACTTTCGTGCGCGTTGGATCAAAAACGGCTGCGTACCTATTTTCTTTGCCCAATACTTGGTCGCTGAGCAACATTCCGGCTAATGCGCCGTTCGACATTCCCCATTTATGAAAGCCAGTAGCAACTAGAATATTGTCATAGCCTGCTGTGATGGTGCCGATATAAGGGATTGTATCAAGCGTTGTCATATCTTGTGATGACCAACGATATGGAACTTCTTCAATTCCGAAATGTTCGTCACCAAACTTTTCAAGATTGTAATAATGCTCGATTGTTTCGCTCGAACTTTTACCCGTTGCATGGCCATCGCCACCTATCAATAATAGCTTTTCACCATTCTCGCCGGTTGCGTAACGCAAAGAGCGGGAAGGCATGTCTCCACTAATGTACATATCGTTCGGAACGTTCCCACTTATTTTAGCTGCAATAGCGTACGAGCGATTGACTGTTAAGCGTGAGAAATACATGCCATCAAAATCATTAAAAGGATAATGACTGGCAACAATGACTTTGTTGCACGATAAATGAGACAGGTTTTCAGTTTGTATGACTGGATCGTTTTTGCTCAATATTTTCATTGCCCGCGTTTGTTCGTAAATTTTTCCACCCAGTCGTTCAATTTCTTTGATCAAACCAGCCAAAAATTTCACAGGATGAAATTGAGCTTGATTGCGCATGACAATTGCTTCTTCTACAGAAAACGGCAATTCTACTTCATCCTTTGCAAGCTCGCCGTCAATGCCTAACTTCATATACGCTTCAGCTTCTTTTTCAATTTTTTTTGCTCCAGCAGCTGTGTTAGCATACACAAATGCATTATGATGCGAAAAATCACAGTCAATGGACAGTTCTTTTGCTGTTTTTTCAATAAAATTTAATCCGTCCATATTCGCTTGATAGTACAGTTTTGCCTGTTCTTCTCCAGCCACTTGAATTAAGGAATCATAATACAATCCGTGTTGCGCCGTTATTTTTGCGGTGGTTCGCCCCGTTACCCCATCAACCAATTTTCCAGCTTCGATTAATGTTACTTTCCGTCCCGCTTTGGCTAATAAGTAAGCACTAATTACGCCAACCATTCCTCCACCGACGACAGCGATATCGGTCGACTCATTTGCCTGTAATGCAGGATAGCTTGGAATGTCTTTGTACTCTCTCCAAAATGACTTTTGTTCATGTGGAATTCGGCTCTCATGTTCGTTATGCACCTCGTCATTCCTCCTCGATAGCTTTTTACTCCCTATCTACCCCTAATGGAAATTCTTAACCCAATATTTTTCCAGTAATTTGGATATACTGTCGAGTTCCCGTTGTATACTGTCCAAATCTTTAGAATACTGTCCGATTCAGCTAGTTTACTGTCGAAATCACATCACTTACTGTCGAAATCAAAAATTCATATGGTTTAGCGGAAAGCGCGACTTTGCGCTTTCCTGGGCTTGGGTAACAAGGGGTTGTTGATTGGAAAAGGGGAAAATTGGATATACTGTCGAGTTTCCGTCGAATACTGTCCAAATCTCCGAAATACTGTCCGATTCAGCTAGTTTACTGTCTAATTCACACCACTTACTGTCGAAATCAAAAATTCATATGGTTTAGCGGAAAGCGCGACTTTGCGCTTTCCTGGGCTTGGGTATCAAGGGGTTGTTGATTGGAAAAGGGGAAAATTGGATATACTGTCGAGTTTCCGTTGAATACTGTCCAAATCTCCGAAATACTGTCCGATTCAGCTAGTTTACTGTCCACTCCTCCACATTTACTGTCCAAATAAAAAGAGGACAACCAATGAAGGTTGTCCTCTATCACAAAATTATGCGTACACTTTAATTAGTGAATTAGCTACTTGTTCTACACGTTTCATGCCATCAGCTTTAATTTCTTCCGCACGATCTGGGTACATATTATGTCCTTCAATGATTACTTCTTCGATATCTGTGATTCCGAAGAAATCCATAATTAAGCGAACATAGTTAACGCTCATTTCAGCAGGAGCCATTTCTGGTGTCGAGTACACTCCACCGCGTGCATTTAAAATGATCACTTTTTTATCGGGCACAAGGCCAACTGGACCTTCTGGTGTGTACTTGAATGTTACACCTGCACGGTAAACGTAATCAATGAAAGTTTGCAATGGTGCTGGAATTGTTTTATTCCATAATGGGAATGCAAAAACCACTACATCTGCTTCCATAAAAGCATCCATTGATTTGTTCGCCGCAGTCAAAATGCGTTGTTCAAGTTCGTTTAACGGTTCAGCTTGCGCTGACTTTTGCATAGCATCAAAGAAATCTTGACCAAAATACGGCATATCTTCTTTAAAGACATCAAACGTATTGATGTTAAGCTCCGTGCCTGTACCGATTGTATCCATGAATACTTCGTACATTTTACTTGAAACCCCTTCAGAAGCGGGGCGGTTATTTGCTTTTACTACTAAAACGTTTGTCATTACTTTAAAACTCCTCTTGTAATCATGTTCAAATTATATATCTCAGTTTAAAACTACTTTGTCATCTTAATAAAAAAGCAGAGTAAAAGTCAATTACTCTGCTTTTGATCATTAAATTCCATCACATGAATCGCCTGTGCAAAAACTTGTTTTCTTACCCATCGGCTTTAGCTTAGGACGAATGCCTTCTTCTTCGGCGATTTGTTCTAGCGCTTCCACAAAAGCTTCTACAGGTTGAGCACCTGAAATTGCGTATTTACGGTTAACCACGAAGAAAGGCACACCTTGCACACCAATTTGGCCAGCTTCAGCAATGTCTACTTGAACTTGCGCCATAAACTGATCCGATTCAAGCACTTTTATCGCTTCGTCTTTTGGTAAACCAGTCGATTCAGCAATCGACACTAACACATCGTGATTACCCACGTTTTGCGCCTGGATAAAATACTCATCCATTAACTTTTCCGTGAGTTCTCCGTCTTTGCCATGTGTTTCAGCCCATTTTACTAAACGATGAGCTGCTAACGTATTCGCTTCTACCATGTTATCAAAATCATATTCTAAACCAACAGAGCGAGCATGCTCTGCTACACCTTTAGACATTTCTTTTGCCTGATCAATAGTTTGTCCAAATTTTTTCGCTAAACTTTCATATGTTGGAACAGTCGAATCCACCGGCGTATTCGGATTTAACTGATAAGCCTTATAAGACACTTCTGCCTGACTGTCAAAACCTGATTGAATTAATGCTTTTTCTAATGTTCGCTTGCCTATATAACAGAATGGGCATACATAATCTGACCAAACTTCAATTTTCATATATTCCACCTCGCCATTAACTATAGCAACGAAAACAATAGTGCTCAAATTTTTTGCCTATAGAAAAAAGCTCTTTACACGTCAGGTTTAAAAAATACGACCAAGGGAATATTATACTTTCCACTTATATACCCACGCACAAAAAAACTGACTCCCATTTGGGAATCAGCTTAATGCTTCTGTAATAACAGGAACGATTTGTTTTTTGCGTGACACAACGCCTGGTAGCAAAATGCGATGATCAACCACACTCGAATTAAAAGCAGCTTCGACTACGTGTGCTTTTTCGCCAAGAACGATAGCTACAGAATTATTATTGAGGATATCTGTTACAACAAACATAAAGAGACCTAACCCTTTAGTTGAAATTGTATTATCCATTAAGACTTCAAGCTCTTTTTGGCGGACCATAACTTCTTCGACATCAATAGCATTAACTTGAGCTACTTCGAACCGGCAGTCACCCGCTTCAAACTCTTTAGCATCTAAAGAAATCAAATCTTCTAAAGTTTTATTGCTTAAATCAGCTCCGGCCTTTAATAAATCAAGACCATAGCTTTCTGCATCAACTTTGGCAATTTTAGCTAGTTCAGCTGCCGCATCGATATCTTGTTGCGTGCATGTTGGCGATTTGAATAGTAGGGAATCTGAAATAATAGCAGATAACATTAAGCCTGCAATATTAGGAGGCACTTCTACACCATTTTCTTTGAAAAGCTTAAGAAGAATTGTTGTTGTACAGCCAACCGGCTCTGCGCGGAAGTACAATGGATCAGTCGTTTCGAAGTTTGCAATACGGTGATGATCTACCACTTCAATTACTTGAACCTCATCAATATCGTCGGCACTTTGTTGGCGTTCGTTGTGATCAACTAAGATTACTCGGTCTGTTTCTTTAGCAACTTGTGTCACAAGTCTTGGCTGATCAAATTTAAAAGTCTCTAGAGCAAACAAAGTTTCGTTGTTTATTTCACCTAAACGAATAGGCTCAGCAACCATGCCTACTTCATTTTTTAAATATGCGTACGAAATAGCCGAACAAATTGAATCAGTGTCCGGATTTTTATGACCTAATACTAAAATCTTTGACATAAATAATAGCCTCCTGAAAATACTTAGTTTCTGTGCTTATTCTATCATAATAATAGCATTTGAAAAAATTAGACTCTCCAAATTATTAACATATATAAAAAATCATTAAGTTTATAGAATTATCTGTATATTTAAAATTCATTGTGTACTTTAGCATAGACCAATGGTATAATATGACTAACTAATTCTAAGTTATGCGGAAGGAAGAGATATCTGTGACTATTTTACTGGAAAAGAAATACATTCCCTTAGCAAATTATTTTTCTGGAGCGACTAACGCCTCAATTAAACTAACATTTTCTGAAATCGAACAAATTATGGGCCAAAACTTGCCCAATGCCGCCTACTTAAACAAAAGCTGGTGGAAAAAGGTAAAAGCACCTGCTAAGCATTTTCACGCTTGGGTAGATGCGGGTTATTTTGTCACAGAGGTCGAACCTGACCGTTTTGTTGTTTTCGAAAGAATTGATTCCACTGGTGGAACTGGCACAGGTACGGATGAAGAAGATCAAGACATATTATTGATTCGAACAGCAGAGCATGGAGATGCACGTTCTCTCGCCGCTTTGCAAAAAGCAGTCGAGTCTGAATCAGATTATATGCTCTACGGTAAAGATGAGCGTACGCAATCGACACAAAAAGTACGAAAGCAAATTATCGAATGGAAGCAAAGTGGCTATTCAACTATCATTATTGCCATCTTAAACGGCCAACATGTAGGATTTTTGATGATTATGGGCAATGATGCAAAACGTGCTGCACACCGTGCTACTATTGAGCTTGGACTGCAAAAAGAAGCTCAAGGCAAAGGCATTGCTAAATCACTTCTGAAGAAAGCAGAAGAATGGTCTAAAGAAAAAGGCATTTCACGACTTGAAACATCGGTAGTCGAAGAAAATGAATCGGCTCGTAAATTATACGAAAAAGCAGGCTTCAAATCAGAGGGCATTCGCGAGAAATCTATGATGATTGATGATAAACCACATAACGAATTGTACTTAGCTAAATTTTTAAACTAAGCAAAAGGAGCATGCCCCTGGCATGCTCCTTTTGCTCCTTTTTTATCGCCTTAATTTAAAATAGTTAACCACAAATAAAGTCCTGTTAAAGTAATAAACAAAGTAGGCACTGTTAGGATAATGCCGATTTTAAAGTAATAGCCCCACGAAATATCTACCCCTTTAGTTTTCAAAACATGAAGCCATAATAATGTCGCTAATGAACCAATTGGCGTGATTTTCGGACCCAAATCCGAACCAATTACGTTGGCATAGATTAATGCTTCTCTAACAACACCTGTCGTATTTGTTTCAGCAATTGCTAGCGCATCAATCATAACAGTTGGCATATTGTTCATAATAGAAGAAAGAATTGCTGCGATAAAACCCATACCAATAGTCGCAGCGTATAAACCATGACTTGATGTCCATTCAATTGCAGTCGCTAATACTGACGTAAGTCCTACATTTCTTAAACCATAAACAACTACATACATACCAATAGAGAAAAAGACAACTGCCCAAGGCGCATTTTTTAAAACAGTCATTGTTTCTACTGATTTACTATTCCGAGCAATGGCTAAGAAAATAATAGCGACAGTCCCAGCGATAAAGGACACCGGAATTCCTAATGCTTCACTGCTAAAATAGCCGATCAGTAAAATCACAAGCACTACCCAAGATATACGGAAAATCCGAATGTCTTTTATAGCGGAAGCCGGCGTTTTTAAAGTACTGTCATCAAAATGTTTCGGAATATCTTTTCGGAAATACAAATACAGCACTAGCATACTCGCTGCAATGCTAAACAAGTTCGGAACTACCATCTTAATCGCATATTCGGTAAAGCCTATACCAAAAAAGTCAGCAGACACGATATTAACCAAATTACTTACTACAAAAGGAAGCGAAGCTGTATCTGCAATAAATCCACTAGCCATAATAAACGGCAAAATCATCGCTTCTTTAAATTTCAATGCGCGAACCATTGCCAATACAATTGGTGTTAAAATTAGCGCCGCTCCGTCATTAGCAAACAAAGCTGCAACAAACGCGCCTAACATGGTTACGAGAAAGAACATACGCAAACCGCTACCTTTTGCGAAGCGCGCCATATGTAATGCTGCCCATTCGAAAAAGCCAATTTCATCAAGTATTAATGAAATAATAATTAACGCAACGAACGTTAAAGTCGCATTCCAAACGATCCCCGTCACGTCCCACACATCACCAAAATCAACTACTCCAAATAAAAGTGCAACGATTGCTCCAGCAATCGCAGACCAGCCAATCGATAAGCCTTTTGGCTGCCAAATCACAAATATTAATGTCACGATAAATATAAAACTTGCTAACCATACATCCACTTGCACACAACTCCTTATTCTTCCTTTTCAAATCAATAACTTGTTAACCAAGTTTATGCTGAAATCCACAATATTTTTAACGACATCTTTCAACTAAACAACAGATCCAAATACTGTGTTTCGCTGTAACACTTACCCATTATATAAGCAGTTACTTATGTATTCAAGAGAAAATCAAAATCCATTAACTTCTATACCCAATAAAACCCCGAATCAGCGCTGCTGATTCGGGGTTGAGCTCAACTAGTTATTTAGTTAATTGTTCAAGAATTCGTAGTGATTCTTTGTTGAACGCCGGAATATCATCTGGTTGACGACTCGTCACTAGTTGATCTTGGCACACGACCACTTCTTTATCGACTACCGTAGCACCTGCATATTCCATATCAACTTGAATCGATTTATAACCTGTGGCTTTACGACCTTCTAAAGCTTTCGCTGTAATCAATAATTGAGGTCCATGACAAATCGCGAAGACTGGTTTTTTTGCGTCCATGAACGCTTTTGCGAATTTAACAAATCGCTCGTCTTCACGTAATAAGTCTGGCGAAAACCCTCCCGGTAAAAACAATGCATCAAAATCGTCAGGGCTGACTTCGTCAATACTTTTATCGATTGTAACAACGGCTTCACCTTGTTTACCCGTTACATCTTTGCCAGCTTCTTTTTCAATCGTGAAAACTTCGTGACCCGCCTCATTAAATGCTTTCGAGGGATCTATATATTCCACATCTTCAAACATATCTGTAATTAAGGTTGCAATTTTCGCCACTATTTTCCACTCCTTCTGTTTTGTTCATTCTCTTTCTGTATTCCACGAAAGCATAAACATAAACTGAATTTAGCGGAATTTCGAGACAAATTGATTTTCCGTTTCCCAAAAGCGATAAGGATAATCTACCGCTTCTAAAGAATTTTTGATACCTACACGTGGTCCAACAGATACATTCTGCACCCGATTCCCCCGAGCGATATACAATGGTTTTTCCGTAAAATGATGACCATAATAATCCATCGTAATGGCCATTGCTTTGGTCAACTTACCCGGTCCACTAGTCCATTGATGCATCGGCATATGACTACCTCGCAGTTCCTCCATCAGATCAATGCCTGCTATCGGCTCAACTGCACGAATCAAAATAGCTCGTGGAGTGTCTTCGGCTTCAGCAACCACATTGATTAATGTATGAGTATGCATTTGGTACGTATAAACAAGTCCTGGTTTACCGAACATAATTTCCGTGCGCTTTGTACGACGATTGCCGAAACTATGAGCGGCCCGATCTTCTGCACCCATATATGCTTCTGTTTCTACAATGCGGCCAGCGACAATTCCCTCTGGTAACTCATGAACAAGAATTTGTCCAAGCAAATTGCGAGACAACTCCAATGTCGGAGCATCAAAAAAGTCCGCGGTTACTGGTGTAAACATCAAATCCCCTCCTATCGGTATTATACCGATTAAGCGCTAGTTACTGCACGGATGAGAGGCTCAATTTCCTCGATTTTGCCAGCATTAAAAGCTTCCACAATCGCACTACCTACTATAAATCCATCGACATCATCCCGCAGCAGTTCAACGTGACTGCTTTTTGAAATCCCGAATCCTGCATACACTGGAACTGGGCTTTTCTTGCGAATTTTTTGCATGAATGTTTTTACATCTTGTGATAATTCATCGCGCGATCCTGTAATTCCTTTAATGGTTACCGCATAAACAAAACCTTGTGCTTCGCGAAGAATATCATCTAACCGAATATCCGTTGTCGTCAAAGTTACTAATTGGATCAATTTAATATTCTCTTTATCCATATATGGCTGAACCAATTGTTTATGTTCATACGGAAGGTCTGGAATAATTACACCCGAAATGCCAGCTTTTCCACATTCAGTCGCAAATCTTCCTACACCAAATTTCAGCACCGGATTTAAGTAGGTCATGACCAACAAAGGAATTTTTATATCAAACGTCCAGCTCCCGATTTCTTCTAATACTTTTTGCAGGGTAACACCTTGTTTTAAAGCACGATTTCCTGCTGCTTCAATCGTAGGACCGTCCGCTACTGGGTCCGAAAAAGGAATGCCAATTTCAATAGCTGTCACACCCGCTCCTTGCAAATATTGAACTTGCTCTTTTAAACGATCAAGTCCACCATCCCCTGCCATAATATAAGCAACAAATGCTTTATTCCCTGAACTTTTCAGTTGCTCTAATCGATTCATGACAGCCCCTCCAATTTTTCCGCATATGTCGCCATATCTTTGTCGCCACGCCCAGATACACAAATCACTAAAATTTGATCAGCTGTCATTTTCTTAGCTTGTTTTTCCGCTTCTGCAATCGCATGAGCTGATTCAAGCGCTGGAATAATTCCTTCAAGACGCGACATGCTAATAACGGCAGCTAACGCTTCATCGTCTGTAATTGAACGATATTCTACACGTCCCGTATCTGCTAAATGCGCATGCTCTGGACCAATTCCCGGGTAGTCAAGACCCGCAGAAATCGAATGCGCTTCTTGCACTTGACCCGCATCATCTTGCAATAATTTCATCAGTGCACCGTGAAGAACGCCATCAGTCCCTTTTGTTAATGTTGCCGCATGTTTATCTGTATCCACGCCTTGACCAGCTGCTTCAACACCAATCAACTCGACTTCTTCGTCTTGAATAAAGGGATAAAACATACCAATTGCGTTACTTCCGCCGCCAACACAAGCTAAAATCGCATCAGGTAAACGTCCTTCTTTCTCCAAAATTTGACGCTTTGTTTCTTCACCAATGACACTTTGGAAATCCCGAACCATTGTCGGGAACGGATGAGGTCCAAGTGCCGAACCAATTAAGTAATGCGTATCTTCGACATTTGCCACCCAGTAACGCAGCGCTTCATTGACCGCATCTTTTAAAGTCGCACTGCCTTTTGTGACACTTTCAACACGCGCGCCTAATAACTTCATACGGAAAACATTTAATTGCTGACGTTTAATATCTTCTTCTCCCATAAAAATAACGCAGTCTAAATCGAAAAGAGCACAGATGGTCGCCGTAGCTACACCATGTTGCCCCGCTCCCGTTTCTGCCACAATTTTACGTTTGCCCATGCGCATCGCGAGTAAGGCTTGGCCAATAGCATTATTTACTTTGTGAGCGCCAGTGTGATTTAAATCTTCTCGTTTCAGATAGATTTTTGGTCCACCATATGCTTCTGTCATACGCTTTGCAAACGTAAGAGGTTGTTCACGTCCCACATACTCGGATAAGTAATGGTGATATTCTCGATGAAATTCAGGATCTACTTTTACTTCGTTATAAGCGTCTTCTAATTCTTTTACGGCTTTCATTAATGTCTCCGGCACAAACTGACCGCCATACTTTCCAAAAAAGCCAACTTGTTCCATTGTCTGTTTCATCGAATCACCCTTCACTTGTGTAATAAATTCTTGTATTTTTGCTGTATCTTTACGTTTTTCTGTTTCAACACCACTCGAAACGTCTACCATATAAGGTTTTATTTGTTCGATCGCTGCATGGACGTTTCCTGGATTCAAGCCACCAGCTACAATAAGTCGAGCAGGATCAATATCCGCACCAGCAAGCAATGACCAATCGAATACATTGCCACTTCCTCCGCGGTAATCCGTACCTGGTGCATCTACTAACACATAATCAGCTAATGACTGTTTTAACTTTTCGACATCTTCTTTTGTACGAATCGAGAAAGCTTGAATGACCGGAACTTGAATCGCCTTGACTAGCTCATCAGGTTCGTCACCGTGAAGTTGAACCATCGTTAGCGGAACACCCGCTATAGTGTCTTCAATTTCTTTCAAAGTGGCATTAACAAACACGCCAATTTTATCGGCACCGACCGGAACATGTTTTGCTAGGTTGGCTGCTTGTTCAATAGTCACTTGACGCCTACTCGGGGCAAAGACAAATCCAATCGCATCAGCGCGACTTGCCGCTTGAACATGTTGTTCTTCTTTTAAACCGCAAATCTTCACTTTGGTCATTTTATCGCCTCCCCATTTGTCGCTTCTCGTATCCAGTTGCCAGGGTCTTCAGAGCGCATTAAGGCTTCCCCCACCAAAATTCCAGAAGCTCCACTAGCATAAGCAAATTGCGCATCTTCTTTCGTATGCATACCACTTTCACTTATTAATACACGACCTTCATCAAACGGAAACAGTTTAGCTAATTGTGCAGTCCGTTCAATCGACACTTCAAAAGTCTTTAAGTTACGATTATTAACGCCGATTAATTTGGCATCTAACTCTAATGCTCTATGTAGCTCTTTTTCAACATGAACTTCAACCAGTACTTCCAGTCCTTTAGAGAGAGCATAGTCATTTAGACTTTTTAGCTGTTGCTGTTGTAATGCCGCTACAATCAATAAAATAATCGTAGCTCCCGCTTGTTTGGCACGATCAATTTGAATTTCGCTCACCATAAAATCTTTACAAAGAACAGGAATCGAAACAATTTGCGCCACTTCGCGCAAATCGTCAATCGATCCTTTAAAATAAGTTTCATCCGTTAATACGGAAATGGCAGCAGCTCCCGCGTCTTCGTACTTTTTCGCTTGCGCTACGATATCTACTTCTGTTTGGATGTCCCCTTTAGAAGGAGATGCGCGTTTAATTTCTGAGATGACACCATTTCCATCTAATAGACGCTGTAGCAACTTTGATTTTCCCGGAAATTGACCATCATCTTGCGTGACCGGTTTATATGTTTTTATTTCTTCATGTTTCGTCGCAATGATTTTATCTAATATGGTCATACAAACACCCCCGCAGCTAACCGATGCAAGTCAAAGACACGCGCGGTTTCGCCTGATTGAATTGAAGTTCTTGCTCTTTTTACACCTTCAGCTATTGTTCCTGCTTTGCCACTAACGTACAATACAACACCTGCATTTAATGCCACTGTATCTAAATAAGGACTGTCAGCGCCTGATAATACATCCATAAAAATTTCTGCGTTGCGTTTTGGATCGCCTCCACGAATTGCCTCTACTGGCGCAACTTCCAAACCAACTTCGTGCGGATGAATGGTTATCTCGCGCTTGCCATTTTCATCAAATATAATCAGTTCATTCGTACCCACAAGAGACAATTCATCTAATCCACCTGCCCCATGAACCAAAGCTCCTTTTTTACGACCCAGTCGAATTAAAGCATCTGCCATTGGTTCTAACATATCGCGGCGGTAAACACCGGTCATTTGAATGGTGATTGGAAGTGGATTAGCTAGCGGTCCCACTAAGTTAAAGATAGTGGGTGTTCCAATTTCTTTTCGGATTTTGCGTAAACCTCCAAGAGCTGGATGAATTGCTGGTGCAAAAAGAAGGGCAATTCCCGTTTGATCGAGCATTGCTGGAATCGAAGCAATATCCGTTTCTGTAGAAATTCCGAGTGCTTCTAATACATCCGAACTGCCCGTTTTGCTCGAAACACTCCGATTGCCATGCTTCGCTACAGTTAAGCCACATCCTGCTAAAACAAAAGCCGTTAACGTACTGATGTTAAAGCTATTAGAACGATCGCCACCCGTTCCACAAACATCAACAAGTTCTCCTCCAACTTTCGGAAGGTTCACAGCTTTTTCACGCATCGCTTTAACTAAACCAACTAGTTCATCTGCTGTTTCACCTTTCTCGTGTAGGTCCGATAAAAAGCTTTTTACTTGCTGCTCATTTATATTGCCGTTCAAGATTTCCATTGATTTCTCATACATTAATCGTTCACTCATATTCTCTGCTCTGCTCATGCTAATCTCTCCTCATCTTGTTTTGAATACAAAAATCCCCGCAACCAGATAGCTATCTGATTGCGGGGACGGGTTAAAACCGCGGTACCACCACGCATTAATGCAGAATTTATCTGCATTCACTTAAACAGGCTCTTCGCCTTTCCCTTTAACGCAGGGCTTACGTCTCCCTTACTCGCTTCCGCTTTCAGGTTAGCTCTCCTAAGTCCATTCGCGCAGTTTATCTAATCAACTCTCACCAGCCGCTGACTCTCTAAATAGATATCCCTGCCTACTCGTCTCAATCCTCGATTTATACACTCTTCTATTCTCGTCTTCTCTAGGCTCTACTCTCAAACAGACTCGTTTCCGTTCAACAAGTTGTCCCTTATACTAAAAGGTTTCGTATATTCTGTCAAGTATAAAGAAAAGCGTAAGCGGTCGGCTAGCTCCGACAGGCATAAGACAGACCTGCGAAGTGGCGTTCTTTGCCACACAGCGGGGCTGACTTATGACCCTAGGAGCTGACCGCTGGAGTCTGGACATAGAAAAGCGTAAGCAGCCGCTTAGCCCCGACAAGCGCTGGAAGTCTAGACGATAATGGCGGGCTTTGCCATTGGCGGCTAGGCTGAAGCGACTCGAGGGGCTGGCTGCTGGAGCCTGGACATAGAAAAGCGTAAGTATCCGAAGTATTTTGGACACTTACACCTTTACTTTATATCTTACCGATAATAACCATCCAACTCTTTCCGCAACGCCGCTTTCAAGAACTTCCCGACAGATGTTTTCGGCACTTCTTTCAAGAAGACCACATCATCCGGAACCCACCATTTGGCGAATTGGCTTTCAAGATAAGTCAGCAATTCTGCTTTCATCGCGTCGTCTTCAGCATGGTTTTCTTTTAAAACGACGCAAGCAAGTGGACGTTCCATCCATTTCTCATGAGGAATGGCGACAACTGCCGCTTCAAATACCGCTTCGTGAGTCATCAATGCGTTCTCTAAATCTACCGACGAAATCCATTCCCCACCACTCTTGATTAAATCTTTCGTACGATCCGTTAATTTAATATAGCCATCTGGTTCGATTACAGCAATGTCCCCGGTGTACAACCAGCCATCTTTGAACGCATCTTCTGTTCGCTCATCTTTATAATATTCATCCGCGATCCATGCACCTTTGACGTTTAGTTCACCCATCGTTTCGCCGTCCCATGGTGCCTCACCGTTTTCATTGACAATACGCACTTCTAGTCCCGGCATCGGTAAACCTGCCATTGAGCGGCGTTCTATACGCTCATCCATCGTCATGTCAGACATCGCAGACGTTGTTACCGCTAAACTGACAAGCGGAGCCGTTTCCGTCATGCCGTAGCCTGTCACAAATGGCACATTGTATTTTTCTTCAAACGCTCGAATCAAACCTTTTGGTGAAGCCGAGCCCCCACAAATAATCATGCGCAGTGTGTCGATATTGCGTGGATTGGCTTCTAACTCTTTTAAGACACCCATCCAAATCGTCGGAACACCAGCAGTTAACGTAACTTTCTCTGATTCGATTAAGTCTAACAACATACCAGGAGCAAAGCCCGGTCCAGGCAATACTTGCGTCGTCCCAAATAACACACCCGCAAACGGTAAGCCCCATGCATTCGCATGGAACATTGGCACAATCGATAGCGTAATGTCACGTTCAGATAACCCCATCGAATCGGACATTCCTAATGCGTAACTGTGGAGCACTAGTCCGCGATGAGTATACACCACACCTTTCGGATTACCAGTCGTTGCAGATGTATAACACATGCCTGCAGGTGTGTTTTCATCCAAATCTTCCGGAAACTCAAAATTACCATCTTCAACTACCAGAAGCTTTTCATAGGAATGAACATTTTCAAGCGTCGTTTCAGGCAAATCTACGCCATCTTTCATAATGATGAAATGTTTTACAGTCTTTAATAGAGGAGCTAACTTTTCAATCAACGGAAATAAATCATGATCAACCAATAAAATTTCGTCTTCTGCGTGATTAATCACATACGCAATGTGTTCATGTGATAAACGGATATTGATCATATGCAAAATCGCACCAGCACTTGGAACACCAAAGTATAACTCAAGGTGGCGATGATGATTCCACGCAAAACTACCAACTTTCGTTCCACGTCCCATATCTAACCTCGTTAAAGCAGCCGCAAGTTGCCGTGTTCTCACAGCAAAGTCTTTATAAGGAATACGATGAATAGTATCTTCTCCAGTCCGCGAAATAATTAATTTCTCAGGAAAATAACGCTCGGCTCTTTTTACGAAAGATGATAGTAATAATGGTGCATCCATCATGTCACATCCAACTCCTTTTTCATTCTATTTTTTCAATGAAAACCGGGTGTTCGTGTCGCTCATGCGCTTTTAAAACAGGAGCTAGACAAGCATCTACTTGTAACGATAGTTGGTACCATTCTTGCCAGTTTTTTGACTTAAAAAAATCTGCAATTTGTCGGTGCTCTTGACTTCCTTGTGGTTTCCCTGCCCAACCAAGCCATTCTGGCCGCTCAGCCAATACACAAAACGCTTTCCAAAACTTCGCTTCAAGCGCACCTAGCGTCATATAGCGACTATCTTTTGTTTCATATATCCCATAACTAACGATCGCTCCACCTATTTCTGGAACCCCATTTTCAGAGACACCTTTTGCATGGTAAATATCATGATTCCCAAGAAATTCTGCCATTACTTTTACCAATGCAATATCAAGGTATTGTCCTTGCCCTGTCCGGAATTTTTTAAGTAAAGCTGCCATTATTTGCTCTGACGCCATCATTCCACCCGTAAAATCCGCAAATGTATTGGTTGGATGAATAGGTCTGCCTGATGCATCTTTTAATTGTTCTAAAGCTCCTGATAACGCCATATAGTTTATATCGTGACTTCCCAAACGAGCCATTTCACCAGATTGACCGTACCCCGATAACGAGCAATAAACCAAGTCAGGTTTTACTATTTTCAAACTTTCATAATCTAAGCCTAGTTTTTTCATCACACCCGGCCGGAATGTCTCAATAAGCGCATCAGCACTTTTTACCAATTCCAACATTTCCAAACGACCTTCTGCTGTTTTAAAGTCGATATGGATAATCTTTTTGCCTCGATTGTTAGCTTCGTGCACATGTCCACCGCCCATATGACGCGCGGGATCACCTTCAGGAGGCTCAACTTTAATGACTTCTGCACCCAATTCCGCTAAACGCATTCCCGCATATGGTCCAGGAAGATAATAAGTCACGTCAAGTATGCGGACACCTTTTAATGCCCTTTTCATCTATAGTCCCATTCGTTTTGCGACAATGGTTTTCATTATTTCATTAGAACCGGCATAAATCGCAGCAACTGGAATGTCTCGATAACGGCGTGCAATTTTGTACTCTTCCATATAGCCATATCCACCATGCAGCTGCATACATTCACCCGAAATTTTCTTAGCTGTATCTGTCAGCCAATATTTTGCCATCGATACTTTAGAAACAATATCTTTACCCGCCATATGATCTTCGATTAATGACTCTAAAAATGAGTGACCCAACTCAATTTCCGTCGCCATCTCAACTAACTTAAATTGAGAATTTTGGAACGAACCAATCGGCTTTCCAAAGGCTGTTCTTGATTTTACATATTCTAAAGTCATTTCCAGCATATCTTCCGAAGCAATTTGAGCAGCCATTGCGACCACCAAGCGTTCTTGCTGCAGTTTCTCCATTAGATAAGTAAAGCCTTTATTTTCCTCGCCAATTAAATTCGCTACAGGAACGATACAATCCTCAAAATACAATTCCGATGTGTCTTGCGCATGAAGACCAACTTTATCAAGCTTGCGCCCTTTCTCAAAACCTGGTGTTCCTTCTTCTACCATTAATAACGAAATTCCACGATGCTTAGGCTCTGATTTTGGATCGGTTTTTACCACAACTACCACTAAGGTCGAGTTAATGCCATTGGTGATAAAGGTCTTTTGACCATTAACGATGTAATTGTCACCATCTCGAATAGCGGTTGTTGATATATTCGCTAAATCAGATCCTGCTCCAGGCTCTGTCATGGCAATCGCAGTAATGTGATCCCCCGAGACACATCCAGGTAACCAACGCTTTTTTTGTTCTTCATTGCCGTAAGCTTCTATATACGGAACTGTGATGTCATTATGTAATCCCACACCTGTTAAACTTGCGCCAACTCGTTCCATTTCTTCGCCAATAATAAGCGAATAACGAAAATCCAATCCTAGTCCATCATATTGTTCTTCTACTTGAGGGCAGAGAAAACCCATGTCTCCAAGTTTTTTCCAGAAAGACTTTGGAATGAGACGATCTTTTTCCCATTGATCGTAGTTAGGAACCGCTTCTTTTTCTAGAAATTTGCGTAATGACTTGCGGAACATCACATGTTCTTCTTCTTCAAAACGGTATTTTGCCATCTCTTCTACCCCTCCTTATTTTGGTTGCATCCGGATTGCTCCGTCGAGTCGAATGGTTTCGCCATTTAGCATCGGATTTGCCACAATGCTTTCTACGAGTTGTGCGTATTCATCCGGTTTCCCAAGTCGCTGCGGAAATGGCACAGCTGCCGATAATGATGCAATTGCCGCATCTGGTAAGCCTTCAACCATCGGTGTTTCCATTAAACCAGGAGCGATAGCCATAACACGAATTCCATCTCTCGCTAGCTCTCTCGCAATCGGCAACGTCATGGATACAACACCACCTTTAGACGCACTATAAGCAGCTTGTCCAATTTGCCCTTCATACGCTGCAACAGATGCTGTCGAAACAATAACACCACGTTCACCATCTTCATTTGGCTCATTTTTCTGCATCGCCGCCGCGGCTACTCGAATGACATTAAAACTCCCAACCAAATTGACTTGGATGACTTTTTCAAATTGCTCTAATGCAATAGGCGTGCCTTTAGATAATACTTTCCCAGGCGTCCCGATACCTGCGCAATTGACCACCAAATTTATCTTGCCAAATTGTTCTACCGTTTCACCAATATTTTTCTCGACTTGAGCAGCGTCCGAAACATCGGTTTCTTTGTATATTACCGATTCTTCTCCCAACTCATCTATTAACTTTTTGGCGCGATCTGCATTCAAATCAAAAATAGCCGCTTTGCCTCCACTCCTTACAATTCTACGTACTGTCGCTTCCCCAAGTCCGGATGCACCACCCGTTACAACTGCTTTCGCTTTCGAAAATCCCATTCTAACTCCCCCTTTAAATTTATAGTTTTTCAATGATGGTTGCGTTAGCCATTCCCATTCCTTCACAAATTGCTAGCAATCCGTAACGTCCACCTGTCCGTTCAAGTTCATGCAATAGCGACACCAATAATTTTGTGCCTGTTGCACCAAGCGGATGACCTAACGCGATAGCGCCTCCGTTAACATTCAACTTTTCTGGGTCTCCCCCAATATCCTGTAACCACGCCAACGGTACCGGTGCAAATGCCTCATTCACTTCGTAACGATCCATCTCTTCAATCGTAAGACCTGCTTTTTCAAGCACTTTTTTTGTTGCAGCAATAGGACCTGTCAACATTAATGTTGGATCTGACCCGACGACTGAACGTGCGATGATTCGTGCTTTAGGCTTTAACCCAAGTTCTTTAGCTTTGTCAGCAGACATTAATAAAACAGCAGATGCACCATCACTCATTTGACTCGCATTTCCTGCTGTAATTACACCGTTTTCATCGAATACCGTTCTCAAACCACCTAATACTTCTTGCGTAGTTCCAGGACGTGGACCTTCGTCTTCAGAAACGCGTATAGTTTCACCGTCTGCTCCTTGTGTATCGATCGGCACAATTTCACGTTGGTAATACCCTTCTTTGATCGCATGTTGCGCCCGTTCATGACTTTGTACTGAGAATGCGTCAAGTTGCTCTCGGGTAAATCCCCATTTTTCCGCAATTCGTTCTGCCGATAATCCTTGGTTAATGATCTCGTATTGATCTGTTAGTTTTTTACTCGGTTTTGCGTCTTGCATATTTGAAAACATCGGAACGCGAGTCATACTTTCTACGCCACCCGCAATTACGATATCCATATCTCCTGCTAAAATTGCTTGTGCACCAAAATGAACTGCTTGCTGGCTCGAGCCGCATTGACGGTCAATCGTGACACCTGGTACGTAATCCGGGAATCCCGCAATCAACGCTGCAGTTCGCGCAATATTACCTCCCTGTTCACCAGCTTGTGAAACACACCCTAAAATTACATCTTCTATCCTGCTTTTCTCTACTCCCGCACGAGATACTAGTTCTTCTAATACAACAGCCGCTAGTTCATCTGGACGCTCATTGGCAAATTGACCTTTTCTTCTTCCTACCGGTGACCGCACTCCTTCAACAATAACAACTTCTCTCATTTCTCTATCCCATCCTTTATCTATTGATAACGTTTACATTTCGCGGAATTGAATGACTATTCACTCATTTATTGTATTGTACAATAAGCTTTTCCCAATGGCTACAAAAAGAAATCAGAATTCTTTGTTTCCACTTGATAAAATTTCCACAAAAAAATTCCGCAGCCACAGCTACGGAATTTACCTTTATTCTTCGATTAATCCTTTTTCTATTAAGAATTCACGAGCTACATCACTAGCTACGTCTTGATCTACATCCACACGAGAATTCATAGCTAACATTTCTTCTTCAGAGATTTGTCCGGCTAACCCATTTAATACATCTTCAAGTTCCGGATACTCTTCAAGCGTTTCCAGTCGCACAACAGGTGCTGCATCGTATTTCGGGAAAAACGAAAGATCATCTTTAGTTGTTGCTAAATCAAACAACCCAATGCGGCTATCTGTAGTAAATGCCGGAATAACATCTACATCTCCATTTTTAACAGCTTCATACATAATAGCTGGATCAAAACTATCTGTCGCAGCAAATTCAAATGGATACGTCGTCACTAAATCATCAAAGCCATCGCCTTTACGTTCGTAAAAAGGATGCGGCGCTCCAAAACTCATATCTTCTGATTTTGAAATTTCGGCCAAATCCGAATAAGTTTCAGCATCAAAACCACTGTCTTTTGAATAAGCGAGCGTATATCCGTTTTCAAAACCAAGCGGCTCTAACCAAGTTGCTCCTATTTTTTCTTCATAACCCGTACGAACAATTTCTAGTACCTCTTCGGAAGTTTGACCAGGAACTGATTCTTCTTTTAACACGTCTTTCATCCCAGTACCCGTGTATTCAACATACATATCGATATCACCCTTCTCCAAAGCAGGTGTCAAAATCGATACTTCTCCTAATCCATCTTCGTATTCTACAGTGTAATCTGAGTTAGCTTCAATATACTCACCAAGAATATAAGGTAGAATGTATTGCTCCGTCCACGGTTTTCCACCGATTACTAGTGGATCTAACTCATCGCCACCTGACCCGCATCCTGCAATCACCGTTGTTGCTGCCAAAAAAATTCCTAATGTTGTTTTTTTCATCTTATTTCCTCCTAAGTTTTCAATCCTTTTGGTGTTGCTCTTTTTTCAATCCATTTTAAAATTTGGTCAAAACCGATAGCTAGCAGCGCAACAGGAAGCGCCCCTGCCAATACTAGCGAATTATTATACGATTGCAATCCTCGGTAAATAATATCACCTAAACCACCTGCTCCAACAAATGTAGCTAGAGTTGCGATACCTACAGTTAATACCGTAGCTGTACGTATGCCAGCCATAATAAACGGTAACGCCAGCGGCAATTCGATTTGCCGAAGAATTTGTGTGCGAGTCATGCCCATGCCACGTCCCGCTTCAATGGTTGATCCATCCACACCTGCGATTCCTGCATAAGTATTCCGTAAAATTGGTAGCAAAGCATAAATGATAAGTGCAATTAATGCAGTTGGTGAACCAATTCCTAGTATAGGGACTAAAAATCCGAATAAAGCGAGACTCGGAATTGTTTGGAAAACAGCTGTCACTCCAATAATCGATTCAGCATAGCGACGGTAGCGGGTTATCACTATTCCTAGCGGCAATGCAATTGCTATACCAACAGCTACTGCCACAAAAGACAAATACATATGTTCAATAAGAGCGCTAACAATCATATCTTGACGACTAATGAGTGTGTCAAAAAAATTCTTCATGCTAATACCCCCGTTTCTTTAACAAGAGCTGCTTTTAATAAATCACGGTTATTTGCGTATGCCACAATTTTATCGTTATCGATAATGGCTAAATAATCATGAGGACTATTGTCTAATCTTTCAAATGCTTTTTCAAAAGTAGCTTCAGCCAAAATTTCTTCAAACTCTCCCGTCCAATTTGTTGTGAACAAGTTCAGGAACTCAACTAATTTTCTTTCACCAAATGTTCGTTTTTGATTGATACGTTCTATTCCAATAAAGTTCCGCACAAATTCGTTGGCCGGATTATCAATGAGTTGTTGAGGCGTTCCAGCCTGCTCGACTTTACCAGCTCGCATTACGATAATTGTATCGGCAATTTTTAATGCTTCATCCATATCATGCGTCACAAACACAATGGTTTTATTGATGGTTTGTTGCAGGTTCCGAAGTTCATCTTGCAGTTGTTCTCTGCTAATGGGGTCAAGCGCTGAGAAGGGTTCATCCATTAATACAATGTTAGGATCTCCAGCAAGCGCTCGGACTACGCCCACACGTTGCTGTTGCCCTCCACTTAATTCGAGGGGGTAACGCTCCATATAAACTTCAGGATCCAATCCAACAAGTTGAAGCAGTTCACGTACTCGTTCTTCCTTTTTTTCTTTAGACCATTCAAGCAATTTTGGTACTAACGCCACATTATCTGAAATAGTCATATGGGGGAATAGCCCAATTCGTTGAATAACATAACCAATTGAACGCCTTAACTGAACTTCATCCATTCCATTGATAGGTTTTTCGTCAATATAGATACTTCCTTCAGTCGGTTTTTCTAATTTGTTAATCATTTTCATTAGAGTCGTTTTCCCACAACCGCTGGGTCCGATGATAGCAGTCAATTGGTGGGTTGGTAAAACCAGCGAAATGTCTTTTAATGCTTCCGTACCATCCGGAAATCGTTTTGTGACATTTTCAAAACGAATCATAAACTTCACTCCTTCTGCTTCTTTCAGCCTAGCTTTTTTATACCCTATAAAGCACCTTGCTACTCCTTAAAATGACTTAAGGATATTTATTCTTGCTCAAATATAAGATGAACCGGATTTGTAATTTGTTCGTAACCAATTTCTCTGTATATTTTATTAGATGTTGGGTTGGCAAGATCTGTATAAAGCATGACAAAATCATACTCTAACAACAATTCTTCTGTGACTTCAGCAACTAAGGTCCGCGCGTATCCATTAGCTCTAAAAATCATGGGTGTAAAAACAAAAGAAACCGTAACTCCATTTTTTGACGGTCTACCTTTTTTCATACAAGAAACAATCGACCCGTCCACTTCCCACACAAAAACTTCCTTCCTGTCTAAAAACTCTTCAATTCGTTGCGTAGCTTGTTCTTGAGTAGATTGCCGGCCTAGCCCTGTTTCTTCTTCAAACAATTTATACCATTCTATTAAAATTTTTGCATCTTTATTACTTGCAACCCGCCAAGAGCCCGCACTTTTTTTCAAGCCCCTATTGATTGCATCAATACGGTACAGACCTTGGTCCATTAATGTTTTTACACGTTCTCCAGTTTGCTGAGTCCACGCTCTAGCGAATAGACGAGTCGTTTCTTGCTCACCTACGATTCCACTAACTTTGACGCCAAGATTTCGCAAGTGAACCGCTATTTCTTTTTCAATTTCAGGTAATTGTTGAAACACTACTAATTGCAATGCGTGCGGGGGTGTCATTAAGCATGCTGCAACAATTTCTTCATCATTTTCTGCCAGCGCTAAAAAATAATCGTCATATTGGTTAGCTTGAATCTGTCCAAGTATCCCTAAAAACAAGCTATTACTATCTTCGTTTCGATTTAACAAAGGCGCTACTTGCTCCGAAAAAACAGCTGAATCCGAGTAAATGATCAATTCCATATCTCCACGTCCATTTCTACCATGTTTTATCTCTACGTAAAGGTATTGGCTATATTATGGAAAATCTCCTCTTTTTTAGTACCGATAAAAAAACAACGCCTTTTGAGTTCACACTCTGGACGTTGTTTTTTACGTTATTCTAATTCCATTTGTTTTGTTTCCGTCCCAAGAAATGCTACAGCCATAGCTCCAATGAGGATTGCTGCACAGAAGATCGCAAAAATTATATTAATGCCGATTCCAGCAGTCAATAACGAACCAACTAATAACGGTCCAAGAATCCCACCGACACGACCAAACGCTGCAGCCATTCCCGTTCCCGTTCCACGGATAATCGTCGGATACTGTTCTGGAGAATAGGCATATAATGCACCCCAAGCCCCTAAGTTAAAGAACGATAAGAAAGCACCTGCGACAATCAATAATGTAATTGTGTCTGCATTACCAAAAGCTAAAGCACTTCCCGCTGTTCCGATTAAATAAGTAACTAAAACAAATTTCCGCCCAATACGCTCGATCAACCAAGCTGCTGTAAAATAACCCGGCAACTGGGCAAGCGTCATAATCAATACATATTGAAAACTTTTAATAAGCGTGAACCCTTTCAGCACCATGACACTCGGCAACCACAAGAACATTCCATAGTATGAGAAAACCACGGTAAACCAAACGATCCACAACATTAACGTAGGGCGTCTGTATTTTTTCGACCATACATCTTTAATATTTGTAGAAACCGATCGCATCACATCTTTTTTGGCAGTAAACTGCGGTGAATCCGGTAAATTGATGCGCAAATACAATGCATAAAATGCTGGTAAAGCGGTCAATAATAGTGCTACACGCCATCCGAATGACGGAATAATAAAGTACGAAATGACCGCAGCCACTAACCAACCTGCTGCCCAGAAACTTTCTAATAAAACAATTACACGACCACGTTCTCTTGCTGGAACACTTTCCGCCACTAAAGTAGAAGCTACCGGGAGTTCTCCACCTAAGCCCATTCCCACAAAAAATCGTAAGATCATAAATGCTGCTAGTGTTGTAGCAAAAGCAGAAATACCGCTTGCGATTGAAAACAATAAAAGTGTAATGATGAATATTTTCTTTCTGCCTACACGATCTGCATAAATCCCGAATACAAATGCGCCGACTGCCATTCCAATAGAGTTTACACTCCCGATCCACCCCATTTGGTTAGTCGTTAATCCCCAGTCGACATTTAATGCAGCTATTACAAACGCTAAGATGCCGACATCCATCGCGTCAAAAAGCCACCCGAGCCCAGCAATTCCTAGCAACTTATTTCTTGATATTGTACTTGATTTTTTTTCAACTGAAGTTGACATCATCATTCCCCTTGTCTTTACAGATGTACATAACTGTCTTTACACCACTATACGCCGATGAAAAAGTGATGACAAGACACGAAATGAAATCTGTTTTTTCAAACAATTAAAGTGGGTATGCTTTATCAGAACTCTAAACATTTTACATTAATTGCTCGAATTATTAGTGGCTGCAATGATTGCAGCATTAAAACTAATCATCATAGCAGCTTGTTGAGCTTGCATCAATGCTTCTAATGAAGTCGAGAATGCCATTTCTGCTATGTCTCTAGCTCCCATATTGTCAGCCATTGTTTGCTGTACAGCCGTTGAGAATGCCATATCTTTATACCAGCGAAAAATTTTGTTGCTTTCGAGCTCACGGATGTTGGATACAATTTCACTTAACGCATTGCCACCTATCCCAGTTATCGCTAAAAAACCAAGAGTAGGATATTGCGCATACTTGATTTTGATTTTTTCATCTTTGAAATAATGTTGGATCGCCAATACTTTTCCAACGATTTCCGGATCGTAATCGGGAGATTCAAACGTCATGATTTGGGATAACCATTGAAGGTCGTTCCCCATGGAAAAGCCATGCTCTCGTAAATCTTTATAATACATATTCATCGTGGCAGCTCGCTCTTCAATTGAACCTTCTCTGCTACTTAGTAACGCCGCATAAGGAATATCTTCATTCGACGTAAGAAACTTATGATGCTTTTTCATTTCTTCGTATAAAGCTCTTATACGTTCTGCTTCTTCAGGGTTTTTCATCAATAGTGCAGCTAAATAGGTATATGATGTTTTCCAAAATCCTGCATCGTTGAGCGCTTGTTGGTTTTGATTAACCAACTTTAACGAACTTTCTACACTTTCTTCTTTTAATACCATAAAAGCAGCTGCACTATGAAGCAAGTGAGAGCGTAATGGCGAAGTCCATCCCTCATTTTTCTTTATGATGTCAACCGCTTTTTCGTGTGCACCTGCATCAAATTGTTTTCCCCGTGCCAAATAGATATTTGTAACAGCCAATGCAATTTGCTTATCTACTGCCCAACCTGTTGTTTTTGATACCTCTGAAAAAGTTTGTTCAATGTGTTTAACATCCATTAAAAACACCCTCTTTTCTCTTTACTAAAAAGAAATATTCGGTTTCAATACTAGACAATCAACACTAGGCTGACAGCCATAACAGCCATACCAGCTACTAATCCATAAATAGATAAATGTGCTTCATCGTAACGTTTTGCAGCAGGCAATAATTCATCAAGCGAGATAAAGACCATGATCCCTGCAACACCCGCAAAAATAACACCAAATAAGGTATCACTTAAGAAAGGCATTAAGAATAACCAAGCAGCAATCGCTCCGACCGGTTCTGAAATACCTGACAGAAAACTATATTTCAATGCTTTTAACCGACTACCTGTTGCATAGTAAATAGGAACTGATACAGCAATACCTTCCGGGATATTATGGATCGCTACTGCAATCGCGATCGCAATACCAAGAGCCGGATCTTGTATCGCTGACATAAATGTAGCAATACCTTCAGGGAAATTATGAATACCAATTGCTAATGCTGTAAAAATACCCATTTTTCGAAGTCTAGCATATTCGTCATTAGTTGGTCCTTCATCCATATCCTCTACCATTTTAACTTCGTGCGGATTTCCTAATTTCGGAAGAATTCGATCAACAAACGCCATGAAAACCATTCCACCAAAAAACCCCGCAAGAGTAAGCCAATAACCAACAACCTCTCCTTGCGCATTCGTCAAAGCATCTTTTGCTTTAAAGAAAATTTCTATCATCGAAACATAAATCATGACTCCCGCTGAAAAGCCCAATGAAGCCGATAAAAACTTCGTATTTGTACGTGACGCAAAAAATGCAATCAAACTGCCGATCCCCGTAGCTAATCCAGCAAAAAGTGTCAATCCAAGCGCAAATAAAACCGTGTTATCCATCAATAAACCTCTTTTCTAACTCTAGTGAATATAAATATTATACGCCAAAATACACCATGAAAACTCTTACTCTTATATTTTTTAAACACCTTATTCCACACTCATTCCACTTTTCCTAAAAGTTCTTTTAATCTACGCCAATCCTCGTCTTTTAATACACGGACAGGAGGATTATAAAAGACACTAGCTGGATGAAAGGTAGGAAAAATGTGATAAATCTCATCTGTTTCTTTAAAGCAGTCGTTTTCATCATCCCAGTATAAAATCGGCGTCTCGATCAATACGCCATGAAGTTCAGTAACTTTTGCTTTTGGCCCGATCAATCTTTGTAACCCCACATTTCCTAAAGTCACAATTAGTGGTGGGTGAATGTCTCGAATCTCTGTGTCCAATATTGGTGCATGAGCAATGATTTCTTTTTTCGTCGGAGCTCGGTTGTATTTCCGTACGACCTCTTCGCCATTGCGTTTCTTTTTAGTTCCCCATTTATAAGGTCTACTGCGAACCGCACTTGTAATGTAAACATCTTCCCGCGCCAAACCGACACTTTGCAAAGAAGCCATTAATTCTTTTCCTGCACGTCCTGTAAAAGGAATTCCCGTTTCTAATTCGTTTTCTCCTGGTGCCTCTCCAACTAACATAATTGCAGGATTTTCAGGACCACTCCCCCACACAAAACCTTCTACCGGATATCCATCGATTCGTCGTTTTCCGAGTGCGGCTAATTCTTCTGGAATTTTATACATATAAATCCACTCCTAATCTTCAATAATGTAAGGAAACCTAACATTTAAATAAAAAAAACTCTTGCATTATCAGAAAATATAAACTATTATGTTAACAAACCTAACATACAGGAGGAGAAAAGATGAAAAAAATCGAAACTATTATTCGTCCTTCTGTTTTCGCAGACGTTCGACAAGCTCTAGCACTTGAGGGAATAGACGGTTTGAGTGTAACGGAAATTGCGGGAATCGGAAAGCAAGAAGGACGAGTTGGTCTATTTCGAGGAAACGCCTACACAATGGAATTTTCTCCAAAACTGAAATTAGAGATGGTAGTAGATGACCATAAAGTCGAAGATATCATTCAAGCTTTGCTAGAATATGCTTCAACTGGTCAAGTTGGGGATGGTAAAATTTTTATTTTTCCTGTTGAAGAAGCAATCAGAATTAGAACAAAAGAACGCGGCACAGTCGCGATTGGATAAGGAGGAGATTGGATGGAAGCAGTTCAAAGTTCAGTAGATATGATATGGGTGATGCTCGGGGCTATGTTGGTATTTTTTATGCACGCAGGATTTGCGATGGTGGAATCAGGTTTTACCCGTTCTAAAAACACATTAAATATTTTAATGAAAAATATGATTACCGTTTCACTAGGCTCAATTCTTTACTTTATCGTTGGCTACGCCTTAATGTTCGGACCTTCTTCTTTTGGGTTAATCGGCACACAAGGATTTGCATTATCAGGTGTTGAAGATATTGGATTTTTTGTCTTTCAAGCTGTTTTTGCTGCTACTTGTGCCACCATTATTTCAGGCGCTGTAGCAGAACGAATGAACTTATCAGCTTACATCTTGCTAACTATCGCTATGACAGCAGTTATTTATCCAATAGTCGGCCACTGGGTATGGGGCGGAGGTTGGTTAGCACAAATTGGCTTTATCGACTTTGCTGGATCGACAGTTGTTCATTTAACAGGAGCTGTCGCTGCACTAATTGCAGCTTGGAAAATCGGGCCGCGCCTCGGCAAGTATAGCGGGAAATCTGTTAATACTATTCCAGGACATAGCTTGCCACTCGGCGCTTTAGGCGTTTTCATCCTATGGCTTGGTTGGTTTGGATTTAATGGCGGTAGCACATTAGCTGCTGATCCCACACTCGTACCACCCGTTATTGCCAACACATTATTAGCTGCTTCTGCCGGAATAATCGCTACTGCGGGATATACGCGCTTGCGCTATGGTCGTATTGACGCTTCTTTAACAATGAACGGCGCTTTAGCCGGTCTTGTCGGGATTACTGCAGGCGCTGCAAACGTGTCATTTATTGGAGCGATTGTTATCGGCTTACTAGCCGGGGTTATCATGACAGAAGCAATTCGTTTACTCGATTCAAAAATTCGCATTGATGATCCAGTCGGCGCTATTTCTGTTCACGGCATTGCCGGTATTTGGGGAACACTTGCCATCGGATTATTTGATACGACTGGTGGATTACTTTACGGTGGCGGAGCTGAAATTCTCGGCATTCAAGCTGTAGGTGTTCTTGCCGTTATTGCATGGGCTTCTGTAGCAACTGGATTGGTGTTAGTGGTTATTAGCAATATCGTTCCACTCCGAGTTACTGCTGAAGACGAAGAAGCTGGACTGGATTTTTCAGAACATGGGTCACAAGCTTATTCAATGCAAGATGTTTTGCACGGGGCACCTGCGGGACACAATAATTCATTTGCACACCGATTGAATCAGCTTGGCGAAGTACCTTCGCCCCAAAAAACACTTTCTTGACTCAGAACAAAAAGAGGGTTCCTCAGCTGGATCAGGAACCCTCTTTTCACCTTTATTATAACTACTGTTCACTCTGCCATGTTTTGCGCTTCTTCTAGTACTTCTGCAGGAATAGTAATGGCTTCAACTTCATTGAAATTGCTGTATTCAGCTTGTACATCTGATTTAATGTTCATGATTTCTCCGTCAATATTCAAGTCCATGTCCATTGTCATATCCATTTTGTTAGTTAAGAAGCTTTCTTTATCGATATAAATTGTGTAGTTTACAGAATGGATAGTCATGTCTTCAAGGGTCCTCTGAGCTTCGATTTCCATTTGACCCAAAGTTTTATCTAGTTGCTGATTCATCAATTCTTGAAATTTCTCTCCAGAGGCATCCAGCGTTAAAATATAGTCATCCGCAGTTTGCTCAAAAGTAAAATCATTTTGAAACTCACCGAGTTCTTCTAATTGCTGCGCAGGATCAGCAGTTTGTTGATCAGCTAGCTCTTTTAAACCTTCAATACCTTCATCCGGCATTTTCAACCACATTGCCATTGTGTTTTCATATATATACATGCCTTGATCGGTAAAATACATTTCCATATTCATTGGATTGGTATTATCAATATCCTCTGACACAATAGATGTTTCTGCTGTTTGATGGAATGCTAGCGGGTCGATGACCATATCCATCACCGAATCCATTTTCATATTAATCACCATGCCATCTGGCTGCATCTCCATGGTTTGGTCGGTTACGATATCAGCATGTAGACTCGTAATCGACTCAGATGCCTCTACTGATTTTGCGTATAATTCTTGCACCGTCAAGTCACTGTCTTCCCCTTTTGCCGACTCATCGCCGGACGCCGGTTTTGCTGTTTCACTGCAAGCTGCAAGTCCAACCGATAAAGTTGCTGCACTTATAAATAAGAGCCACTTCTTCATAATAGCCATCCTCCTTTTGATGTTAGTCCACGTCAACCTTGAAATGCTTCTCTATATTTACGGTCCACCTCAAAAATAGTTTCATATTCTTTGTTTACCCGATTCTAGTCGTTTATTTCATTAACTTCGATTATACTTTTCAATGAGGTGAGCGTTTTGAGATTAAAACAATTTTTCAACTACTATAAGCCGCATAAACGGCTATTTATCATCGACTTTTCCAGTGCTGTCTTTGTAGCTATTCTTGAACTAGCATTTCCAGTGGCTGTTCAATGGTTTATCGACGATTTACTGCCAAGCGGAAATTGGAGTACCATTACTTCCGTCAGTTTTTTGTTGCTCCTCATATTTCTTTTGAGTACATTTTTGCAGTATATCGTCAGCTATCTTGGACATAAGTTAGGGATCAATATTGAAACGGATATGAGAGAAGAATTATTTACTCATGTCCAACGTCAATCTTTCCGCTTTTTCGACAATATTAAAACAGGTCATATTATGAGCCGTGTCACCAATGATTTATTTGATATAGGCGAACTTGCTCATCACGGACCAGAAGATTTCTTTATTGCAATCATGACGTTCTTCGGAGCTTTCGGTATTATGTTTTGGATCAATCCGAAACTAGCACTTGTCACATTAATCGTCATTCCGTTTCTTGTTTGGTTGATTACATTTTGCAATATTAAGATGAACCAAGCTTGGAGCAATATGTATGGAAAAATCGCGGACGTGAATAGTCGTGTAGAGGACAGTGTTTCAGGAGCACGCGTGGTGCAATCTTTCACAAATGAAGAATTTGAAATCGAACGTTTTAAAACGGATAACGACCATTTTCGTCTCGCCAAGATGGTTGCTTATAAAGTGATGGCTGCAACACATTCCAGCATTTATATGATGACTCGCCTTTTAACTTTAGTCGTCCTAGTTTATGGAGCATGGCTTAACTTTCAAGGTCAATTATCGTACGGCGAACTTGTCAGCTTTGTTCTGTTTCTAAACGTCTTGATCAAGCCTATTGATAAAATTAGTGCATTGCTTGAACTGTATCCAAAAGGGATGGCTGGCTTTAGTCGCTTTCGTGATTTGATTGAATTAGCACCCGATATCAATGATCGAAAAGGTGCTGTAACCGTAGAGAAGTTAGATGGAGATATTAACTTCGAGAATGTTTATTTTGGCTATGATGATAGCAAAACAGTATTATCCGGAATTGATTTAGAATTACAAGCTGGCGAAACCGTCGCGTTTGTCGGTCCTTCTGGCGCTGGGAAAACGACGATTTGTTCGTTGATTCCACGCTTCTACGATATCCAAAAAGGTACGATCTCGATTGATGGCATTGATATTCGGGATATGACCAAGCATTCATTACGATCACAAATCGGCATTGTTCAACAAGATGTCTTCTTATTTACAGGAACGATTCGTGAAAATATTGCTTACGGCAAAAGACACGCTAGTGACGAAGAAATTTTAGCAGCTGCAAAAAAGGCCCACTTAGAAGATTTTGTTCAGAAACTACCACAAGGATATGACACACAAATTGGCGAACGCGGATTAAAATTGTCCGGCGGCCAAAAACAACGACTTGCGATTGCACGGATGTTTTTAAAAAATCCACCTATCCTAATTCTGGATGAAGCGACGTCTGCCCTTGATACACAAACAGAGCGCGTTATTCAAGAAGCTTTAGCAGAATTAGCAGAAAACCGCACAACATTAATCATCGCCCATCGTCTTGCTACTATCCGCGACGCTGACCGCGTCGTCGTAGTGACTGAAGAAGGCATTGCCGAACAAGGTGGATATGGTGAACTTCTTGAAACTGACGGCGTATTTGCTAATCTCCACCGCATCCAGTTTGAACAATAAAAACCTATTGGATTCCTAGAAGAACATAAAAAAGGCACACCTCAAAGCTGAGATGTGCCTTTTTTACTTGCTAACTTCCGACGACAAATTGCTCATAACGGTCATAATCTGCACGACTCAGTTCTACTTTCAGCAAAGTGCCTTCTTCTTCGTATTCGGTTTCATGTATGCTTGCATATTCGTTCAGATACGCAACAATATCTCCGCGATTGAATGGCACAATCATCCGACACGTGACGTAGTCCGCGAAAATTTGCTTTTTGATAACTTCTAATAATTCGTCGAGGCCAACACCTTCTTTTGCTGCGATCCATAACCCGTCGCCGCTCATCGCTGGATAGTTTACTCCCGCTAAATCCGATTTATTGAAAATATAAAGAGTTGGAACATTTTCTACTCCAACAGCCTGTAGCGTAAGGTTTGTTACATCCATCATATAACGATGCTCTTCATTGGAAACATCCACAACATGAAGGAGTAAATCAGCATTTCGAGCTTCTTCAAGCGTCGAGCGGAATGCTTTTACAAGATGGTGGGGCAGTTTGCTGACAAAACCTACTGTATCGGTCAGCAAGAAGCTCTTATTGTCTTCTAAGCGAATTTGACGGACAGATGTCTCCAATGTAGCGAACAACATGTCTTTTTCAAACACTTGCTTTTCTTCATTTTGTCCCGTTTTTGTTAACAAGCCGTTCATTACTGTCGATTTCCCAGCATTTGTATAGCCGACTAACGATACAACCGGCATTCCTTTTTTAGTACGCTGTTTGCGTTGCGTGATGCGCTGGTCTTTAATATGTTCAAGTTCTTTATGAAGTTTTGATATTTGATCTTCAATTTTACGACGATCTAGCTCTAGCTTAGTCTCACCAGCACCACGGTTAGCAACTCCGCCGCTACTACTACCACCTTGACGGCCAAGTGATGCTCTAAGTCCGATCAAACGTGGCAACATGTATTGAAGTTGTGCTAACTCTACTTGCACTTGTGCTTCACGCGTTTTTGCACGTCGTGAAAAAATATCTAAAATCAGCATGGTTCGATCGATTACTTTGCATTCTAAATCTTCTTCCAAATTACGAATTTGCGAAGGAGACAATTCATCATTGAAAATAACTAAATTGGCATCGGATTCTTCGTAGAAAGCTTTTATCTCTTCTACTTTTCCGCTTCCAACGTAATGAGAAGGGTTAATCCGTTCCAAGTTCTGCGTAACTTCTCCAACAACCTCTACATTGCATGCTTCTGCTAAATTACGCAATTCTTCCATTCCGTAATCGAAATGAAGATCTTTTTGAAGTTGGACACCCACTATGACTGCTTTTTCTTGTAATTCATCCATTTATCTTGTCCTCCTATTTCAGGAAAAGAAAATTCCCATCTAATCTATCTATTTTACCATAGTTTATCGTTCACCTAACGGTATAGAAGGCAACCAATAAAGGCCTTGTTCATATTCTAGCTTGTGGGTACCATCTGTAAAATGGACTTCTTCTAGACGTTCTTGTGCCGCGTTTGTTTTTCTGAATTCAATGCGACAATTATCCAATTTCAGACTGCCACCTAACATTTTTTGCCAAGCGCTTTCAGCTTCCGTTGGGTTCCACACACCAAACACACAACGGTCGATTGTTAACGCCTCGTTCGTTTCTTGCACAACACCTTTTTCTCTCAGTTTGTGATAGCGTTGTTCATCCGATTCCTGCCATTCGATAAAGAATGGAGTCGGTAATTTCGTTGAAATAGGCTCTTTAATAAACAGCATTTTCCACTTGATCAGTTCGCCCTCTTCCGTGCGGCGTTCAGCATCTAACACACCCGTCGTCTCAATTCCACGTTCTTGCAAATCCTGATTTAATTCCCCAATCGCTTTAGTTCTTAAACAGATTGTCCCAAATCCTACTTGATCGTGCATTAGGAGGCGGGTCAAAGGATGATCAACATCCGTTGCGACTTCATGCCTCTCTACTGACAACCACTCAATATAACAATTTTTTAAGTACAATAGTACATTTTGTGTTCCCCAATTGATATGTTGACCTCCAGGTGAAGCAGGCAGTCCTTGCGCTCGCCACTGACTTACGGTTTCTTTCGGATTTTTTTGTACAAAATGAACAATGTGATCTAATTCCATAAAGCACCTCACTAAATTTCCGTCTTGGTTATATCGTTCGCCATCTTACCTCTACTATCCTTTAAGCGTTTAAAACGGACTCCTCGGGGAATGGGTATATAACTATATTATTTCCCCCACCCCCGAAAATACATTGATTAAAATTTCTTAAACACCTTTTTAGATCATCAATTCATTTCAAAAACTTTTTACCTTAAATTACGTTTTATTACTAAAAAGGTGGTTTTCCCCACTTATTTTCGATAGGCTAAAGTATAGAAAAATATTGAGGAGGTTACGATGAATAAAGAATTATTGAAAAATCCTGTATTTATAGTATCCGCTGCAGTCATTCTACTGCTTGTTATTTTAGGTGCAGTTACACCGGTGAAATTTGGTGAGGTGGCGGGGCGTTTGTTTAGTTTTACTACCTTGAATTTCGGCTGGTTTTACTTGCTTGCCGTCTTTGTTATCACACTTTTCCTTGTAGGGATTGCATTATCCAAGTTCGGACGCATTCGATTAGGTTCTGATAGCGATCGTCCCGAATTCCCTTTCTTTACATGGATTGGTATGTTATTCTCTGCCGGTTTTGGAGCTGGCCTGGTATTTTGGGGAGTAGCTGAGCCAATGAGTCATTTCTTCACTTCGCCCGTAGGCAACGAAGCATTAACTCCAGAAGCAGCAAGAATTGCGATGGGGTATTCATTTTTCCATTGGGGAGTTAGTCAATGGTCAGTATTCGCCATCGTCGGACTTGTCATCGGCTTTTTACAATTCCGCAAAAAGAAACCTGGTTTGGTTTCTACCGCTTTAGAGCCGGTATTAGGTAATAAACCTTTAGTTAAGAACTCCATCGATTCTTTAGCTGTCATTGCTACTGTAATGGGAATCGCTACTTCTCTTGGATTAGGCGTATTGCAAATGAACGGCGGACTCAATGCGGTGTTCGGCATTGAAAATGCCTTCCCAGTTCAACTAGGTATTATCGCGGTGATGTTTGCCGCATATACATTGTCATCTTCTACAGGACTTAAAAAAGGGATTGCCTACTTAAGTAATTTAAATCTTGGACTGGCATTGGTTTTAATGGTTTTCGTCTTTTTTGCAGGACCGACTGTTTTCATCATGGAAACTTTCACATTAGCACTCGGCGATTATATTACTAATTTTGTACCGTATAGTTTACGCCTAGAGCCCTATTCAGATGGACAGTGGGTGCAAGGATGGACTATTTTCTATTGGGCATGGGCAATTGCTTGGTCTCCATTTGTCGGGGCATTTGTAGCACGTGTATCAAGAGGACGCACAATCCGCGAATTCGTTATGGGTGTGCTAGTCATCCCTCCTGCTATTGCTTGTCTTTGGATTGCCGTATTTGGTGGTACAGCTCTTTGGTATGATTTAAATCAGTCTTCAGGTATTGCGGAAGCAGTTAATAACGATTTAACATCGGCTTTATTCCAAACATTCGGCGTTCTGCCATTAACGACAATCATGTCGGTTTTAGCTATATTATTAATTTTCACTTTCTTAGTGACTTCAGCTGACTCAGCAACTTACATTTTGGCATCGATGACGAGTTTCGGCAGTTTAAATCCCCCAACAGCCTTTAAGATTGTTTGGGGTGTGTTAATGTCTGCGATTGCCGCAGTTCTCCTGTATGCAGGCGGATTGCAAGCTTTACAAACGGCATCACTCATATCCGCCTTACCGTTTACCGTATTGCTTGTGTTGATGCTTTGGGCTTTCACTAAAATCATTCGTACAGAATCCCCTCCAATTCGAGAATCTGAATTGCAACGGTTTAAACGTATGGAGCAAGAAATGAAGAAACAACGCACTAAATAATATAAAAAAGGCGTACAGTTCTTCCTCACGAGAAGAACTGCACGCCTTTTTGATTACCTGGTTTATTTGTCTTCGTTGATTAAACGAACTGTTTCATCAAATTCTTTTTCGATCTGTGCATCTGGTTTGTAAGTAACAAGACTCACAAGCCATGTAATAAGAAGACACAAGAAGAAGCCTGGAATAATTTCATAAACACTGCCCATGAAATTGGTCATTTCAGTTGCACCAGGGTCATCTGCTGCTGTCCCCATTGAATCCCAGAGAATAACCGTTGCAGCACCAACAATCATACCAGCCAATGCGCCTTTTGATGTTAGTTTTCGCCAGAACAACGACAACAGGATGATTGGTCCAAAAGCAGCACCAAATCCAGCCCATGCGTATGCAACTAATCCGAGGATCGTGTTGTTTTGTTCCCAAGCCAAGTACGCTCCAATAACAGCAATCAATGCTACAGCTAGTCGTCCAAGCGTTACATAACCTTTTGCTGATGCTTCTTTTTTGAATGCAATTTTGTATAAATCCTCAATAAGCGCCGAAGAACTTACTAAAAGCTGAGAAGAAATCGTACTCATAACAGCTGCTAAAACAGCCGCTAGTACAAATCCAGCAACTAGTGGATGGAACAAAATTTGACTCAAATCAAGAAACACTGATTCTGGATCTACTAAAGTTGCTGAAGGATTTTGCTGGAAATAAGCAATACCAACAAGCGCTGTTGCAGTTGCTCCAATAAGACTGAAGATCATCCAGCTCATACCGATACGACGAGCAATACGAACTTCTTTTAATGTTTTAATCGCCATAAAACGGACGATGATATGAGGTTGACCAAAGTAACCAAGACCCCAAGCGACTGCAGAAATAACGCCGATTGTCGAAGCTCCTGAAACTAAGCTCAACATATTCGGATCGACTTCGCGAATACTTGCTGCCGTTTCACTAAATCCACCTGTAGCGAAAATCCCTACAATTGGTACAGCGATCAAAGCTAGCACCATCATCACGCCTTGAACAAAATCCGTGTAACTAACAGCTAGGAATCCACCGAATAAGGTATAGGCTACGACAACAACGGAGCCTAAAATCAATCCTAAGTGATAATCCATTCCGAATGAGCTTTGGAAGAACAATCCAGAAGCGACCATACCGGATGAAACATAAAATGTGAAAAAGATTAAGATGATAATACCCGATACAATTCTCAATAACCGCGATTTGTCTTTCAAGCGGTTTTCTAAGAAACTCGGAATCGTAATCGAGTCACTAGTAATATACGAGTAAATACGTAAACGTGGCGCCACGAAGAACCAGTTTAAAAATGCACCGATTGTTAATCCGATTGCGATCCATACCTCAACTAATCCTCCAAGGTAAATCGCACCCGGTAAACCTAGTAAGAGCCATCCGGACATATCTGATGCTCCTGCACTTAGTGCGGCTACTGCTGGTCCAAGTCCCCTTCCACCAAGCATATAGTCAGATAAGTCGGCGGTTTTGCGATAAGCATACCAGCCAATATAAAGCATTGCACCTAGATAAACGGTTAAAGCAATGATTTGATAGGTTATATCTGTCATTTTATCCCCTCCTTACTTAACAGTGTAACATTCTTGACACATATGAAAAGTCCCCATTTTGGTTTTGTCTTAAATTTAAGTGAGAAATAAAGCGAGAAGGAGGGGTTTTTCGATGCCATAGAGTAAAAATAATCCCCCGGATTCGTTCAAAAATCTGAATCTGATTGTCCGAGATATAGCCATCGAAATTGCTATCGTATTACTTGGTGATGGGGAAAGCCATGCCATTCCTATCTCCTTAGAAAAAGCCAAAGAAACTACAATTAGAAATGAAGAAACGAAAGAAATTTTAATGAAAGAAGCAAAGTGTTATGTCAATAAGAATCCCGGTGAACTTCATATATATACCGAAGACGACTCTTTGTTAGATACGATTTACGAATGAATAGAATAATAAAAATGTCGCTGTCAGTCGACAGCGACATTTTACTTAAACCAACCTTTTTCTTTAAAACGAGAAATGGCTTCAATTCGATTTCCAACCTCGAGCTTATCCAAAATCGTTGAAATGTAGTTTCTTACTGTACCCGTCGTAATAAACAATTCCTTAGCAATCTCTTTCGTACTTCGCCCTTCGGCTATTAGTTCCATTACTTGCTTTTCTCGATCGGTCAAAGGGTTTTCGTCAGCATATGCTAAATCCACTAATTCTGGGGCATAAATCCGTCGACCCGACATGATTGTACGAATTGAAGTAGCCAAATCTTCACTTGGACTGTCTTTCAACAAATAGCCACTGACCCCTGCTTTTCTAGCACGTTCAAAATAACCCGAGCGAGCGAACGTGGTTAAAATAATAATCTTACATGGCTGATCTTTCAAAATTTCCGCAGCATCTAAGCCACTTTTCAGTGGCATTTCAATATCCATAATGCAAATATCTGGCTGCAGACTCTCAACAAGTTCGATTACTTCTTCTCCGTTAGCCGCCTTGCCTACTACTTCCATATCTTCTTCTAAATCAAGTAATGATCCTAAAGCTCCAAGCATCATTCGCTGGTCTTCAGCTAATACGATTCGAATCATTTAATATCCTCCTTTGTACTATAGAGAATTACGTTTGGCACCCGAATATTTAATGTGGTGCCTTCCATGACGCTAATATCCACCGATCCATTCACAAATTCTAAACGTTCACGCATTCCAACCAAACCATTCCCTTGCAGAGATGTATTTCCTTCTGGGAATCCATTGCCGTCATCTTGAACTTGCACAAGAAGTTCTTCGGGGTTTTGTTTGATCAAGATACTGCAACGTGATGCTCCACTATGTTTCACTACATTTGTTACAGCTTCTTTTAAACACATACTTAAAACATTTTCTACTAAAAGTGGCGTATTCGTTAATTGTGTTGAACCGTAAAAAACAAAGTCGATTTCAGCAGCTTTTAAAATCTGTTGTACACGCAAAAGTTCTTCATCGAGTTTGGTTCCTCGCATGTTTGAAACAAGCTCGCGTACCTCCTTTAAAGCTGTACGAGCGGTTTGTCTCACATCATTTATCTCGTTTAAAGCAGATTCTGGATTGCGGGTAATCAGTTTTCCCGCTAAATCACTTTTCAAGCCAATTAACGATAATTTTTGTCCCAACGTATCATGAAGGTCACGGGCAATTCGCTCACGTTCTTCAATGATAATTAGCTGAGAAATGCGTTTATTGGCATCTTCTAGCTGCCCTTCTAGTTTTTCTCGCTTATTGCGATTATATGTATTGAATGGCAAAAGGATGACACCTAATATACTCAGTACAATAAATGGCAATTGGGAAATGTATAGCTCACTATGATCAAAAAAGCCAAATACGACAGCTGTGATTGTTAATCCAATGTGGAGACCATATATAATGAAAAAGCCGATTTTATTACGTAAATTCCCAATAAAAAATGCAACAAAAATCGAAAGATACACATAGCCAAAAAGGAAAATCATTCCGATATTTACGGCCATTTCAAAACTCACCCAGACATACACAAAACCAGTTTTCGAATTAAAAGAAAGCCGATAAGCAATAAAAAACATTAATAATAGCAAAATCCCGACAATAAAATCAGTTACCGAAGAAGAGCGAAAAATAAAAAAGAACGGCAAAATACAAAAAATGACCCAGGCATAAAGACTTAACCATGGGTTTTTAGGGAATATTTGATACCAGCTTTGCATAAGGTCCTCCTCTGTCTTAATGATTCAATCATAGCAAATAATACACAAAAGAAAAAACCATTCAGCTAAGAATGGTCCTTTCTTCTTTTATTATTGCTGAACAGCTTTAGAATTACTTAGCAAGTGCTTAATGTCACCAAATGTAACGAATGTTTTATTCTGTGCATCGTATAATTTGTAACGTAACGATTTAAGACTCGATTTAAGATTGATTGTCGTTGCTTGTTGAAGAGGTGGTGTCGATTCATGTGCTTTTTCCAAATTGTAATTTGGAACACGTGGACTCAAGTGATGCACGTGGTGGAAACCAATGTTTCCTGTTACCCATTGCAATACTTTTGGAAGCTGGTAATACGAACTTCCGTCTACTGCTGCTTTTACATAATCCCACTCATTTTCATCTTCAAAGTATGAATCTTCAAATGTGTGTTGTACGTAGAACAACCAAATACCTAAAGCTCCAGCTACAAACATCGTCGTACCTTGTACGATTACGAATGCCTGCCAACCAATTGCTAAAATTAATAGCGTGTAAATAACAACTAAAGAAATATTGATCAAATATGTGTTATTGCGTTCCTTTTTACGTGCATCTTTGCGATTAAAACGGCTCGAGATCAACACAAGGAACAAAGGTCCAAATCCAAACATCACCAATGGATTACGGTACATGCGGTATTTGAAACGTTCCCATTTTGAAGCTTCTACATATTCTTCGATTGTCATAACCCAGATATCGCCAACTCCGCGCTTATCTAAGTTCCCGCTTGATGCATGGTGAATCGAGTGTTCACGTTTCCACTTTTCATAAGCGAAAAGCGTCATAATTCCTGTAATTGTACCAACAATAGCGTTTGCTTTTTTATTTTTGAAAAATGAACCATGCGTACAGTCGTGGAAAATGATGAACGTTCGGATCACGAATGCTGCGGCTACTACCGATAATGCGATTGTCAGCCAAATTGAAACATCAAGTGCTTGATAAGCTAAAAACCAAGCCAAGATAAAAGGTGGTATTGTATTTACTAATTGTCTAACACTTGATTTTACATCTGCCTTTTCAAATGGGGCGACAAACTTGCGTAATTGTGCTGTTTTTTCTCTGCTCATGTCTTGTCTTCCTCCTTAGACGGACTTTTTCGGTCCGAATAACTTATTAACCTAATCTTATACGGAAACATAGAGGCGCATAAGACACAAACGTCTATATTTCTATATGACAGTTGTCATGTATTTCTGAAAATCTATTCTTTTAAAATTACAAGCGATACGTGTATAATAGAAATAAACAGAAAAATCAGAACGGAGTGAGGCGTATGACCGGTATGATCGCCGTCATTATGGTCTTTTCAATTCCACTAGCAGGTATTATCACCGCACATTTGCAGAGCCAAACAAAGCTCAAAAGTAAAATGATTGAAAGCGAGTTGGAGTTGGAAAAACTAAAGCATGACAACTTTGTCATTGAAACACAAAAAATGCGGCTTGAGCTTGAACAAATGAAGTTAGAAGATGGAACAAAAGATGAAAACCTACTTTTGAAGAAAAGTTAATAGAGATTAGTCAGGTTACTAAAAATCCCCAGCACGCAATTGCGTACTGGGGATTTTTAGCTAAGCAAATACACTATTTTCAATTTCTTTAAGTTGGTAGAAGTATGCTTTTCTCTTCATCAACTCTTCATACGAACCACTTTCTACAATACGCCCTTTTTCCATCACCACAATTTGATCCATTTTTTCAAGTCCAGCTAAATCGTGGCTAATGACAACAAACAAATCGTCTTTGTTTTGTTGGAACATATGCTGGTAAATCGCTTGTGCTGTCAAACTATCCACAGAAGACACCGGTTCATCCAGCAGCCACAGTGACTTTCCTCTTAACATGGCGCGCGCAATGGCTAGGCGCTGTTTTTGACCGCCAGATAAATTCTGGCCTTTTTCTTCTACTGTCATGTTCAAGGAAAGTATACCTAGTTGAACTTTATCTAATACTTCCATCATTTGTTCGTCGGTTGCTACGGGATTCGCAATCAATAAATTGCTAAGAATTGTCCCATAAAAGAAATGATTTTCTTGTAAAACAATATTCATTTGTTGCCAGACCTCTTCTTGCTTGAGTGTCTCGACAGGTTTCCCCCCGATTGATAATTGTCCCTGACTGAGTGGAAAGACATTCAGCAATAATTGCATCAGTGTCGACTTACCTGAACCACTTGGTCCAACAATCGCTGTTTTCGTCCCTGCTTTTAAGTAGAGAGATACGCGATCGACCGCTAAGTTATTTTCGCCTGGGTACTGAAAAGATACCTCTTCTAACTTAATATCAAGCGGTCCACTCGGCAATTCTTCTGTTCCTTGCTGTAAAACAGGTTCAGCTACAATTTCTTCTAAACGAACAGCTGCTTTTCGACTTTCTTCAAAATAGGTCGGAAAAGCAGCCATGGGAGCTACGTTTTCAAATGCAGCGATAGAAATCATCACAAGCATAGCCAAATACAAACCATTGAGTTCACCAGCTGCAACAAAATATGCACCAACACCTAAAACAAAAAAGGAAACAAGTAAAGCAACAAACGCATTAATGGACTGGGCCAAGTTTTCTTCTAATCCTTCTTGTCGCTGTCCTTCGTTGTATCGAGCTGCATCTCTTTTCAATTGTTGTTCTTTGGAACCCAATTGTTGATGAATTTTCAAATCGCGAAATCCGTAAAGAAACTCTGTCGATTCAATTGCTAAATTTCCTCGTTGCGCTCTAACTTGTCCATCTACACGACGTTTTCTACTAGCAAATAATGCCGGAATAACAATTACCGTTAACAACATGCCGATAAAAATGACAATCGCAATGCCCAATGAGAAAAATGAAGTAAAGAATACAGCACTTAAAAAGACAATGCCGAGTACCACTGGCGGATAAAATACTCGTAGTAAAAAGTTTTGTAAACTTTCGACATCCCCGACAATTCGCGATAATAAATCACCGCTTCGGTACTTGCTGAATATTCCTGGCGCAAGTGGTGTCAATCGTTCAAAAAATGATACTCGTAGATGACTCAACATGGTGAAAGTTGCTCGGTGAGAATACAACCGCTCTCCATACCGACTTAATGCCGATGCAAAACCAAATAACTTCAAACAAGCTGCCATGACTACGAGCGTGGTCATTTGAGAAGTTAAGGCTGCTTTTGAAATCAAATAACCACTTGATCCCATTAACGCAACACTTGCAATACCTGCTAAAAAGCCGAAAAAGATAGCGATCAACACATCTTTCTTTTCAAGAAGCGTTAGTTTCAAAATATGTTTTAATTCACTCATTGAAAGCCACCTCCTTGCTGTGCTGCAAGCATTTCTTCATAAGGCATATAAGTTTCCAATAGTTTTTCGTGACTTCCTGTTGCACCTAGTTTGCCATCATCTAAAAACAAGATAATGTCAGCATCTTTAATCGTATGCAGTCGATGAGCAACCGTAATAACGGTCGAGGTTTTTTGCAATTCATGAAGGGACTCTTGCAGAATTTTCTCTGTTTGTAAGTCTAATCCTGTTGTTGGCTCATCAAATAGGATTAGAGACGGTTTTTTTAAAAAAGCCCGTGCAAGCGCAATTCGCTGTTTTTCTCCACCAGATAATCCACGACCCGCTTCACCAATCAGCGTTTCAAATCCTTTTTCAAGATACGCTACCATTTCCGCAATACCTGCTTTTTTAGCCGCTACTAAAACATCTTCATCACGAACATCCCCTGTAACACCCATTTTTATATTCTCTCGAATGGTCCCAGCAAAAAGATACGGGTGTTGTGAAATGTAACTCAATTGATCAAACCAAGATGTTTCACTAATATTCTCCCGAGGAATCCCATTCACATAAAAGCGGCCTTCACTTTGTGGAAGAAGCCCAGCAACTAGATGCATCAACGTTGTTTTTCCTGACCCACTTTTTCCGATAACTGCCACCTGACTATAAGGCGGAATTTCCACATTTAGTTCGGCTAACAAAAATCCTTCTTCGTATTGAAAAGAGAGTTGCTCTAGTGATAAGTGAGGCGGTTCTTGTGCCATTTTTTCTTTTCCCCACACTAGATCAACGTTTGTTTTTTCTAGTTCCATCGTTATTTGTTTTGCGGCTGATAAACTACCTCGCGCCGTATGAAAAGCACTCCCGAAATCTTTTAGTAAGTTAAAGAAATCAGGTACTAAAATCAAGATGAAGAACGCTGTGAAAAAGCTAATACTATCGAATACAACAAGTCGTAACCCTATTTCTAGCGCGACGATACCGATGCTTAACATAGAAATATATTCAAGCATCAAAGAAGAAAGAAAGGCAGACTTCAATACTTCCATCGTTGAGTCTCGGAAATTTAAACTACTTTTCTTAATAGCTTGTTGTTGTTTTTCAGCTTGACCAAATAATTTAAGTGTCGAAAGTCCTTGTAAAATATCTAGAAACGTACCTGAAAAGCGATTGAGTTGTTCCATTTTCTCATCAGCTTTTTTCTTTGTTCCTTTTCCGACCAATGCCATGAACACCGGAATAAATGGCGCCGTTATTAAAATAATGACCCCGCTTGTCCAGTTTTGCGAGAAAATTACACCTAGCAAAATCACAGGAATAATATAAGTTTGAATCATTTGAGGAATGTATTTACTAAAGAAACCATCTATTTCATCTACAGAATCCATTAGCAGGCTGACCTTTTGACCTGATTGGCCTTTAGCGGCAGAGAGCAATGGATTTCTAGAAAATGATTGGATCAATGTATTGCGCAATTCGCTTTTTACGTCGGCAGCCAAATTGACTCCAGCTTTACCTATCGCATAACCTGATCCGGCTCTCAATAAAATCGAAATGAATAATCCTCCAAATAATGGCGTTAAGCTTTCAAAACTAGCATTTTGAAGAAAAACACGATCTGCGATCATCACGAAAAACAAGGCTTGTCCAATTGTGGCAAGACCTTTTAAAATCGACATCACAAGTAAAAATGTCATTGTGTTTTTCCGTTGAAATGCCAATTGCTTTAAATCCTTCATGCCATTCGCTCCTCCGCTTTATCTCCCTCTATTATAAAGCATCCTTTTGTGAAACCCCCGTCGATTGCCCACGTTCAAAGGATTTCCAAGCTTCTTTGTTACAGCGCTGTTCACAATTTTAGTTTTTCATCGCACAAAAAAATCTGCAGCAATACTACGCCGCAGAATTTAACATCGTTAATTTTCTATTGTTTGTTCATAAGTACCTGTTGAAAAAATGGACGTTTTCAACCACTTCACATCTTCTTGTATTTTCTTTTTTAAGGACTGATCCACGCATTTTTGGTATTCTTCCATTAGCTTTGCCAATTCATATTCGAAAATAACTAATTCTTCTTTAGCAATCATTATAAACACCCTTTGAGGTTAGCCGTTTTAATACGTGCTTTATTACCTA